>JAZQAR010000066.1:0-13872 GCA_045545315.1 Eubacteriales bacterium | reverse complement strand
CAAAGTGAGGGGCTCCATATATACCTTATCGGCAATGGAGGTATCGGTCATAATCGTTGCAGGGTTAGAGTTACAGAGCACTACCTCGTAGCCCTCTTCCTTCAGCGCCAGGCAAGCCTGGGTACCGGCGTAGTCAAATTCAGCGGCCTGACCAATGACGATCGGGCCGGAACCAATGATCAAAATCTTTTTAATGTCTGTTCTTTTTGCCATAATGAGCCTCCTCTTAAATTAACCTTTATACACAATCTTACCGTCACATACGGTAAGGATACATTGACCGTTTAACGTTTCCCCGGTGAAGGGTGTGGCCTTGCCCGCAGAAAGGAAATCCTTGGGATCCACCACGAATTCTTTATTCAGATCCCAAACGGTGAAATCGTTGCCCAGGGGCAGACCGAACCGCTTGCGGGGATTGATGGCCATCAGTTCGATGAGTTTTTCCAAGGTAATGATACCGGGCTTGACCAGCTTGGTATACAGTACCGCAAAGGCAGTCTCCAGCCCGACGATCCCAAAGGCGCTGCCCGCCAGGCCCTTGGCCTTTTCTTCGGCAGAATGGGGGGCGTGATCGGTAGCGATCATATCAATGGTGCCATCCCGGATCCCTTCCACCAGCGCCAGGCGATCTTCCTCGCTACGGATGGGCGGATTCATTTTAAAGCGCCCGTCTTCCTGCAGATCCATATCGTTCATCACCAGGTAATGGGGGCCGGTCTCACAGGTTACGTTGACACCCCTGGCCTTGGCCTTGCGGATCAGATCCACGCTTTCCTTGGTGGAGATATGGCAAACGTGATAGGCACAGCCGATCTCCTCCACCAGTTTCAGATCCCTGGCGATGGGGCCGTATTCGCTTTCGCTGCAGATGCCCTTGTGGCCGTGCAGCTTAGCATATTCGCCGTCGTGAATATAGCCGCCATACAGCAAACTGTTATCTTCACAATGGGCTACGATCATTTTACCCAATTCCTTGGCTTTGATCATAGCGGCGCGCATCAGTTCTTCATCCTGTACGCCCTTGCCGTCGTCAGAGAAGGCAATCGCATCCGTTGCCATCCGCTCCAGCTCCGAAAGCCGCTCCCCTTTTTGCTCCACGGTGATGGAAGCATAGGGGTAGACGTGGATCGTTGCATCCCGGCGGATCAGCTTCAGCTGTTCTTCCAGGTGCTCCACGCTATCGGGCACCGGATTCAGGTTAGGCATCGTACAAACGGAGGTATATCCACCCCGGGCGGCCGCATTACAACCGCTTAAAATGGTCTCTTTATAAGAAAATCCCGGCTCTCGGAAATGCACGTGCACGTCACAAAAGCTGGGAAATACGATATAATCGGAATGGTCATAGGGGCTATTCAGCAAAAAGGAAGAAACAGGGGTCTCGAAATCGGATCCCAGATCGGTTTTCATCATTTTTGCCTTTAAAACTTCTGCCATCATTGATTCCTTTCTTTGGTTTTTACAGAAAAAAAGCCTTACCGAAAAATCGGTAAGGCAGACACACTAAAATCGGCTTAGGGCGCAATTTACCCTCACCGTAGTTTAAACCTATTGCACAATCTTGCCGATCTCTCTGTATCGCCTTAAAGATTTATTTTTTATATTTTAGCACCCTTTGCGATATTTGTCAACTAAATTCTATTATAAATTTAAGATCGGATCATATTCCGCTAAGGGATAAAACGCACCGGGATAACGGCCGAAAAGATCCCGTTCCCCCATTTGATCCACCGCAATGATACGACCGCTTTTTTTGAGGATCGCCACCTTGGTTTTGGGGCTCTTTGCCAAAAGGCTCATCAATTGCTTATGGCGGGGATCGCTGATCTTCAGTTCCGGCGGGATCTGCAATGCAGAGGAGCAGGAAAGCAGGTCACAGACTAAATGCTCCCGCAAAAGCTCCCCATCACAGCGGGGGGCGAAATACCGGTATACCGCCGCCGCATAGTCGGAAAGGGACATCCCCTCCCCTTTTAAGGCATTGCCGAATTCAAAGAAGAGGAGGAAAGGCGTATAGCCCCCTTTCCCCAACAGATAGTCCAGAGTAAACAGAAAACGACCGCTGTTATACAACCGCTCCAGGGCATCCTCGCATTTTTTCAGTTGGCGCACCTCTTCCCGGGTAAGCCAGGGGGTGGACAACACCTCGTAGGGCGGTTCGTGAGAAAATTCACAGGGGTATTCCTCCGGATGCTCCCGCATGGCGGCACCGTGCAACAGCTTTAAAAAGCCCATCTGCAGCATATGGGCGCCCAGAGCATAGCCGGTATCAAAGCTTTTTTCAAATTCTGCCATTCCCTCGCCGGTAAGGCCGGCAATCAGGTCGATATGGATATGCATATTACCGAAGCCCACCAATTGGCGGATATTTTTGATCAGTTTTTGGGTATCGGTCTTGCGGTTGATGGCGGCCAGGGTGGGCTCGTTGAAGGATTGCATCCCGATCTCCAGCTGAACGGCCCCCTTGGGCATTTGAGAGAGGAGCTCCAAAGTGCTGGGACGCAAAATATCGCCGGCGATCTCAAAATGGAAGCAGACACCCCTTGGAATGGCGGTGCCGTAACGTTCCTTAATAAATAATAAAAGCTCGTTGGCGTGTTTTTCGTTGGCGTTAAAGGTACGGTCCACGAACTTCACGGTTTTGGTACCGCTTTGCGCCAATCTCAAAAGATCCCCTTTCACCTGCTCCAGATCGAAAAAGCGCAGAGGTGATACCCGCCCGGAAAGACAAAAGGCGCAACGGTAAGGACACCCCCGGGAGGATTCGATATAACAGATCCTGCCCCCAAGGACGGCAAAATATTCATCGTTATAGGGCGAAGGCGGTGTTTGGGTATAGCAGGCCTCCGGATTGGAGAAAATGGCATCTCCCTGCCGCCAGGTCAATCCGGGCATCTGCTCCGGGGTACCGAGACCCGACAAAGCATCCACCAAAGCGGGGAAGGCGAACTCTCCTTCTCCAGCCAGCACGTAATCCACAAAGGAGTACTGCTCCAACACGGCGGCGCCCCGATAGGCCACCTCCGGCCCGCCCAGGATGATGGTGCAATCCAATTGCTCCTTTATTTGGGCACAAACCTGCAGGATGGCGGTCATATTCCAGATATAGCAGGAAAAGGAAGCGACCTTCGGTGCTGCGGCAACGATCCGCTCGGCGAAGGCCTTCAGATCGCCGTTGACGGTAGCATCCATCACCCGGTATTCCACCGGGCTTTGGGCATAGGAACGCAGCCCCGCCGCCAAACACCAGGGTGCCGAGGACATATGGATATATTTTGCGTTCAGACAACCGATTACCAGCTTCAATGCTCTTCTCCTTCATTTTTTAAAATCATACCACATCGATCCAAAAATAACAAGCGCAGGTTGATATAATTCCCGGTTTATGTTATCATTGAATAGAGGTGAAAACAATGCCATTTGAGATTCTGCGGAACGATATTACCAAAATGAAGGTAGACGCCATCGTCAACGCTGCCAACGAGACCCTTTTGGGTGGAGGCGGTGTGGACGGGTGCATCCACAGGGCGGCCGGCAAAGAGCTGAAGGAAGAATGCAAAACTCTGGGTGGTTGTAAGGTAGGCGAAGCCAAGCTGACCAAAGGGTATGCTCTGCCCTGCCGCTACGTCATCCACACGGTGGGCCCCCGCTGGACGGGCGGAAAAAGGAATGAAAAAGCCCTGCTGGAGGCCTGCTATCGGAATTCCCTGCTCCTGGCGAAGGAGCATCAATGTGAGACCGTGGCCTTTCCGTTGATCTCCTCGGGGGTTTTCGGGTACCCCAAGGATCGGGCTTTGAAGGTGGCCGTGGACGTGATCGGAGAGTTTTTGCTCAAAAACGATATGACCGTTTATCTGGTGATTTTCGACAAAACCTCCTTTAAGATCAGGGAAAAGCTGTTCAAAGATATTGCGGAATACGTGGACGACCGCTACGTGGAGCAACGGATCGAAGCCTTTGGCAGAAGCCGTTGCCTGCAGCCCACCATGGCAATGATGGATTGCTGCTCCTTGCCGCAAAAGGATGAACTGGATGCAAAACTAAAGGAGATCGACGAGAGTTTTTCACAAATGCTGTTGCGGAAGATCGACGAAAAAGGTATGACCGATGCGGGATGCTACAAAAAGGCCAACATCGACCGCAAGTTATTTTCCAAGATCCGCAGCGATATCCACTATAAGCCCAGCAAGCCCACCGCCATTGCCTTCGCCATTGCTTTGGGGCTTGATCTGGAGGAAACGGAGGAGCTTTTGCAAAAGGCGGGCTTTGCCCTCTCCCATAGCAATAAGTTCGATCTGATCATTGAATATTTTATTGAAAAGAACAATTACAATATTTTCGAGATCAACGAGGCGCTGTTTGCCTTTGATCAAAACCTTTTGGGCGCATAAAAAATATGTCGCCCGCCAGGCGACCGAACCTCTCTTTCCTTGATGTAGAATATAGACATCAACGGAAAGAGAGGTTTTTAAAAATGAAAAACAACACGACAGAATTGGTATTCATCCTGGACAGAAGCAGCTCCATGCAGGGGCTGGAAAAGGACACCATCGGCGGCTTTAACGGTATGATCGAGAAGCAGAAAAAACAGGAGGGCGCTTGCTACGTTTCCACCGTATTGTTCGATGACCGAAGCGAGGTACTGCACGACCGGGTCAAGCTGGCGGAGATCCCAAAAATGACCGAACGGGATTACACCGTGCGGGGCTGTACCGCTCTGATCGATGCCTTGGGCGATGCCATCCACCACATCGGGAACATCCACAAATACGCCCGCCCGGAGGACGTGCCGACCCACACGGTATTTGTGATCACCACCGACGGTATGGAAAATGCCAGCCACCGCTACAGTTCCGAGCAGGTCAAAAGGATGATCGAACGTCAAAAGGAGCGAAACGGCTGGGAGTTCCTTTTCATCGGTGCCAATATCGATGCGGTGGAAACTGCCGCTCATTATGGCATCTCTGCCGATCGGGCGGTCGATTATAAAGCCGATGCCAAAGGAACAAGAGTTCTTTATGATACCGTTGCCGATGCGGTTACTCAGGTGCGTTGCTGTGGGCCGTTGGGTGCCAATTGGAGCGCTAATATCAAAAAGGACGTTAAAAAGAGAGGCAAATAAAGAGAAGGTCCGCACCCGGGCATCCGGGTGCGGACCTTCAACTTTTTATACTTTTAAACAAATCAAAAATTATACTACGCTCAAACTATGGAAGGGGGAACCACTCCCCTACGGCAGTTTTAGTACCTTATGAAATTACACTACTTTCGGGATAATGGCCGTAGATGCACACCACTCTGCAATCGGGGTAACGGTAGTTCCCCTGCTCATCGGGCAGGTTTATATATTTTGCAAAGTTTGAGGCGTGGGAGTTTTCCGTACCGAGAATGCCAATTCTATACTTAATCATCGTTCATCTTCCTTTATTATAGATATCTTCAATCAGTTTTACCGCTTTTGCCCCCTCATTGACATCGATCATCAGTTTGTTTTTTCCGCAAATTGCATCAACGAGGTTTTCAAGCTGTCTTTTATGAAACTGATCGCTCATTGCCGTGGGGTCGCTTGAAGTACTTACCACATTTTCTGAGATATCATTTATGATCGTTTCGCCGTTCATCACCAGTTTTTCTATCTTATTTTCCCTTAAAATCACACAGCCTTTGGTGCCGTTGATTTCGATCTTTCTTTCAAATCCGGGGTATGCACAGGTTGTAGCCTCGATTACGCCATAGGCACCGTTTTTGAATTCCAGTATAGAAACCGAGGTATCTTCCACTTCAATATCATGATACAAGGTTCTGTTAACGGATTGCATTACGGTAGCTTCTCCCAAAAGATAGATCAACGCATCGATTCCGTGGATCCCCTGGTTCATCAGCGCACCGCCGCCGTCAAATTCCCGCGTACCCTTCCAGTCGCTGCTTGCATAGTATTTCTCCGAGCGCCAGTACTTCATATAAAGATCGCACAAGGTCAACGTGCCCAAGGAGCCGGATTCGATCAACTGTTTCGTTTTGACGATATCATCCGAGAATCTGAGCTGTGCGATGGAGGTCAGCAGTTTTCCGCTCTTTTTTACAGCCTCTTCTATTTTTTCAGTTTGTTCGGCTGTAAAAGCCATGGGTTTTTCAACGGCAACGTGCTTACCTGCCTCCAGGGCGGCAATCGCATTTTCTGCATGAAAAGAGCTTGGGGTACAGATACATACAGCATCTATATTTTTATCCCCAAGCATTTCTTCATAGCTCCGGTAACAACGTATATTATAATTCTTCGCAAAACATTCGGCAGCTTCTTTATTCTTATCCGAAACACCCAAAAGGGTTGCATTTTTAATTTTTGCAATCGCACGGGCGTGAAAATTTGCGATCATACCGCAACCAACAATGCCAAAGGCTACTGTTTTTTGATCGCATCTCATTTCTTTCTGTCACTTTCCGCGCCGTACCAAACTCCTACGGGTGCATTTTTATATTGATCGTCTTCTCCCACAAGTTGTTTATGATTTTTTACCACCTTTTTTACAGCAGCAACGTACAGATCGATCATTTCCTTATCATACTTTTTAAACCAGGGCACACTAATGCAATACTTTTCTTCCGATGCCTTTAAAGCCCCGTCGTCGGAAACAACGCCTTCTTTTTTAACGGTGGAATGTCTGGGGTCAAAGGTCTTAAAATATTGATGGGTATGTAAGCAGAAATTCGCTCCCGCACGGGATTTAGCCGTACCGTTGAACTCTGCGGCAAGGGCGCTGGCGAAATGGGCAGGAGCAAGTCCGTCCAGTTCCTCGGGATAATAGAGCAGCTGCGGATAATAATATCCACCCATATTAGAACCATCCGATTCATCAATGCGAAGGGGCTTAATGCCGGGCAGGCCTTCAAGACAATCGAAGAAGTAATTCATCGCCTTGCGGATCTCTGCGCAGCGCTCGTCAAAATGCTTCAGTTGGCCTCTGCCGATGGCGGAGCTGACCTGATTAACACGGCCTTTAACACCGCCCAAAGCGATATGGAAATAGTCTTTCAGTTCCTCGCTCTCCCGGATGAATTTTTCGTTATTGCGCTCATAGTGACCAAAGGCGAGGGCTCTTTCATAAAGTTTTCGGTCGTCGGTAATGAGCATCCCCATTTCCCCCGCCGCAAAAACCTTCCAGCTCATCATAGACATTGCGGCGATATGACCGAAAGTGCCGACTTTTTTGCCCTTATACAACGAGCCGTGGGCATGGGAAACGTCCTCGATCACATAAAGATCATGCTTATTTGCGATCGCCATAATCCGATCCATATCGCAGGGGTAGCCAAGGTAATGCACCACCATGATCGCTTTGGTGCGAGGGGTGATGCAGCGTTCCAGATCATCGGGATCAAGGCACAAGTTTTCGTTAATATTGCAAAAGACTGTAGTCGCCCCAAAATAAGCGGCTTGGGAAATACTGCCCCAATAGGTTTTGGTGGGACAGATGATCTCGTCCCCTTCACCAAGGCCGATGGCAAACATCGCCGCTGTCAGCGACATGGTTCCGTTGGTAAAAGCAAGGGCATATTCTCTGCCCTGCCAGGCCGCAAATTCCTCCTGGAATTTAATGGTGATATCCGTATTTGAGAAGCGGTTGTTCACCACCACGTCCATGGCGGCATCAATATCCTCTTGGGTGAAAATGGGCCACTTAAAAAGTTCTTCGGGCACAGTTTGGTTGATTGCAGGCGTTCCGCCAAGCAATGCTAATTTTTCCATTTTACGATCTCCTTATGTTTTTAACGTAATAATTATTCCATATTCTCCAGTTTCAAAAGCTTGATAGCATTTCCACGCACGAACTTATAATAGTTTTCTTCGCTGATCATACCGTCCTTACGCATATTTTGCAAAAACTCATCAAATTTGTATGGATGGGTATTAAAGTTCTGGCAAATGTCGCATCCGTACAATATGCGGTCCGAAAATTCCTCGATGAATTTTGCCGCATATTCGGGATCCCGCATCAGTGCATTTGCACCGCTCCCGGCAGAGAAGTCGCAATACAGGTTTTCATATTTGCGCATCAGCTCTGCGATTCTCCCCTCTTTGACCTTCCCTTTGGGGTATTTATTGCGTTCTTCTTCGCAGATATCGCTGCTCATCTCCGCCCAGAAGGGTTGGGAATGACCCAGAATTTTCAGGTTTTTATGCTTTTTCAGCATTTTCTCCAGACGGGGCAGACCGATATCGTCCACAATGCCGTATTGACCGCCAAATTGCGTAGCAATATGGATCGTTACCGGCATATCGCAGACTTCGCAGTGATGGAACAGATTATCAATAAAGGGATCGTCCGCATAAAACTGCGCCGTTAGTTCTCCGACGCCTTTTGCACCCTTTGACTTGTAGTATTCCAGCAGCGGCGTGAAATCCGCCTTCGGGTCATTGCTTACAGCACGGGGGTCTATCCCGCAAAACCAGAGAAATCTGTCCGGGTTATTTTTTGCGATATATGCACATTCACTTGTGGTCTTGGGGGCGGTATGGTATTCCGGAGACACAACGGGAAGCAGAACACCCTTTTCAATATTCAGTTTATCGTAATAGACAATAAGCTCCCGATAGTTGATAAAGGGAAAGCCTTTACCGATAATGGGGGCGATCTCTTCAAAAAAGATCGCATGGGCGTGAATATCAATTTTTTTAATATTTTTCATATAAATCACCTCTTGGTTAAATTATATCACGATAAATTACTCAAACAATAGACGTTTATGCTATTATTTTGGATTATATTGCTCATATTTTAAAAAACAAAAAAGATTTTTGCTAAAATTTAGCAAAAATCTTTTTTATCGATTCAAAGGAATTCCCATTATTTTTTTATAACATCTATAAAAATAACTGATATCATTATAACCGCACTCTGCGGCAATTTGCTTTATACTTTTACTTTTATCCTCGAGCATTGCCTGCGCCAGATGAATTCGGTAGTTCATTATATAACCCGTAGGAGTCAGATCCGTTACTTGCTTGAATACGCGGCAAAAATGATATTTACTGATATGACATAATTCTGCGAGTTCATCGATCGTGATCGTTCTGTTAAAATCATTCAGGATTTTTGTGATCGCAGGAGCAATAAGCTTGGCTTTTTTGATCTTTTCCGCGGTAAGAATTTCTGCTTGGCTTACGGTAAGTTCATCACGCAATAACAAAAGAAAAAATTCTTCCATCAGATTATGGATGATCTCCTGATAATATTCCTTCTTTTCTTGTGATTCAAGAACGATCCGCTTTATGATCTTATTGAGCCGATCATTTTGTTTGATATGGTTATGAAAGGACATCTCCCCTGCAATGACCAGGTTTTGTAATTTTGCACTTATAAGATTTGTATTTTTAAAAAAATCCAACCCCACAAGCAGAAGATAGTACCTCGCCTTATATACGTCCGTTTCAATATTCGTATGAATTTCATAGGGGTTCACAACAGTGATATCACCGGCGTTGGCAACCACCGTTTTACCGCCGATCATCTGGATGGATCGTCCTTCATAAAACAGTTTGATTTCGATCGCCGAATGAAAGGCACGTTCCGTTATATCGGAAGATTTGTCCAAAACCCTGATTTTGAAATCATCCGATAAAAAAGAGATGTTTTGCGAGATCGCTTCCATTTTGTTTTTCACAGCTTCACCTTCTTTATCATACCTTCTTATATGGGATTATAACAAAAACAATTAAAGAATTCCAGCATATACATAAATTTAATCTTAGCGTAAGAATGCCAAGGATCTGCTCGCTCTCTTGTTTCTGCTATTTTGATGCCTTCATAAACACCCCTTTGCAACATCAGCGTATCCGTCGCGAGCCGTTGTGCGCTCGGTATCCGCTGTGTTGCGGCAGCCGCTAACCGCGACACGCAAGCGTGTCGCGGAGAGATTCTGCTGCGCCTAAAACAAAAACAGCCTTGGCAGAAGCCAAGGCTGTTTTTGTGGCAGGGGCAGTAAGAATCGAACTCACGACACGCGGTTTTGGAGACCGCTGCTCTACCAGCTGAGCTATACCCCTATTTGCGATTACTCAAGTATTATAAATGAAAGTTTTGGTATTGTCAAGGGATTTTTCAAAAAAGGAAGCGGAAGTTTTGAGGCTTCCGCTTTCTTTTTCATTATTCGCGTTCTTTGATCCAGGCGGCAGCCTTATCCTTGGCGATCCGCTTGATATCTTCCTTGGTATAGGGAGATTCTGCGCCGCCGTTAGTGTAAACGAAATACTTACCGTCGGCAGTCTGATACAAGGTTTCTTCGTAGCCGGCAGCATCGCCGAATTCACCCACGGTTACCTTTTTAACAACGGTGGAGGCTTCGGTATCGTATTCATATTTACAAATGGTCTTTTTCATTTTTAAACACTCCTTTTCTTTAGATTTCCCGAACATTATAGCGTATTTTTCGGTATTTTTCAATCGTTTTGGGTCGATTTCTGTCTTTTGAACGATAAACCTTTTGGAAACAGAGGGGTTTTCTGTTCATTATTCCAAATTCTGTAACAAATAATTTTCAGATTTTACTTTCTTTCACAGGAAAGATGGTGTATAATGGAAACAATAGAATCGAAACGAGGTTTAGAATAGATGAACGTAATCAACGAGGTGGTTTTCACCGAGGAAGGCGGCAACATTGAGCAGCTGGCCAAGGTGATGCGGCATGAAAACAACTTCCGCACCCTGATGTCCTATTATCAATGCGCCATGATGGAGGTGGAGACCAAGTTCAAGGTCCTGAACGAGGGGCTGAACGTGACCCATGCCCGCAACCCCATTGAGACCATAAAATGCCGGCTAAAGGATCCCCGGAGCATTATCGATAAGCTTTGGCGGCGGGGGCTCCCCCTCTCCCTGGAGTCCATCGAAAAGGAGATCCGGGACATTGCCGGGGTGCGGGTGATCTGCGCCTTCCCTGAGGACGTATACTTATTGGCCCATTATCTTTTAAAGCAGGACGACGTGAAGCTGATCCGGGTGAAGGATTACATCAAATCCCCCAAGCCCTCCGGATACCGTAGTCTGCACCTGATCGTACAGATCCCCATCTTCCTATCCAATGAAAAGCGGATGATGCACGTGGAGATCCAGCTGCGCACCATCGCCATGGACTTTTGGGCCAGCCTGGAGCACAAGATGAAATACAAAAAGGATCTGGAAAATGCCGACCAGATCGCCAAGGAATTAAGCGATTGCGCAGAACGGATCGCTCAATTGGATTTGGACATGCAGAGCATCCGGAATAAGATCGAACAAAAACTGGATTAAAGGAGAAGGAGGGCGTTTTCACACGCCCTCCTTTTTTATTTTGAAATGAATGGGAGGTTCACCCATATATTTTTTAAAGACCCGGATGAAATAGGTATAATTTCCATACCCCAAGGAATTGGCGATCTCCGAAAGGGGCAGTTCTTCGTTCCGGATCATCTCTACCGCCAGCATCATTTTGCGCTCATTGATATAATCGGTCAGGGTCTTCCCCATTTCTTTTTTAAAGAGAGCGGAAATATATTCCTTGGAAAGATTCACCGCCGCACTGACCTCTTGGAGCGAGAGTTTTTCGGTCAAGTGAGCGTTCACGTATTTGATCGCATCGATCACATATTCGTTGTTGGTCTCTAAATCGCAATGATCCAGCAAACTGAACAGCACGTAGTTCAATAGGTTAGAGACTTTTTCTTTGGAATGGTAAGCCGGCAGGATATGGCTTTGGGTATAGACGGAAAACAGTTTTCGCACGTCGGCAGAAATGGAACGGGGCAGATATTCCGCCAAAGGCAATTCCGCCCCTGGATTCGGCAAAAAATTAAAGCTGACGTATTTGACGGGCTCCGTTCCCTGCGGGCGTGAGCGCAAGGTGCCGGGTTTTAAAAAGATGGCATCGTTTTCCCGCAGGGTCACTTTTTGTCCGTTCACGTAATAGACCATCGATCCCTTCAGCACGAAGGTCAGGTCATAATACGGGATGACACTTTGGGAGCATTTTGAGCATTTTTTAACAGAGATGTTGCAATAATGCAGCAGTTCCTGAACGATATAAAGATCCATTTGAAGTTCACCAATCTTAAAATAATGAAAAAAATTCGCTTTTAGAATAATATTGGATATTGTAGTATTTTACTTGAGATGCTATTATAATTATAACTCATCTGCAAATTTTATCAAGATTAAAATAAGATAAGAGGTACTGTTATGAAAGCATTATTTTTAGGAGATTTTTGCCCCACCAAGGAGTTTACCGCACCCCTTTTCCAAAAAAAGGACGTTGAGACGCTGTTTACCGACACGATATCCCTTTTTGAGAACAAGGATTTCCGGTTTGTGAACCTGGAATGCGCCATCACCGAAAGCGAAAATGCCATCGAAAAATTCGGCCCTAACCTAAAGGCCCCCTTTGAAACGGCAGAGGTCTTAAAAGAATTGCAGGTGGATTGCTGTGGGTTATCCAATAATCACTTTTTTGATTTCGGTATCGAGGGTGCTATGGATACCCTGAAGGCCCTGGAGGAGGTTGGAATCCAAACCACCGGCTTCGGCAACAATTACGAGGATTCCAGAAAGAACCTGGTGATTGAAAAGGATGGACAAAAGATCTGCCTGATCACCGTTTGCGAGCACGAATATTCCTACGCTTTGGAGGATCGGATGGGCTGCAGACCCTTTGACGAGTTCGAAACCTTGGAGGACGTTCGGGCCGCCAAGGCTGAAAACGATCGGGTGATCCTGATCTACCACGGCGGCAAGGAGCACTGCGGATATCCCTCCCCTCGCCTGATGCGGGCCTGCCGTGCCATGGCGAGAGCCGGGGCAGATATGATCCTTTGCCAGCATAGCCATTGTATCGGATGCTATGAACAGTATCAGGGCTGTCACATTCTTTACGGCCAGGGCAACTTCCATTTTATCCACGAAAGTAACGAGAAAGGATGGTTCACTGCCTTGGCGGTAGAATACGACACCAAGAGTCACGAGATCGCCTTCACCCCCATCAAAGCATTGAAGGACGGTATCACCCTGGCCAAGGGTGAAGAGGCACAAGAGATCATGGCCGCCTTTGAAAAACGGAACGAAGAACTGCAAAACGGCGAATGGAAAAAGGGCTGGCACGCCTTCTGCGAAAGAATGAGCGAAAAATACGTCAACGTGATCGCCAACGCCTGCAAGGAGCACTCCGAGGCGAAGGATAATCACCGCTTTGGGCACTACCTGGATTGCGAAGCCCACACCGACGTTTGGAAGGAATTGTTCCCCACCGCCAATCAAACCAACGAAAAATAAAAAACTTTTAAAAAACGCTTGACTTTTACCCTGTTTCGTTATATAATAGCCAAGCGAGTTTGGAGAGATGGCTGAGCTGGTCGAAGGCGCACGATTGGAAATCGTGTAACGGCTTAAACCCGTTCGGGGGTTCGAATCCCCCTCTCTCCGCCATAAAAAATACCACCCAATCGGGTGGTATTTTTTTATGGCGGAGAGCTGTTGGATGTGAACTTTTTTTGCAAGGCAAAAAAGTTCGTCGCAGCAGCCGCAACACCACGTCAAGTGTTGCGGTCTGCGGAGTCGGCAGCACGAAGGTTTTGTCGGACACCGCCCGCAGCGGTCGACAAAAACCGAGAGCGCACCGCATCCACTTAGCCGCTCGCTTTATTTTTGATTCCTACTCTATACAAGTGCCTTCATTCCGCCGCCTTTGGGCGGCTCTACTTTCCATTGCGGCCTCTGCCGCATTTTCCGCCTCTTTTGGGCGGCTTTTCTTTCAAAGACACAGAATCCACTTGTTTAATTTATCGTTTTACGTTATAATAAATAAAAGGCGGTGAGTATATGATACAGGGTGTAAAATATTTCAATG
>JAZQAR010000065.1:0-2100 GCA_045545315.1 Eubacteriales bacterium | reverse complement strand
GGTGTTGTTGCACTGCACGGTGATTTGCACGATATCAAGCGTGACTATCCCCGTGACCGCTTAGTTGTAAAAACAGAAACACCCGATGCAATCACAGCTGATTTTGGTGCTTCCTGCACCGTTATGGAAAACGGCGACTTGATGATTCGCTTGGGCTCACCCTCCGAAAAGAAAACTACTATGACTCGCCTTGTAGAAAACTACGATATTGACGAAGTAAAGGTTTATGAGCCTTCCCTCAACGATATTTTCGTAGAATACGCAGGCGATGGGGCAAAGGAGGACTAAAAGTGAAACAGTTTGGAAAAATACTTAAATTTGAGCTTAAAAATTATGCCAAGAATAAAGCCTTTGTCGGCGTAACCATCTTTTTGATGGTGGTAATCGCTATCGTTATGTTCTTTCCTCGAATCACCGCCTTGTTCGAATCGAACGATCCTTCTGATGCCACCGCTGACCTTTCCGTAATGCTGGTAAAGGCGGATGATCCTACACAGGCGGATATGGTAAGAGAAACCTTTGCCGCATCCTTTACCGATTATGACGTACAGATCACTGATGAAGAAATCAGCGTGATCAAGGATAAGATCACCTCCGGCGACGTGGAGTGTGCTTTCGCAATGACCGGAGCAACATCCTTTACCTATTACGTTGATAATCTTTCGATGTACGATATGAACCCCGATATCGCAACCGGTGTCCTGCAGCAGATCTATCAAATGAATGCGATGATTGGCGGCGGTATGTCAGCTGAAGATGCTGCCGGTGTTATGAGCATTCAGATCGATGGCAAAGTGGAAAGTCTTGGCAAAGATCAGATGCAGAACTTCTTCTACACCTATATTATGATCTTTGCGCTGTATATGGTCATTCTGCTTTACGGTCAGATGGTAGCAATGAGTGTTGCGACCGAGAAAAGCTCCCGTGCTATGGAACTTTTAATTACCAGCGCTAAACCCATCAATATGATGTTTGGTAAGGTTTTGGCGGCTTGTATGGCAGGTCTTGTTCAACTTGTTGCCATCTTCGGCTCGGCACTTGTATTCTACAACGTGAACAAGTCCTATTGGGGAGATAACGGAATCATTGACTCTATCTTTAATATTCCGCCCGAACTGTTTGTATATATGCTCGTATTCTTCCTGCTTGGCTTCCTCATTTATGCGTTCCTCTACGGTGCAATTTCTTCAACGGTTTCAAAACTTGAAGATATCAATACAGCTGTTCAACCGGTAACGTTCTTGTTCATTATTGGTTTTATGGTAGTTATGTTCTCAATGAGCAACGGAAGCGTGGATAGTATACTGATGCAGATTTGCTCTTACATTCCATTCACTTCGCCAATGGCAATGTTTACAAGAATTGCTATGAGCACTGTGCCTTGGTATGAGATTGCGATTTCTATTGGTATTTTAGTCGCATCTACTTTCGGGATCGGTATACTGTCTGCAAAAATTTACCGTGTCGGTGTTCTTATGTACGGAACCTCACCCAAAATCGGTAATATCATCAAAGCTGTTTGGAAGGCGTGATATCTTTTTCGGTGCGACGTGCCAAATCAGATTCCTCTATTGATATGGGTAGTGTCAATAGAGGTTTCGTCGTTTTACCGTTAAATTATTATGAAAACCTTAGTGTTTAAGCAGAGAATAAAAAACAAGCGTTGCAGTTTGAGGACATAAATGTATCGTGCCCCTCATCCGCAACGCTTTTTTGTTGTGATTTTTTATGTGATTTTATAATATAGTTGGAACAATCCCCAAACCTATCGTTAAATTATAGGGCTATCGTTAAACGGCCATTATTCAAGAAAAATATTTAGATGAGAATGCATTTGGCCAGTTCCAATCAATATCTCCACAATCAAATATTATTAAGTATTTCTTCTTTCTCAGATAATCTTCGTCAACAATGCGAACCGATTTAGATATCGGCACAAGAAATCCAGTAACCTGGGCGGTTACTGTATTTTTTTATCCCATTTTTTCAAGTGAAACTGGGTAGATATCCTAAGCCAAAAACGACCTTTGGGGAGGACTTGAACTAAATTCAACAGATATCAAGAAGTCGGATCGTAGCCATGTCGTTCTGTGAGCCAAG
>JAZQAR010000064.1:0-2628 GCA_045545315.1 Eubacteriales bacterium | reverse complement strand
TCTGCATCTGCGCTCTTCAAAATGCTCATTTCATAGGTAAAATCACCATTGGCAAAGGTGGCCATTGCGCTGATACGGGGAGTAAAGTTGGGGGCATCGGGCTCGAATTCACGGCTGGTCAACGCTTCTGCAAAGCTCTTACCGGCCTTTAATCCTTCATAAACTGTATCGGTCTGGTCACCGTTGGTGGCGATCAACTTGTTTTCATATTTACGAACGGCCGCATAGATGATCAGGCTGGGATCTTCTACCTTGGAAGCATCAAAGGGCTCGGTGAAAATAGCGCCGTCACGCTCGGCAAAAACGCGGTTACGGCTGTTGGCACTGCGACCCATAATAAAATAGGCTGTGCAGGCCTTTTTGCCGTCGGCGGTCTTACCCATGACGATACCGCGACCTACGTAGGCGTTATCTTTGATCAGCTCGGCAATATTGTCGATTTTATAAACGTTCATTCTGTTAATCCTTTCTTATTTTGTGATCAGCTGGTTGCTTACCAATTCAACTGCCTGGGGCAGTAACTTCCATTCGGCGGAACGCATAACACGTTTTTGCAGAGTTTCGGGGGTGTCGTCAGGACGGATGGCTACGGCTTTTTGCAGGATGATCTCACCGCCATCAGGGATCTCGTTGACAAAATGCACCGTTGCGCCGGTCACTTTAACGCCGTAGGCCAAAGCGGCTTCATGCACGTGCAGGCCGTAAAAGCCCTTGCCGCAGAAGGAGGGGATCAGGGAGGGGTGCACGTTCAGGATCCGCTTGGGATAACGACCGGTGAACCGCTCGCTCAAGATGGCCATAAATCCTGCCAATACGATAATGTCAATTCCTTTGGAATCGATCAGTTTCATCAGCTTGGTTTCAAAGGCTTCCTGGGACCCCAGTTCTTTTTTTAATACAACCGCTGTCTCGATTCCGGCCTTTTCCGCCCGCTTCAAAGCATAGGCGTTTGCATTGTTGGCAACCACCAGTGCGATCTCACCGCTGGGGATCTGCCCTTTGGCTTGTGCATTGATCAATGCCTGCAAGTTGGTGCCGCCGCCCGAAACAAAAACGGCGATTTTAGCCTTGGATTTCTGCATATTGCTTATCCTCTTATTCCAAAATCATTTTATCATCGGAAGCAATGATCTCGCCGATGATATAAGCATCCTCGCCGTTGGCCTTCAGGATCTCAACAGCCTTTTCGGCATCCTCCTTGGCAACGGTAATGCTCATACCGACACCCATGTTAAAGGTGTTAAACATATCCCGTTCGCTGATATTGCCGGTCTTGGCGATCAGATCAAAGATGGGCAGAATGCGCACCTTGGATTTATCGATCTTGGCGCCAAGGCCATCGGGAATGCTTCTGGGAATATTTTCATAAAAACCGCCGCCGGTGATGTGGGAGATCCCCTTAACGGTGATCTCTTCCATCAAAGCCAAAACGGGCTTAACGTAGATCCGGGTGGGGGTCAGCAGGGTTTCGCCGATGGATTTTCCGCCCAGTTCAGCAACGGGAGTCTTTATATCTTTGTTTTCAACGTCAAATACTTTTCTTACCAGAGAGAAGCCGTTGGAATGAACGCCGCTGGAGGGCAGAGCGATCACCACGTCACCGGGCTTCATCTTGCTGTTATCAACGATCCTATCCTTGTCAACGATACCGGTGCTGTAGCCGGCCAAGTCATATTCGTCCACGGGATAGAATCCGGGCATTTCTGCGGTCTCGCCACCGATCAGAGCGGCACCGGACTGCACACACCCCTCGCATACACCCTTTACGATATCGGCGATACGCTCGGGTACGTTTTTGCCGCAGGCGATATAATCCAGGAAGAACAGAGGCTTTGCGCCGCTGCAAATAATGTCGTTTACACACATAGCAACGCAGTCAATACCAACGGTATCGTGCTTGTCCATGATAAAAGCGATCTTCAGCTTGGTACCAACACCGTCGGTACCACTGACTAAAACCGGTTTGTTGATGCCGGTAAGATCCAATTCAAAAAGACCGCCGAAACCGCCAACGTCGGAGCATACACCGGAGGTAACGGTTTTAGCAATATGCTGTTTCATCAATTCAACGGCCTTGTAGCCGGCGGTGATATCTACACCGGCTGCTGCATAACTGTCAGATTTCGATTGCATGTTCATATTCGTTTATTCCTTTCCATTCCAGCAATAAGTACAAAGTTGGCAGGGATCCAATCCAATGGCTTTGATAACACCTTCCACCGATTGGAATTCCAAAGATGCAAAATTGAATTTTTCGGCGATCGCCTTCCGCAGGTTTTTACCTCTTTCGGTTTTGGAATCGCTGTATTCTTCAATATATTTGAATCCTTCTTCGCCTTCCAGCTCCATAATGGTGCGCCGTGCGATCAATTCCATCTCGCTGTTGGCTCTGGAAAAATTCAAATATTTGCAACTATACATAATCGGGGGGCAAGCGGAGCGCATATGCACTTCCTTAGCCCCGTGGGTATATAAAAAGTCTACGGTTTCCTTTAATTGAGTGCCCCGTACGATGGAGTCATCCACAAACAGCAGTTTTTTGCCCTGAATCAGCTCGGGTACGGGGTTTTGCTTCATCTTGGCCACCTGGCTGCGTACCTTCTGGTTGGTGGGGGTAAAGGAACGGGA
>JAZQAR010000063.1:0-17225 GCA_045545315.1 Eubacteriales bacterium | reverse complement strand
CCCCGCCTGACGGTGGAATATACCCTGAAGAACGGCACCGTCGAGGTGATGAAGTTCTATCCCGTCAGCGAGCTGAAGTGCTACGTGGAGCTGAACGGCACCGGTCGTGTCTACGTCAGCACCTTGAATGTGGACCGTATTTTGGAAAACGCGCAGAAACTGTATAACGGCGAAGTTATCCAAACCGAATGGTAACATAAAAGCTCGCAACCAAGCATTGTGTCCCAAGGGACACAATGCATCGATATAAATCCCTAACGGGATTTTCGATATGTTGCTAACGCAACTCGATATGTGCTACGCACTCGATATGCCCTGCGGGGCGTGGAGGGATTTATATCATATCGAATTTACCGACAGGTAAATATATCGATTTTTCGTTAGAAAAAATATCGCATTGCGAAGCAATATATCGACAAAAAACTCCCCGAATAAGAATTCTTATTCGGGGAGTTTTTTATTGGGCTCACGGTACAATGATGCCGGGGAAGTTATAAATATAGTCGCCCCGCAGGTAGCGTTCCTTGATGGCACGCTGCAGGCGGGTGTCTTCGGGCAGGGTGGTCAGGTCTTCCGGGCGGTTCATCTGGAACACAAACCCAAAAACGGCGCCGTTTTCAGAGATCTTCGGGAACCGCAAAAACCGCTCCTGGAAGCCCACGATCTTGGAGTTTTCGCCTAAAATTTCCTTCAGGGTGGGATCCAGCAGCCAGGAGCTGCAATGGAGGCATTGTACGTCAAAATCCGGGTACCGTTCCGCCACGAATTTCTGCCCGAGCCGAAGGCTTTCGTCGATGGCTTCCGGGCTGAAATCCGCTCCCTTGGGGATATGGATTCCCAAAATATCTTGGCCTTGCTTTAAGATGCAACGCCATTCCGTTTTAGAGAAGGTGTGCAGCTCCGGTTTGACCAGGGCGTTTTGGGTAATATAGCCCGACCAATGGGTGTCCGTTTCGGTGAAGACCGCTTCAAAGGAGCCTTCCTCGTCCTCCAGGCCGGTGGAGCCCAGGGAACGGCCGCTCCGGTGAAATTTGCCGCAGGTCATCAGGGCAACGGCTTCGCCGGTGGCATCGTTTTTCAGGAAGATGGCATCCCCTTTATAAATGGCAAGCTCAAAATTAAAGACCCCCAGCCGGAACAGCAGGTTATCGGTATAGTGGGTCAGCCAGTAGAAATAGGCCCGGGTCATCAGAGGTCTGCCGGCCCGGTCGGAGCCGGTTTTGGTGCAGTTATAGAAAGAGGCGAAAAGCGTTTGAATGGTATCCTCTTCCAGCCCCCGTTTACGGTAGTTCTCCATAGCCGGTTCCACCAAGGGCAGCAGGATCAAAAGATGCAGGGCATCGGCGGCCAGGTCTTCTCCGGGCAAAAAGGGCACCCGCTCCCGCTGCCGGTAGGGGCAGTTCAAAAGGTAATCCGCCGCCAGATTTCCCCAGGCGTGGCGCAGGGGATCTTGCTTCAGGGCCTCGGCACCCCGAAGGGCGAAATCCGTATATTCTTTTAAGAGACCGTATTTTTCTTCCAACGCCCGGATTCTTGCCGTATCGCAGATATCCAGGGCGGTTTGGGAATAGTTTTCTAAATTTGCCGGATAGGCTTCGATGCCCAAAGCGGCGGTCAATTCTTTTACCGTCATTTTATTTCTCCAGGGGCGGAAGCCTTCTGGCGATCCGCACACACTCCTCGTCTTCCTTCAAAACCTTGAAGATCTTCGCCAACCGCCGGGCTTCGCAGGCTACGATCGCCTGGCCGATGGTCTCGGTACAGCCAAAGGAGGGGTAGCCTTCGATGGCGTTGGGATAATTGATGCCCCAACTGTTTACGATGCTGACGCCCAGTTCTTTGAGATAATCGGAACGGCGGGTGGAAAGGCCGGATTCCGCATCGTAGCGGTCGGTGGCGATCAACTGGGGATGCAGGCCCATAATTCGGGCGGTCTCCCGGAAATCGGCGTGGCCGCCGCCAAAGCCCTTTTCCTGGTAGCCCTTCAAAACCTCAATGTCTTCATCGGTAAGCATGGGATATTCCTCCCGATGCTCCACCAGATAGTGGGGATAATCGGTCTTATCCCAATGGTTCACCGCCATAGTGGCGTAGCTTTTGGGTTCATAGGTCTGGGTTCGCATAAAATAACTCAATAAAGCTTGGTTGCCCCCGTGGCCGTTGACGATCAGGATCTTGCGGAATCCGTTCCGGGCGATCTCGTCACAAAGTTCTTCCAAAACGGTCAGTAAAGTGGTGGGCTTTAAGGAAATGTAGCCGGCGTGGCCCATGGGGATGGGATCCTTGCGGGCGTGGGCGCCGGTCAGATCCCCCAGCCAGTAGCCGGTGGGGAACACCACCACGTCCTCCAATTCCGCCGCCTGCTGAACGATGCCGGTCACCGCCAGGCCGTCGGTGCCCACGGGCAGTTGCTGGCCGTGCTTTTCTATGCACCCCAGTGGGATGACACAAAGGCCGCCGCTTTTTTCAATGGCGCCCTTAAATTCTTCTTCTCGCAAATGTTCCCAGTTCATTACTTTGCACCTCGTTTGCGTTTTTTCTTCATTATATCATTTAAAAAGAATTCCGCAATGCTTTTTTCGATAAAAAGTTGTAGAAAAGATAGGGCAAAAAATGAAAGATTGATTTTTAGGAAAGGATGTGGTAAACTTTAATTGCGACACAAATGAATATCTGTTACAAAAAGCGTGTATTTTTATTTTGGTAAAAATACAGGCTCTTTCCACGTGCTTTTTGTAATGGGAAAATTTGTGTCGCAACAAATGGAGCTATGTATTTTTCGTGCGCAGCTTCGGCTGCGCATTTTTTATTATTAGGAGGAAAAAGAAGTGAAAAAAATTGGTTCGATTTTGCTGGTTTTGATGCTTTTATGCACCATGCTCAGCACCTTTGCGCTCCCGGCAGCCGCCGCCACGTCCGGCACCACCGGCGATTGCACTTGGACCTTAGACGGCACCGTCCTCACCATCAGCGGTAACGGTGAGATGGAGGATTATTCTTCCTACAGTTATTCACCTTGGGGAATTACAATTACCGAAGTGAAGATTGAACCCGGTGCAACCTATATTGGTAGTTATGCCTTTTATGAATGCACCGAGCTGACCAGCGTGACTATCCCGGATAGTGTCACTTCCATTGGCGAATCTGCCTTTTACGGTTGCACCGGACTGACTGAAGCGAAATATGGCGGCGTCACCTATAAACTGAGCGAAGGTACGCTAACCGTTAGCGGCAATGGTCCTATGTGTAACGATTATGATTTTATCTTTTGGAAATCTGCTACCCACGCTGTTATTGAGCCCGGCGTCACTTCCATTGGCAATGGTGCCTTTTACGGTTGCACCAGGCTGACCAGCGTGAAAATCCCGATCAGCGTCACTTACATTGGCGGTGCTGCCTTTTATGGTTGTATCAGATTGACCAGCGTAACCATCCCAGATAGCGTTACTTCCATTGGCGGTGAAGCCTTTAGGGGTTGCACCGGCCTGACCAGCGTAACCATCCCGGAGGGCGTCACTTCCATTGGCGATTGGGCTTTTTATGATTGCAACAATTTGAAGGAAGTGGCTATCCATGCAAAAGTAGCGAACGTTCCTTCGAAGACTTTTCAGCGCTGTTATTCCATCAAGCGGCTGTTCCTGCCGGCAACGTTAAATTTGGTTTATACCAAAACCTTTGACAATTGCTCCATTCAGCGTGTTTTCTACGGTGGTTCTCAAAAGCCGATCATTCAGCATACCAATGGTACCCTGAATACCGCCAAATGGAGCTTTAACGAAACCGGTTTTCCGGAACATACCTATCAAAACGTATGCGATAAGGACTGCGACGAATGCGGCATTACCCGCACTGTAACCGGCCACGTTTACGATAACGGTTGCGATACCACTTGCAATACCTGCGGCGATCCTCGGTCGGTCGGTTCCCATCGGTACGACAATGCCTGCGACACCACCTGCAATGAATGCGGTGCCCCCAGAACCGTGAATCATACCTATAGCAACGCTTGCGATACTTCTTGTAATATCTGCGGTGCTCCCCGGGTAACAACGCATATTTATACCAACGCTTGCGATATTGACTGCAACGTTTGCGGAGCGGTACGGAAGGCCCCCCACGTATTTACCTATGAATGCTCGGTGGTTTGCGCCGTTTGTCTGGTGGATTGCGGCGAATGCGGCTCCGGCCGGGATGCAGAACATCGTTATTCCAATGCCTGCGATACCACCTGTGACAGCTGCGGAGAACCCCGCACCGTTGGCCCCCATCAGTATACCAATGCCTGCGATACCTCCTGCGATATTTGCGGAGCACCTCGTACCATTAGCCATACTTATACCAATGCTTGCGACACTGCCTGTGACGTATGCGGAGCAACCCGAGAAATCACTCATTCTTTCGGGGAATACGTTTACAACAACGATGCCACCCTGGAGGGGGACGGCACCCGCACCCGCAAGTGTACCATTTGTGGCCATCCCGAGACGGTGACCGCTCCCGGCACCCAACTGAAGCCCAGCAATCCCTTTAAGGACGTAAAGAGCAATCAGTTCTATTACAACGCCGTGCTGTGGGCGGTGCAGAAGAACGTGACCACCGGCACCTCGGACACCACCTTCAGCCCCAACGATGCCTGCACCCGTGGGCAGATCGTGACCTTCCTGTGGCGGGCCTGCGGTTCTCCCGAACCCACCGGCACAGTGAATCCCTTTACCGACGTCAAAAGCAACCAATATTATTACAAGGCGGTTCTTTGGGCGGTAGAAAGCGGGATCACCACCGGCACCGGGGCCGGCAAGTTCAGCCCCAATGCCAAGTGCACCCGGGAGCAGATCGTCACCTTCCTGTGGCGGAGCCAGGGCAAGCCCGCCCCCGGCGGGGTGCAAAATCCCTTTGTGGACGTAAAGGCCGGCGCCTATTATTACGATGCCGTTTTGTGGGCGGTAGAAAAGGGGATCACCACCGGTACCTCTGCCACCACCTTCGGTCCCAAAGCCAATTGTACCCGGGGTCAGATCGTGACCTTCCTGTACCGTTGCCTGGCCTAAAAACAAATACCCTTGTAGGGTGCATCGTCCCCTACGGGCACGGTTGTAAATCTGACGGGAGGAACCCTTCTACGATGGGTTTATATATTAATAGGAAAAAAGGCTTGCTTTTTTGAAAAAAGTGTGCTATAATCCAAGTGTACGTTGAATAAAAGGAGGTTCGTGAAACGCGAACCTCTTTGCTTTTGCCCGGAAAGGAGCGTAGGGATGAAAGAGAACATTGCAACCAAGGTGGAGCATCTGGCCGTACCCGTTGCGGAAGGCTTAGGTTATGAACTTTTTGACGTTGAATATGTTAAAGAGGGGCCCGATTTCTTCCTGCGGTTGTTTATCACCGCAGAAAACGGCATCGCCATTGAGGATTGCGAGGCCATGAGCCGTGCCATCGATCCGATCCTGGATGAGGCGGATCTCATTAAGGATCACTATTATCTGGAGGTCTCTTCCGTGGGGTTGGATCGCCCCCTGAAAAAGGAAAAGGACTTCCGTTACTTTATGGGCGAGCCCATTGAGGTTAAGCTGTTCCAGCCCCTGAACGGAATCGATTACCTGGTGGGGACCCTGGCCGGCTATGAAGACGGCAAATTTACGTTGGAAACCCAAAAAGAGACCCTGGAGCTGGATTGCAAGGCCGCACGGCTGATCCGTCCCTGGGTGGATTTTTCTTAAAAATTAATGGAGGATAGAGGAAAAAGAAATGAAGAACGCAGAATTTTTTAAGGCTTTGGATCTGATCGAGGCTGAAAAAGGCATTCCGGCCGATTATATGCTGGAAAAGGTAGAGGCCGCTTTGCTGGCCGCCGCCAAGCGTGCCTACGGCACCGCCGACAACGCCGAGGTCATCATCAACCGTGACAAAAACGAGATCAAGCTGGTACAGATCAAGACCGTTGTAGAAAAGGTGGAGGATCCCGTACTGGAGATCTCCCTGGAAGAAGCCCACGACACCGTTTCCAAGCGGCTGAAGCTGGGCAGCGAATGTAAGGTAGAGATCAAGACCAAGGAATTCGGTCGGATCGCCGCCCAGAACGCCAAGCAGGTGATCATCCACGGCATCCGGGACGGGGAGCGCGGTCTTTTGTATCAGGAATTCAACAGCAAGGAAAGCGAGATCATTTCCACCGTTGTCAACCGGGTAGAGCCCAACGGCAACGCCATCCTGGAGATCGGCAAGAGCCAGGCTATGCTCATCAAGAACGAGCAGATCCCCGGCGAGACTCTGAACCCCGGCGATCACGTGAAGATCTACGTGGTAGAGGTTCGCTCCGCTCAGCGTGGTCCCCAGATCCTCATCTCCAGAACCCACCCCGGTCTGGTAAAGCGGCTCTTTGAACTGGAAGTGCCCGAGATCTTCGACGGCTCCGTGGAAGTGAAGAGCATCTCCCGTGAGGCCGGCAGCCGTACCAAGATCGCCGTTTACTCTCACGACGAGAACGTGGATCCCGTGGGTGCCTGCATCGGGAACCGGGGTCAGCGGATCACCAAGATCTGCGATGAATTAAAGGGCGAAAAGGTGGATATTATCCGTTATAGTGAGAACTCCGAGGAGTTCATTGCCTCCGCCCTGGCGCCCGCCAAGATCCTGAGCGTGGCCGCCGACGATGCCGAGCATACCTGCGTGGTGGTGGTCAGCGACGATCAGCTCTCTCTGGCCATCGGCAAGGAAGGGCAGAACGCCCGCCTGGCCGCCAAGCTTACCGGCTATAAGATCGATATCAAACCCCTTTCTAAAGTAGGTGAGTAACCCTTGAGCAAAGAAAAAAAGATCCCGATGCGGATGTGTCTTTGCTGCAGAGAAATGATGCCGAAACGGGAACTGGTTCGGGTGGTTATGAATAAGGAGGGTGCCATTGCGGTGGATCTGACCGGCAAGGCCCCCGGCAGAGGTGCTTATCTTTGCCGCCAACCGGACTGTGTAGAAAAGCTGGCCAAGACCCGGGCCTTGAACCGTGGCTTTGGCCGGGAGGTCCCGGAAGAGGTTTATCAGCAACTGCAAAAGGAGCTGATCGGGAATGAATGAACAATTTTTAACCACCCTCGGGCTTGCCCGGCGGGCGGGAAAGCTGACCTACGGTAACGATATGGTCACGGCGGCCTTGGGTGCAACCGCCCTTCTGCTGATCGCGGAAGATTGCGCACCCAGAACGTTACGAAATGCGGAACGGATCGCTGCGGAACAAAAGGTTCCCGTGGTTCGCCTTCCGTTTACCAAAGAGCGCTTAGGGAATGCCATCGGCACCAAGCCGGTCTGCCTGGTCGGGGTCACCGACAAGGGCTTTGTGAAATCCCTGGCGAAACATATTGAAGGGGGTATATGATTTGGAACTGAAATACAGAGTTCACGAATTTGCCAAGGATCTGAACCTCAAAAGTAACGAGGTCATGGATCTTTTAAACCGATTAGAGCCCAAGGAACGGACCCATATGGCCGTTCTGACCCAGGGCGAACTGGATTATCTTTTTAACCATTACACCAAAAAGGCTCAGGTGGAAAACTTCAACGCCTATTTTGAATTGGCCAACCGCCCCGATGCGGAAGAAAAGCCCAAAAAAGAGGCGCCCAAGAAGGAAGAACCTAAGGCCGAGCCCAAGAAGGAAGAACCCAAAAAGGCCGAGGAACCCAAGGCAGAACCCAAGAAGGAAGAAGCCAAGAAGACCGGCCCCCGGCTGATCTCCAAGGTTGAGCCTCCCGCAGCACCCGCCGTGAAGAAGCCGGTGGAAAAGAAGGCTGCAGAGAAGCCCCAGCCCAAAAAGGCTGCCGAAAAGCCTCAGCAAAAGCCCGCCGAGAAGGCCCAGCCCAAGCCTGTGGAAAAGCCCCAGGCCAAGCAGCCCGTCAAGCCGGTGGAAATGCCCAAGAAAAAGGAAAAGGGTCCCCGCCAGGTGCAAAGCTACGAGCGTACCGTTCGTGTGGTGGATACCCGCACCAACGACGTGAACCTGGGTAAATACGACGATAAGCTGATGGATCTGGCCAGCAGCCACGAAAGCCGCAATACCTTCGCTTCCAAGCAGAAGATCCAAAAGAAGAAGGATTGGCAGAAGCAGGGTCAATACGGTATGAAGAAAAAGAAAGAGACTGAGGCCGAGCGCTTAAAGCGGATCGAGCTTCAGAGAAAGCAGGCGAAGATGAAGATCCAGGTACCTGATGAAATTTCCGTTGGCGAATTGGCCCTGCGGATGAAGGTCAACGTGGCTCAGGTGGTCAAGAAATTGATGACCCTGGGCATTTTGGCCAGCGCATCCCAGGTGATCGACTACGATACCGCCTATCTGGTGGCCGAAGAATTTGATATCCGGGTGGAAAAGGAAGTGATCCTTTCCATCGAGGATCGGCTGATCGACGACCGGGAGGACCAGGAAAACGAACTGCAGAGCCGCTGCCCCGTTGTGGTGGTTATGGGTCACGTTGACCACGGTAAGACCTCTCTTCTGGATGCCATCCGCAACACCAGCGTGACCAGCGGTGAGGCCGGCGGTATCACCCAGCACATCGGTGCTTATAAGGTAAAATGCAACGGCCAGGATATCACCTTCCTGGATACCCCGGGTCACGCCGCCATTACCCGTATGCGTGCCCGTGGTGCCTCCGTTACCGATATCGCCATTCTGGTGGTGGCCGCCGACGACGGCATTATGCCCCAGACCGTAGAGGCCATCAACCACGCCAAGGCCGCAGGGATCCCCATCATCGTGGCGGTGAACAAGATGGATAAACCCACTGCCAACCCCGATCGGGTAATGCAGGAAATGACCGAATACGAACTGGTACCCGAAGCCTGGGGCGGCGACACCATCTGTGTGCCCGTTTCCGCTTTGAAGCACGAGGGTATTGATGAATTGCTGGAAATGGTTCTGCTGGTGGCAGAAATGAAGGACTTTAAGGCCAACCCCAACCGTTTGGCCAAGGGTGCCGTTATCGAAGCACGGCTGGATAAGGGCCGTGGCCCCGTTGCCACCGTACTGGTACAGAACGGTACCTTGAAGATGGGTGATACCCTGATCGCCGGTACCGCCGTAGGTAAGATCCGTGCCATGACTGACGATAAGGGCCGTAAGCTGAAGGATGCCGGCCCCTCCACCCCCGTGGAGATCATCGGTATGGCCGAGGTTCCCCAGGCCGGCGACAGCTTCTTCGTGGTTGAAGACGAGCGCCTGGCCCGTGAACTGGCCGACCAGCGGAAGGCCGATCAGAAACTGGCCTCCCAGAATCAGTATAAGGTTTCTCTGGATGACCTCTTTAGCCGCATCCAGGAGGGCAACGTGAAGGATCTGAACATCATTGTGAAGGCCGACGTACAGGGCTCTGCCGAAGCGGTAAAGGCCTCCCTGGAAAAACTTTCCAACGAGGAAGTCCGTGTCCGCGTGATCCACAGCGCCGTTGGCGGTGTGAACGAGAGCGACGTGATGCTGGCCGAGGCCTCCGGCGCCATCATCGTGGGCTTTAACATTCGCCCCGATGCCAACGCCAAGGCCATGGCCGAAAAGAACTCCGTGGATATCCGTCTCTACCGTGTAATCTACGATTGCCTGGAAGAGATCGAGGCCGCTATGAAGGGGATGCTGGCACCCAAGATGGAAGAAGCTATCCTGGGTACCGCCGAAGTGCGCCAGACCATTAAGGTCTCCGGCGTGGGCACCATCGCCGGCTGTTACGTGAAGAGCGGTAAGATCGTGCGGAACGCTTCCGTTCGTCTGATCCGTGATAACGTGGTGATCTATGAAGGCGTTCTGGGCTCCCTGAAGCGCTTTAAGGATGATGCCAAGGAAGTTTTGGAAAACTATGAATGCGGTATGACTATCGAAAATTATAACGATATCAAGGAAGGCGATATGATCGAAGCCTTCGAGATGCAGGAGATCAAGGAATAATGGCTACTCATCGTATGGAGCGGATCAACGAAGAGATCCGCAAGGAACTGGCCCGGATCCTTCCCACCGTGAAGGATCCCCGGGTCCCCTCCTTCATTTCCATCACCGCCGTGGAGACCACCGGCGATCTGAAGGAATGTAAGGTGTTTGTTTCTGCCTTTGAGGGGGACGAAAAGGAGATGCTGAAGGGATTGCGCTCCTCCGGAAGCTATATTCGGGGTGCTCTGGCCCGGGGTCTGCGGCTACGCTATACCCCCGAGCTTTCCTTCCACGCCGACCCCTCCATCAAATACGGTATGCATATCAACGCCAAGCTGGCAGAACTGGATATCAAGCACGACGAGGACGAGCAGGATGAAGAATAACACCCTTCAAGAGGTGGCCGCCTTTTTAAAGGCGCAGACCACCCTGACGCTCTTTTGCCATCAGCGGCCGGATGGGGACACCCTGGGCTCCGCCTTTGGATTAAAGCATTGCCTGGAGGCCATGGGGAAGCGGGTACAGATCCTGTGCGCTGACCCGGTCTCGCCCCGTTACCGCTTTTTGAGCGACGGAGCAGAATGGCTCAAAGGGGAACCGGAGGGAGCGTTGGTCTTTATCGATGTCGCTTCCCCAGAGATGGCAGGTGATCTGCGGGAATGGGCCGATCGGGCCGATCTGGTCATCGATCACCATCCCACCAACCCCTGCTACGGCAAGATGAATTACGTGGACCCCAAGGCCGGTGCCACCGGTGAAATTATGGTGGAACTGGCGGGGCTTTTAGGGGGCTTGACCCCCAAGGCAGCGGAGGCCTTTTATACGGCTATTGCCACCGATACCGGGTGCTTTAAATACGGGAATACCACCGACCGCACCCACCTGATGGCGGCCGAGACCATCCGTTGCGGCTTTGATCTGAAGGCTACGAATAAGTGGCTGTTCCAGACCAAGAGCAAGGCGGAAATGGAACTGAACCGGCTGGCCATGGAGAATCTGGAGTACTGGGAAGAGGGCAGGATCGTGACCATGCTGATCTCTGCCGAAATGCTCCGGGAGACCGGTGCCGGTGCCGACGAGCTGGAGACCATCTCTGCTCTGCCCGCCCAATTGGCGGGGGTCAAGGCCGCCGCCACCTTTAAGGAGACTACTCCCGGTACCTATAAGGTATCCCTGCGCACCGACGGCTCGGTTCACGGGGGCGAGATCTGCGCCGGGTTCGGCGGCGGTGGGCATTGCCAGGCCGCCGGTTGTACCATGGTTGGAGAATATCCTGCTCTGAAAAACCAGATGGTGAACGCTTTGAAAGAGGTTTTATGAACGGATTATTTTTGATCGATAAGCCCACGGATATGACCTCCTTTGGGGTGGTGGCCCGTATTCGCCGGCTGACCGGAGAAAAATGCGGTCACAGCGGTACCCTGGATCCCTTTGCCACCGGGCTGTTGCCGGTGATGGTGGGCAAGGCCACCAAGCTTTGCGACCTTTTGACCCAAGGGGATAAGGAATACGTGGGCACTTTGCGGTTTGGCGCCGCCACCGATACCGGCGATCTGACCGGAACGGTGATCGCCACCTGCGAAAAAAAGGTGACCGCCCGGGAACTGGAGGAGTTGTTCCCCCAATTCATCGGGAAGATCACCCAGCGCCCGCCTGCCTATTCGGCCATCAAGGTCAACGGCGTTCCCCTTTACCGCCTTGCCCGAAAGGGACAAGAGGTGGAGGTGCCGGAACGGCAGGTGACCGTTTATGAAATGGAACTGCTTTCCTTTGACCAAGAAGCGGGGGAGGCGGTGATCCGGGTGGCCTGCTCCAAGGGCACCTATATCCGCAGTCTGTTTTCCGACCTGGCGGTGGCCGCCGGGACGGTGGGCACCACCGTGGCTTTGCGCCGCACCCGGGTGGGCGCCTTATCCCTGGCGGATGCGGTCCCCTTGGAAGAACTGATGAATAAATTGGAACAAAATCCCTGCCCCCCGGAGTTTATGCCGGTGGAGGCGGCCCTGCAGGAGCTTCCCCGCTACGAGCCGGTGGATTTTTTTGCGGGGCTGTTGCAAAACGGCTGTGCGGTGGATATCCGCAAGTTGAAGAACCTGCCGGAAGGGCTTTGCACCGTTTATCGGGGCGAGACCCTCTTGGGGCTGGGGGATCAAGTGATAAAGGATGGAGAGACCTGTTTTAAGGTCGTGATACATTTATGATGCGAGAACGTGTGATCGCAATGGGCGATTTTGACGGGGTCCATCTGGGCCACCGGGAGATCCTCCGTACCCTGCAGGAATGGGCCGATTCTCTTCATGCGGAGCCCATGGTGCTTTCCTTTGGTCATAATACCAAGGGGCGCCTGCAGATCACCGATCGCCGGGTGCGGGAGTTTTACTTCCGTCATTATGGGATCGAGCATTGGCAGATCCTGGATTTTGACCAATGGAAGGATACCTCTGCAGAGGATTTTGCCGAAGGGTTTCTCAAAGAGGAACTGAATGCGGTGGGGTTGGTCTGCGGCGAGGACTTCCACTTCGGAAAGGATCGGGCCGGCAACGAATTTACCCTGATCGGTCGTGGGATCGCCGTGAAAAAAGTGAAGACCGAAACGGTGGACGATCTGCGGATCAGCTCCTCTGCCATTCGCAAGTTTTTGGAGGCGGGGGATCTGGAACAGGCGGAACGCCGGCTGGGGCACCCCTTTTGCCTGATGGGCGAGATCGTCCGGGGCAAGGGGCTGGCCCGTCAATTCGGGCTCCCTACGGTGAATATTCCCATGGAGGAGGGGCAGCTGCTGCCGCCCTTCGGGGTCTATGCGGCCTGGACGGTGCTGGATGGGGTTCGTTACCCCTCTGCCGCCAATATCGGGGTGCGCCCCACGGTGGAGGCCAACGGCACCCCCAATTTAGAGGCCCATATTCTGGCGGAATTGCCGGAGATTTACGGAAAAGAACTGCGGGTCGAGCTGAAGTCTTATCTGCGCAAAGAGATGAAATTTGCCGATGAGGAACAGTTATTTTTGCAGATCCGCAAGGATGGGGAAATGAGTAAGGAACGATTGGAGTTATTGGGATGAAACAACGGATCTTATCTTTATTTCTTTGCATTGCCCTGCTGTTGAGCCTTTCGGCTTGCCAAAAAAAGCAGGGCTCGGTGGCGCTGAAGGAGGATAGCGCAGATACCGGCTTCGGGGTGACCCAAAAAAGCGCCCTGACCCAGCAGGATCTGTACTTTTTCTCGGTGACCACCACCAAAAACGACGTGTTGACCGCCCTGGGCAGCCCCCGGGAATATCTGGTTTCCGACGGCAACACCTTCACCTACCTGTTGCAGGACGGCTCCACCCTGAAGCTGACCTACAGCGAGCGGGATCTGGTGAAGACCGCCACCTATATCGACCCCGCCGGCAAGAGCCAGGATCTTTTTGATTATCTGGTGAGCGTTGGGGTGTTGACCAGCTATTCCGGCAACAGCCAACAAACCGGGAACACCGGCGTAGGGGAGAATACCACTCCTGTGGGGCAGGATACCCCCGCCGAAAAGCCCACCCCCGATGACGAGGGCAAGACGGAACTGGAACTGAAGATCGAAGCGGCAGCCTTTTTCTCTGATAAGCGCTATAGCTACACCATTGCCGAACAGATCGTGAAGGTGGGTGCCGAGCGGGAGACGGTGCTTTCTGCTCTGGGTAAGCCCAACAGCTTAAGCTCCATCTCCTTTAAGGAGAACAGCTACGTGATCGACGTTTACGTGATGGAGGACGGCACCACCCTGCAGCTGGATTACGGCTATACCCGTTCCACCCTGCGGGCGGCCCGCAAGATCGCCGGCTCCCTGACGGAAAATTACGTGGGAACCTGGGGCGAGGAGCCGATGCCCCAAAATTTCTATCGCTATACCCGGAACCTGAACCTGTTTTCTAAGCTGAAAAAGGGCATCACCCCCGCAGAGTGCTACAAGACCTACGGGGCGCCGGATTGGTACGAGGGAACAGCGCAAAACTATCGGGATGCCTATCAGCTGCTGGATGGCTCGGTGCTGGTAATGAACTTTGGCGCCAACCATAACAGCCTGGCCTCCGCCACCCTGCGCAGGGGCGACGGGAAGGTATCGGTGTATCCCTTGAGGTGACGTTATGAAGCGATTTTTAGCATTATTGTTGGTCTGCTGCCTGGGACTTTCCCTGGGTGGTTGTGCCAAGGGAGCGGGGGAACTGCAGTTTTACGTGATCCCCGCCGGGGGCTATAATCCCAACCAGACCGATCGTGAATTACTGGCTTCCGCCAAGGAAAAGGGGCGGGTCGCCTTCACCGACGAGGAACTCGCCGGTGTGGTATGGAAGGAACAGCGGTTCGAGCTGAAGGAACTGAACGTTTTGGGCGGCTATCGGGACGGGGGCAGTGCCATCTTCCAGGCAAACCCGGAGGATGCCTTTGTCATCGCCTTGGGTGGTCGGGTAGTCTATGCTGGGGGCTTTGCGCCCAAAAACGGAACGGTTGCCCATCGGAATCCTTATATCAAGGATGAATCCGCCACCGTCTTTACCCTATGCTTTGAGGAAAAATACGGCACCGCCGATACCCGCTGGAACGATACCCTGTATCAGTATCTGGCAGATCGGCAGCTGCTGGTTTCGGAGATTTTCAAGCCGGAAGAGGATGAATAAAAGCAACGGACCCTTCGTAAAGTAGTTTTGAGATACAGATTTTTCGTTCAGGCGCAACGACAAAAATCCCGCAATGCTGACGCATTACGGGATTTTTTCATTATACGTTTAGTTGTGCAACGCCCCAGTTCAGATAGGTAGCGAACAGGATCCAGATCAGATAGGGCACCAGCAGCCAGCCGGCGGCGGGCTTGATCTGCCAGAATTTGACCAGGGTGACGATCACCAGGAGATCCAGCGCTAATAGGAACACCAGGGCCATCCAATAATTTTCAAAGCGGAAAAAGATGATGGGCCAAAGGAAGTTGACGATCAGCTGGGCAATATAGAATTTTAAGGCCCTCGCCTTTTGCACCTGGGGAGCCGGTGCGGCCAGGACCAAGGCGGCGGCAATGCCCATCAGGGCGTAAAGGATCGTCCATACCACCGGGAACAGCCAGCCCGGGGGCGCCAGGGGCGGTTGGATCAGATCGGTATAAGAGGAGCTGAACCCCCCGGAAAGGGCGGCGGCCAGGCCGCCCACGGCTTCTGCCAATAAGATCTGGATGGCAACGGTTTTAAACATGGCTTTTTTCAAAGAAAAAACCTCCTTGCTTGCAAATACTTGCTTTAGTATATGCAAACAGGGAGGCAATTATTTGAGTCAGCGGGGGATATCCTGATTTTCTTCCCCCATCAATAGGCGGTTCACGGCGTGCTCCGCCAATTTGAGCCCTGCCGCAGAGGGCACGAAGGAGATGGAGCCCACGGTGGTCTTGCCGCCGTCCTCCACCGGGAACAGGGGCTGCATGGCATCCGCCGAGAACAGCACCCGCAGCTTGCGAAAACCTTGTTTTTTCAGGGTGATGCGCATTTTTTTGGCCAAGGGGCACCCTTCGGTGCGGTCGAAATTGACGATTTTTTGCCCGGCGGCGGTGAGCCGATTGCCGGTACCCAGGCACATCACCATAGGCAGCTGATGTGCCCTGCAATAATCGGCCAGAGCCAGCTTGGCGGGAACGTCGTCGATACAATCGATCAGGTAATCTCCGTCGGTGGGCAACAGCGCCCCGATATTTTCCGGGGTCAGCCGCTCCTGTATGGTGATCACTTGCAACTGGGGGTCAATATCCGCAAGGCGCGCCTTGGCCGCCTGGGTCTTGGGCATTCCGATGGTGGAACGCAAGGCTAACAGCTGGCGGTTCAGGTTGCTTTCGCTGATCACGTCGCCGTCGATCAGGGTCAGCCTGCCGATCCCCGCCCGGGCCAAGGCCTCCATACAATGGCCGCCCACACCGCCCAAGCCTAACAGGATGATATGGGCCTTATGCAGTTTTTTCAGCCCCTCTGCGCCGATCAGCGCACGGGTGCGGCTCTCTTTTTCCATAATGAACCTTTCACAAGAGTAATTCATTGAATGTGAAATTCAATCCGGCGGAATGAAATTTCGAAGAATTTTTGTTTCTTGAGGATGCAGAAAGGATTTGTTCCTTTCAAAGACGAAAGAGCGGAAAGGCATGAAATTTCGTCCGCCGGGCAGGATTTAACGTTCAATGAGTTACTCTCAAATAAAAGAGCCCCGCCTATGCCGTGTACCGCACAAGTTTGGTCCCTAACCGCAGTTAGGTGGGTTTTTGCCGGAAACGTTTCACAGGCGTCTGAAGATAGGAAACCTAAAATCAGCTGCTCACAACGCCCCGAGCGCTATCCCGTAGAATAAGTGTAGGCACAAAATAATACAGTCCACGAACATCGCAGGGTTCTTTGATATGATATACGTTTGGTGAAGAATTATTCCTCTTCCCCGGCGATATCGTATTCCTCTTCCAGGGCTTCTTCAAAAAGGGGCAGAACCTCTGCCAGTTCATCGTCGTCGATGGTGACCAGCAGTTCTTCACCGTTGTCGTCTTCAATCGCTTTCAGCACCACCATCATACCGTCGCTTTCCAATTGCTTTACGGGATCGTCAAAATGTTCTACCAGTCCCACGTAGGTGATGCCGTTGTTTTCGATGCTGCCCAGCACTTCAAATTCCAGTTCCCGACCCTCTTCGTCGGTCAAAACGATAAAATCATTGCCGTATTCGCTTGCCATATAGTTTAAGCTCCTTTGTTTTTTATGCCATTAGTATACCATAGCCCTATAAAAAAATCAAGGGAATTGCCAAGCAGGAAAAAATATGCTATGATTATAAAAGAGAGGTAAAAATCAATGGAGAGAATTTTGATCATAGAAGATGAAGTGCATATTGCCCGGATGATCCAGCTGGAGCTCCAGCGGGAGGGCTACGCATGTGATACCGTCCACGATGGGGAGGCGGGGCTTTCCGCCGCCCTGACGGGGGAATACGATCTGGTGCTGCTGGACGTGATGCTCCCCAAGCGGGACGGCTTTTCCGTATTACGGGAGCTTCGGAGATCCTCCGGGGTGAAGGTGATCATGCTCACCGCCCGCAGTGAGGTGGACGATCGGGTGGAGGGGCTGGATTCCGGCGCCGACGATTACCTGACCAAGCCCTTTGCCATGCGGGAGCTTTCCGCCCGGGTGCGGGTGGCTCTACGCCGCCGTAAGGAGGGGGACGGCACCGAACTGCTGGCAGGGGAACTGCGGGCAGACCGGCTTTCCTTCCGGGCCTTCTTCGGGCAGGAGGAGCTGACCCTTTCCCGCAAGGAATTTGAACTTTTGATCTATCTTATGGA
>JAZQAR010000062.1:0-3364 GCA_045545315.1 Eubacteriales bacterium | reverse complement strand
CGGCCCCATGGTGGCCCCCTACACCGCCTTTATGCAGGGCGGCGTGACCTATGAATACGGCAAACTGGGCATCTTGAACGCCCTGAACAACGTTTTAAAAGAGCTGAAATAAGCGAAATCCCCGGCAAGTTAAACTTGCCGGGGATTTATATTGACTATTTCTCACAGCGTTATTCTGCGTGAGCATTTTTAAATTGGGCAGGGGACACACCCATGATCTTGACAAAATTGCGGTAAAAGGTGGCGTAATCCTCGTAGCCACAGAGGGCATGGACAGCGGTGATCTTGTTGCCCTTTTGAATCAACTCTGCTCCCTTGTGTATGCGGCAGAGATTCAGATAACGGTGAAAGGAATATCCGGTCGTTTTACGAAATTCTTTGCAAAATTCACTTTTAGAGATGGCGGCCTCCCGTACGATGCTCTCCAGCGTGAGGGGGCGGAAATAATGCTGCTCCACATAATCCACGCAATGACGGATGAACTGCCGCCGATCTCCATAACGGGGAATTGGGAGAGCATCGGAGATGCGGTAGTAATTGCGGGCAAAAAGAGTCAGCAGGATGCCGATATAAAGCTTGACCACCTCATCGCTTGCGATGCTTTTCCCTTCAAACTCCAAAAAGATCTGCTTGATGATGCCCTCTACCCGGAGCATCTCTTCGGCGGGGAGGGCAACTCGCGGGCGGGTAGGCTCTGCCTTGATCTGCTCTAAAAAATCCGCCGCAAAGCCGGCAGAGCGGCTGAGCTGTTCTATCACCTTGGGCATAAATGAAAGAGAATAAAAAACGATGCCTTCTTCCTCTCGGATGCGGTGAACAACACCGGGCGGGATGATAAACATATCCCCCACCGAAAGGCAGGAGGAGTCCGTTTCAAGATCATGGATCAGCGATCCCTTGGCGATATAATAGATCTGGTAATAGTCGTGGGTGTGAAATTCCTTGGCCTCCCGAGGCCTTTCCACCCGCTGGATATGCACGTCATCGCCGGTATTCTGATAAAAAGATAAAACAAAATTTCTGATATTCATACTTTTATTTTACTACAGAAACATACAGAACGCAATATAAAACAACATAATTGCAATCTTTTTACTTTTCATTTATGCTAAAATAAGGGTATGAAAGGAGCAATTTGATTGAAGATTGTTGCATTAAACGGGCTTTTGGGCTACGGCTATGCTGAGGAGTCTTTAGAACTTGCTTTTTCTGAAAAGGTAGATTATCTGGGGGTGGATGCAGGGTCTACCGATCCCGGCCCCTATTATTGAGCTGCTGCGGCAGGGAGCCCAGGTCATTCTCTGCGGCCGCACCTGCGATACCGCCATCTATGCCGCTCCGTGCATTTATCACAATTATGACCCGAGGCTTTCCTTTCACATGGCAAAGATCATGGAGTTTGGGGCTATGTGCTCTGAGCCGGCAGCGGCAGCTTGGAGGATGATGACATCTACGGTTGTCAACAGCATATCCCTTTGGCAAATATTGAAATTTAAGGAGATCGGATCATGACAGATTATTTAAGCGCACAAGAAGAAAAACTGCAAAAAATGATCATTCCGCAGACCATGAAAGGGGATTTTAAGGATTTTTGGAGCAAGCAGGTGGCAGATTTGCGAAAAATTCCACTTGAGGTACACCGTGAGCCGATGCAGACCCCTTATGAAAAGACTTTCGTATCCTATCGGTTGACCTATAATACCCATGACCGTACGGTCATTGAGGCGATCTTTTCCTGCCCGATCGATCGAAAAGCAGGGAAAAAACTCCCTTGTGTAGTGGTGTTCCACGGCGGGGATGCGGGGGGTGCTAAACGGCTTTATCCCGAGATCGTGGCAACGGGTGTCTGCTGTCTGGCAATGGACGTGCGGGGGCAGTGCGGCACCACCCTCGATAAGGCAGAATACCGTAGCGGTGAGTACATGGGTGGGTTGATGACCCGCGGGATTTTGGAAAAAGAAGAATGTTATCTGCATAATATTTATTTAGATGCGGTGCGTGCCATAGATGTGGCAGCCTCTTTGAAGGAGGTGGATGCCACCCGCATTGTTACCTGGGGCGGTAGTCAGGGCGGTGCTCTTTCAGTGGTAGCCTCGGCCCTGAGCGGACGGAGTATGAAATGCTATACTGCCATCACCAGTTATAACTGCTTGCGTCAGCGAGTGGAGGCGGGCAGCGGTGTTTTCGGTCGGATGCGGGATATGATCTGGAAATATCCCGAAACCGCCGATACGGTGGCAGATAATCTAACCTATTTTGATATCAATAATATGGTATCGCTTTTGAAGGTTCCTGCCGATTTTTGCATAGGGCTTGCCGATCCCATCTGTTTGCCGCAGTTTGTTTACTCCGTTTATCATCACGCTCCGTGCCCTAAGACCCTGCGGATGTATCCTTATACACCCCATAAGATGCGCCCGGATTATCTGGAGACGATCCATGGGGAATGGGCGGTGCTGTGACCATGATCCGAAAAGAAGTGTATGAAGCCGCCCTCTTTGAAACGGTCAAACGGGGTGCCACAGAGATCTCTGCCGACGTGGAGGAGGCATTTGAGAAAGCTATTGCCCAAGAGCGCAATGCCGAGGCAAAAAAGGCTTGATCGCTACGCTGGAGAGCATAAAAATGTCGGCGGTGCGAAAAAATCCCCCTTGTGTAGATACCGGCCGGCCTATCTTTTATTTCAAGATAGGGAATGATTGCAGACTGGAAGGGGGGCTTGGTTTTTTAAATTGACGGATTTGGCTCCCTTTATTGTGGATATCGATACCGAGGGTAATAATTTCTTTGACGCTTTGGACGGTGAGATTGCCGTGCGAAAGGACAAAGCTTTGCGAGAAATGGGGATCGACCCGGATTTTGAATTTACCAAGTTATATTAAAAAATGCGATCCAATGGCGAAATGAACCACTGAGGGCATTTCACGGAAAGCAGAAAAAATTCAATAAAAATGCGGCTGTAGGGCGCCCCACAGCCGCATTTTTTCTTTTGAATATATCCCCCACCAACCTACGGTTCCTTTTTTGATAGTCTGATCCCCGGCAAGCCTTGCTTGCCGGGGGTCGTTTTTACTTATTATAGTGTTTATAGCCGGGGTGTTTGCCGGTGACTTTATAGTAGTTTTCCCGCAGGTAGATCAGTTTATCGATCTGGGGCTTTTCGATCTCCTGCGCCCCGCCCAGCAGGTGAGCGGTCAGGGAGATCTTGGCAAACAGCTCCAGGGTCTCCATCCGATAATAGGCGGTGATCAAGTCGGCGCCTACGGTCAACGCCCCGTGATTCTGCAGCAGGAACACGTCGTGCTCCTGCAAATAGGGGGTGATGGCCTCCGGCACTTCGTCGGTACTGGGGGTGCCGTAGGGG
>JAZQAR010000061.1:0-38584 GCA_045545315.1 Eubacteriales bacterium | reverse complement strand
CTCGAACCGCTGACCCTCTGCTTGTAAGGCAGATGCTCTCCCAGCTGAGCTAAACTCCCAAATATGGTGACCCGAACGGGAATCGAACCCGTGATACCGCCGTGAAAGGGCGGTGTCTTAACCGCTTGACCATCGGGCCATTGGTGGCGGTAATAGGATTCGAACCAATGACACTGCGGGTATGAACCGCATGCTCTAGCCAACTGAGCTATACCGCCATAGACAACGTTGATATTTTACCCTAAACGAACCCATTTGTCAACACTTTTTTTGAAAAAATTATTTTTTTCGAAAAACTGCTTATCCTAATAAAAAAAGAAGGGAGTCCTTTAAAAATGGAAGAAGAAAAACAATGTAATGCCGTGGAGCAATTGACCGAATTGGGGCTGGTAGAGACCCAAAGCAACATTCGTGTGTTGACCATCATCGGCCAGATCGAAGGCCATTTTATTGCCCCGGAACAGAACAAAACGACTAAATATGAACACCTTTTACCTTTGCTGGTGGCCATGGAGGAGGATCCCGGTGTTAAAGGAATTCTGATCCTTTTGAATACCATGGGCGGTGACGTGGAGGCGGGACTGGCTATTGCCGAACTGATCGCTTCCATGAAGACTCCCACCGTCTCCCTGGTGCTGGGCGGCGGTCATTCCATCGGCGTTCCTTTGGCCTGTGCTGCCCGCCGTTCTTTTATCGCCTCCACTGCCACTATGCTGCTACATCCCGTGCGTGCCACCGGAACGGTCATCGGTGTTTCTCAAAGTTTTCGGGTAATCGAGGCTATGCAAAATCGGGTCTGCCGTTTTATTGAAGCCCATTCCTCCATCTCGCCAGAAAAATTGATGATGCTGATCTTATCGGTGGGGAAGATGGCCGGGGACGTGGGTACTATTCTCAGCGGTGAAGAGGCAGTGGCCGAAGGTCTGATCGATGAGGTGGGCGGTCTGGATAAGGCTATGGCTGCTTTAAAAGAAATGATTGAAAAAGATCAGAAAACTGGTATAATAAAAGAATAGATTATGTAATCCCTCCGGAGGTTTTAAATGACCATTGCATCTCTGAAAAATTTAATCGTGGAATTCGGCGAGCGCCGTGTGATCGATGAGGTAACCGTCACCTGCGAGGAAGGTGCGGTGATCGGCCTGATCGGCAGTAACGGTGCCGGTAAATCCACGCTGTTAAACGTGCTGGAGGGCTCCCTGCAGGAAACCTCCGGCGAGCGTTACCTGCACCCTAAGGCACGGATCGGCTACCTGCGGCAAAACAGCGGCCTTTCCGGCAGCCTGAATATTATGGACGAGCTGCGCAGTGTGGTGCGGGAGGGGCTGGATGCCATCGAAAAGCTACCCACCGCCTCCCCGGCGGAATATAGCCGCCTGCAGGCGATCATCGACGCCACCGATGCTTACCATATTGATTATCGGATCCAGACGGTTCTGAACGGGATGGGCTTTGCCGGGCGGGATCTTTCTATGAAGGTAGAGGATCTCTCCGGGGGTGAAATGACCCGCCTTGCCCTTTGTAAACTATTGGTGGAACAACCCAACCTCCTCTTACTGGACGAGCCCACCAACCATTTGGATTTCCGTACCCTCTCCTGGCTGGAGGATTACATACGGAGCTATAAGGGCTCCGTGATCCTGGTCTCCCACGACCGTTTCTTTTTGGATCGTTGCGTGACTGAGATTTGGGATATGGAGGCGGGCAAGATCCGCTCCTACTCCGGGAATTATACCTCCTTCAAGGAGCAAAAGGCTCTTTGGATGAAGGAGCAGGAGCGCCTTTTTGAACAGCAGGAAAAAGAGGTGGCCAAGCTGACCGACTATATTGATCGGAACCTGGTGCGCGCCTCTACCTCCAATATGGCAAAAAGCCGCCGTAAGCAGTTGGAAAAGATGGAATTGATCGAGCGGCCCAAGACGGAAGAACGCCGTTTGCATTTGAAATTTCCGGTGGATATCGGTGGCGGTAACGACGTGTTGCAATGCCGTGACCTTTCGGTGGTGGTGGGCGAGGATCACCAACTGTTTCAAAACCTCACCTTCCGGATGCAAAAGGGCGAAAAGATCGCCATCGTGGGGGATAACGGTACCGGTAAGACCACCCTCTTTTCAGTGCTGACCGGGGAGCTTCCCGCCAAGGAAGGGCGCATCCGCTGGGGCACTAATATTCAATTGGGCTATTTTCATCAGGCGATGCAATTTCAAAGGGATGAGAATACCGTTTTGCAGGAACTTAGCGACCGTTGGCCTCTTTTGAATAACCAACAACTTCGGTCTATGCTGGCCCAGGTATCTTTTTTGGGCGAAGAAGTGGACTTAAAAGTTGGTACTTTGAGCGGCGGTGAGCGGGCCCGCTTTCAATTTGCGGATCTGATGCTTAAACGCTGTAATACGCTTTTGCTGGACGAACCCACCAACCATTTGGATCTGCCCGCCCGGGAAGAGGTGGAACGGAGCCTGGAGGATTTTACCGGTAACCTGCTGGTGGTTTCCCACGACCGCTATTTTCTCTCTCACGTGCCTACCCGGATCTTAAAACTCACCGCCAACGGGTTGGAGGAACTTAAGAGCCTGGAGGATTACTGGCGGGAGGAAGCCCCCGCCGCACCGGTCAAGGAGAAAAAGGAGCCTGCCGCCAATACGGGCTATAAGACCAAGGAGGAACGGGCCAAGGAGGCCGCCCGCCGCCAGGCCATCTCCCGCATCGAAAAGGAACTGGCACAAATCGAAGAAGAAATTGCCGATTGGAGCCAAAAGTTGGAAGAAGCCGGCTCCGATTATAAATTATTGGAAGAATGTTGCTGTAAATTAGAAGACCTGCGTAAAGAACAAGATCGGCTCACAGAAGCGTGGATGGAACTTTCTGAATAATTTTTCAAAAAAATGTGACCAAGTGGTTTTCTGAAGCGTTATCTTTTTAGAAAGGGGGAGAGAAATGAGTTTTGATCCTTCAAAATCGGATTTTGAAACCGTTTATGATCGTTATGCGGATCTGCTCTTTCGGATCTCTTTCTCTTGTACCCGTCATCGGGAAAACGCAGAGGATGTTGTTCACGATGTTTTTATGCGTTATCTGGATTACGGGGGATCATTCCGGGATGAAGCCCATAGGCGCGCATGGCTTCTTCGGGTAACCATCAACCGCAGCCGTGATTATTTGCGGAGGGAAAAGATCCGGCAGTATGAACCTTTAGAGGATTTTCGCCATTTGGCTGCTCCCGCAGAGGCTACTGTTGCCCTTCCGGTTGAAGAATTGCCTGAAAAATACCGTGAACCTGTTTTACTTCATTATTATGAAGGATTTTCGGTGGAAGAGGTGGCTAAAATATTAATGGTTACGCCTTCCGCCGTTAAAATGCGGTTGCAACGGGCCCGGGAAAAATTAAGATTTCAAATGGAAAAGGAGGAAACCGAATCGTGATCGATCCAAAGCAAGTGGAAGCCTATCGGCAGATCAAAGCGCCCGATACGCTGAAACAGCGGGTTATGGAAAGCGCAGAACTGCGAGCCAAACCGATAACGCTGAACCGCCAATGGCAAAAGGCCTTGGGCGGGGTAGCCTGCCTGGTGATTGTTTGCATTGCGGCTTTCTTTATGATGCGCCCCACCCCCGGAGCGGAGGTTCTGTACGAGGGCGAGCCTCTTTCCGCAGAAGCGATCTTCATCACTCCCACAATGCCCGCCAAGGCCGTTCCATTCGGCGAAAAAATGGTCACACCCATCGGGATTCCCTTGGAGATCAAATTGTCAAAAGAGACCAAAATTTCCGTGTCTGGCGGAGAACTGCAGGTTTACGATCCCGACAGCGGAGAGCTGCTGTTCGTTGGGACAGATCTGACTGCCGCAAAGAATATGCAAGTGCGTTGGGATCTTTCCGGTGTGGAAAATGAAGTTTTGGAACTATCTCTCAACGAAGATAGCCATAAGGCTGTCTATGTATTGGCCCTCAACCCGGATGGCACGGCCGAAATTTATCAAAAAAATGAAAAAGATTTTAGCGATGATCCTGGCTGCTATGATGCTGCTGACTGTTACCGCCTGCGGTAAGAAGAATAATGATGAGAAGACCGACGACAACGCTGTTAAGATGACCGCTGTTGAAGTGCTGAACAAGATCTTTGAAGGCTATGCCGAAAATGAAAAGTTCCCCGTTGGTGGCGGTGATGCCAACAACATGAACATGGAAGGTGCCGGTAAGTACGACGTGACCCTGGCTGACGATATGGATGCTACTATGGGTCTGCCCGCCGCCGAAGCTTCCAAGGTTGAGGATGCTGCTTCCGCTCTGCATATGATGAACGCCAACAACTTTACCGGTGCTTGCTACACCCTGAAGGAAGGCACCGATGCTTCCGCTCTGGCCGATGCCATTGCCAACCACCTGAAGACCCGTCAGTGGATCTGCGGTCAGCCCGATACCCTCTTGATCGTAACCGTAAACGGCAATCAGATGATCACTGCCTTCGGCACTACCGAGATCATCAATACCTTCAAGACCAACCTGGGCAAAGCCTTCAGCTCCTATACCATCGTGAGCGAGACCGCTCTGCACGAGTAATCAACGATCGGGAGCCTTCCGAAAGGAAGGCTCTTGTTTTTTAAGGAGAAAAAATCGTGTTATTTTCAAGTATCACATTTTTATATTACTTCCTGCCGGCGGTATTGCTCCTCTATTTTATCAGTCCAAAGGGTCTTAAAAACAGTGTTTTGCTGGTCGCCAGCCTGATATTTTACGGCTGGGGTGAGCCCAAATACGTGTTTTTGATGATCGCCACCATCCTGATGGGTTGGGGGCTTGGGCTGGGAATCGAAAAATACCGCGGAACCTGTAAAGCAAAGATCCTTTGCGGGCTATCGGTTGTATTGAGCCTGGCGGTGCTGGGATATTTCAAATATGCCGATTTCTTTTTGGAAAATTTCAATGCCGTTACCGGCCTTTCGATACCGCTTTTGCGGATCGCGCTGCCCATCGGTATCAGCTTTTATACCTTCCAGGTATTGAGCTATACCATCGACGTCTATCGGGGGGAGCCCGCCCAAAAGAACCCCATTATGCTGGGTACCTATATTGCTATGTTTCCCCAGCTGATCGCCGGTCCCATCGTTCGGTATACCGACGTAGCCAAAGAACTGGTGCACCGTACCCATTCCTTTGATCTTGCAGCCTCGGGGATCCGCCGTTTTGCGGTGGGTCTTGCCAAAAAGATCCTGATCGCCAACCAATTGGGGGAATTGACAGAAATTTTCCGTTCTTCCGATGAAAAATCCGTTTTGTTTTATTGGGTTTATGCTGTCGCTTTTGCGCTGCATATTTATTTTGACTTTTCCGGCTATAGCGATATGGCCATCGGTTTGGGGCGGATCTTCGGATTCCATTTTGTGGAAAACTTCAATTATCCCTATATTTCGCAAAGCGTGACCGAATTCTGGCGTCGCTGGCATATTTCTCTGGGTACCTGGTTCCGGGATTACGTCTATATTCCCCTTGGAGGAAACCGGGTATCTAAAGTGCGGTTTCTTTTGAATATTCTGATCGTTTGGATGTTAACGGGCCTCTGGCACGGTGCTGCCTGGAATTTTGTCTTATGGGGCTTATTGTTTGCGGTTCTATTGATGGTAGAAAAACTGTTTTTACTAAAGTGGCTGAATAAATGCAAAGTTTTGAATCGCATTTACGTGCTGCTGGCGGTTGTAATCAGTTTTGTGTTGTTTAACGCCGTTGATTTGCCGCAAGCATTGGGGGATGTGGCCGGGATGTTTGGCTTAAACGGGGCGCCCCTGCTTTCTGCAGAAGCGCTGTATTATTTAAAGAGCTATGCCGTTCTTCTGGTGATCGCAGTCGTTGGTGCAACTCCGCTTTTTCGTAACGGAATTCGTTTTTTGCAGAATCATTCGGTTGGAAACCGTGTCTTGGGTATCATCGCTCCTTTAGGGGTTGCGGTTGTGTTATTGCTTTCCACCGCTTATTTGGTGGATGGCTCCTTCAACCCCTTTTTGTATTTTAGATTTTAGGAGGTGCGCCCAATGAAAAATAAAATTCTTTGCGGTCTTTCTGCAGCGTTGATTTTGGGCGGCGCCCTTGCCTGCCTCCTGGTGCCCAAAAAGGATTATTCCGAAAGCGAACGCCGCCCTCTGGCCGCCTTTCCCACCCTTTCTGCAGAGAGTGTTTTGAATGGCAAATTTATGGCCGGCTTTGAGGATTACGCCCTGGATGCCTTCCCCCTGCGGGATACCTTCCGGGCCATCAAGGCCAAGGCCAACGGCCTCTTCGGTAAAAAGGATAATAACGATTTTTATATCGTGGAGGGGAGCGCCGTGAAGATGGAATACCCCCTGCGGGAGGAATCCCTGACCCACGCCACCCAGCGTTTTCAAGCCGTTTATGACCGCTATCTGCAGGGAATGAAGGTCTATCAGACGGTGGTGCCCGATAAGAATTATTTTTATGGAGCCGAAACCGGCCACCTGCAACTGGATTATCCCGCTATGACCGAGCACCTAAAAAAGGGCTTTCCTCAAGCCCAATATATCGATCTTTTCTCCCTGCTTGGCAAGGAGGATTATTATCATACCGACCCCCATTGGCGCCAGGAACGGCTGGTTCCCGTGGCGAACGCCTTGTTTGCTCAAATGGGCTTGCCCGCTGCCGGACAATGGACGGAATCGGTGCTGAACGATGATTTTAAGGGCGCCTATAGCGGGCAGACCGGTCTGCCCCTGAAGAAGGATACCCTCACCGTTCTGGAACAGCCCTGGATGAAGGATTGCACGGTGTTTGATTATCAGAATAATCGGCAGATCTCTTTTTACGATCTGGAAAAGGCTACCGGCCGGGATCCCTATGAAACCTATCTTTCCGGCTCCCTTTCGTTGATCTCCGTTGAAAACCCAAAAGCTACCACCGATCGGGAACTGATCCTGTTCCGGGATTCCTTTGGCTCTGCTATCGCTCCCTTGCTGGCCGAGCATTATAAAAAGGTCACCCTGGTGGATATCCGCTATATCCAACCCGCTATGCTGGAGCAGTTCATTGATTTTCAGGAGCAGGACGTGCTGTTCCTCTACAGCACCCTGGTGCTCAACAACAGCGAAACGCTGAAATAATGAAAAGCACTTGCCGAAATCAAATCGGCAAGTGCTTTTTTTATGCGGTAATATCGTTGGCGTTTTGCGCCTCGTTGGTGTTGGCGCCTTGGGTTAGTGCTGTTTCTCCGCAAAGGGTAGCTAATTCTTCTAAGGTAATGGAATCCCGGGGTTGGAAACAATCGCTTGCGGCATATTCGGTCAGTTTGGTTTTCAGCCAGCAAGCGGCCGGATCTTCTTTTCGCAGATTCAAGGTGCAAACCAATAGTTTTCCTTCACCCACTTGATATTCAAATAGCATCGCCTCCCGATGGGCATTTTTATAGGTGGAGGCAATATCAATAATGGGATCGTGGGGCAGGCGTTTCAAATCTAAAACAGCCGCTTTTGCATCCCGCATCATTTCCCGGAATTGCCATCCGCAATAACCTTTATGGGGGAACTCTTCCATCAGAGGATGATCCTGAATAACGGTAGCTAAATGGCCGTTGGTGCGCCCGGCAACCGAGAGTTGAAAACTTACGTCTAAGGTGTTGAAGGGTGTTTTATCGAACAGTAAAACCCGCTCTCCGGCCTTCATTTTGGCTAACAGAGTTTCTTTGCTCATTTCGGTTGCAACGGTAAGGGCAGGATATTTCCGGCTCTTTGCCTTGGGGAAAACGTAAAGTTCCCAACTGTTCTCTTGGTCTGTGTGTCCGCCGCTTAAAACGGCCGTTAATTTCAATTCTTGCGGTGTTTCTACTTTCGGGATGCGGAAGGAGAGAATGTAAAGTTTTTCTATTTCGCCGGCTGGGATATTGCTTAAGCGTATTTCCTTGCGCAAATATACGGTTCCGTTTCCGCTTAAACGCAGTTGCAGGGTGGCTTTGGATAACGGTTCTCCGTAGTTGGAAACCAATACGGGGATCTCCGCCTTGGCTCCGGCTTCATAATTGCGGTTGCGGGGCAGATCGGCTAATAATACACAATCGCTGTTATAACGCAACACGTTTTTGACGGTTTCGCCGGGCTTTAACTCGTAAAACTCATTCATCATCCCCACACAGTAGCCGAAGGTATGCCAATGGGTGTCAATATCCCCCAAAAAGTCATAGCCTGCAAAGGTTTCGGAACGGCGCAGGGTCTCAAAGCAATGCTTTCTCTGTAATTGTTGCCAGGCGGCAGAGTTGCGATAATAGAGCGGCGCTTTTTCCAAAAGACCCACTGTTTCCAAGTGTTTTTCAACGGATGTCATGAACTCCGTTTCGCCGATCCGGGATCCTTTGTAGCGGTCTTTCAGGGATAGATCGATATAGGTTCCCTGAATACAGATTTCGTGGCTCAATAGGGGTTTTTGATAGATGGCGTTCCGCTCGTCCAGGATTTTGTGATCCCCCTGATCCGATTGGTAGCTGGTCAGTCCCAGAGAATAGGTGTTGTAAAGATCGCAGAACTCCGCTACCTTCGCCAACCGCTCCGGGTTGTGACGGAAGGGAACGTCCACGGTCTTGCCGTCTTTAAAATTGTATTCGATCCCCCGCATGGCAGAGATGGGGGAAAATAAGCTGTCCGTTTGACTGTGTATCAGCTCGGCACAGCTCCGTAAATGGGCAATATAGTCTTCGTTGACCTGCATCTCGTTTCCGCTGGAATAGGCCATGACCGAGGTGTGCTTCCGGCACGTTTCCACAATTTCCGCCCATTCCGCCCGGGTGGTGTTGTTGGGGGTCTCCACCTCCATTACCATTCCCAGCTCGTCTGCGGCTTCCAGGTATTCCCGCATGGGGATATAGGTGTGGAACCGGATGGAATTGAAGCCCAGCTCCTTTAGCGTTCTTAAGACCTTGCGGTAATAGTTCTTTTCCCGGGTGGGGTGAACGGTGATGGGATGATAGCAATGCTCACAGGTTCCCCGGAAGAAATAGGGCTCACCGTTCAAATATAATTTGGTGCCCCGCACCGTTAAACGGCGGATGCCGAACCGCCGCTCCAAACGCTGATGCACGGTAGCAACTACAGCCTTGTATAGATTGGGCGCATCCGGGCTCCAATGCTTCATTCCTTCGGCCGAAAGAGTCAGACTGTCTCCCTCAAATTCCTTGGTGCATAGCAGCCTTTTGCCATCATAGATGTTGGCAACCTTGTTCCTGCCCCCTCTGGTGTGCAGGGTAAAGGCGGATAGATCCTCGGCAACGGTCACCCAAAGATCCCGTAAGCCGTCCGGATAGGAGCGGATTTCAATATCGCCGTAGATCCCGCCGGTGCATTCACAGGCGGCACGGGTGGTCAGACCGGAAACGGGCAACCCTTGATACCCCGCCAAACGGTGGTTGGAGACCGCCAGGGTAACGGTGTTTTTGCCTGCCTTTAAGACCCCTTGGGGGATCTCAAAGAAAAATTCAGCGGAATAGCCTTCGTGGCGCCCTAAATAGACACCATTGATCCAAGCGGAAACGGTGTTTTGGGCACCCCCGATATAAAGGGCGTTTTCCGGGGTGATATCCGGCTCGCAAAGAAGAAACTCCTTTTTGTAGACCAGGCAGGCCACCGGGTTGGGCAATGCCATATCCGGCACGTATCCGGCTTGGGGATAGCGCTGTTGGGTATAAAGAGGATTCCATTGTAGTTTAGTGTGTAAGGGCGTACTGCGGAAGAGGTCCGCAAGATCTTCCCAATATCCCGGAACCGGAATAGGGGTTACCGAGAGATTATTCTTATCCAGTGGATTGCGCGCTGCAAAATTAGGCTCAGCCTCACTATGGTAAGGCGCATTGGAAAGATGATCCACCATCCAAGTGCCGTTTAATGAAATTGACATTCTTTAACCACCCTTTGTTTTTTAAAAAAGTGTATCATATACCGAATGAAAAATCAAATTTTTTTCTGTTCTTTATTCACCAGAACAATCCCAATGCTCACCAGCACTAAGGCTAATAAATATTGATAACGCATAATATTTTCATTTAGCATCAATGCGGAAAGGAGCGTTCCGGAAATGGGAATGATAAAATTATAAACACTGATCTTTCCTAATGGGTATTGCCGGAGCAGATGACTCCATAGGGTAAAGCCGATGGCGGAGACTAAGCAAAGATAAAGCAATACGAGGATGCCGGCCGGCGTAACTGTTAAGGTATTTTGAGTATCAAAAAGACCTAATAGAATTAAAAGACCGCCGCCGATCAAAAGATTATAGGCGGTAACAGTGATGCTGTCGGTGTTCTGCGTGGCTTTTTTATTGAAGATCGACCCCACCACAAAACAAGTGGCCGCGATCAGAATAAATCCTTCCCCTAAAAAGGAAAATCCGCTCATACGATCGTTGGCAAGCGTGGCAAAAAGAACGCCGCCAAAACCCAAAAGGGCCCCCCAGATCCGGCTGGGGTTCAGTTTATCATTTTGATAAAGGAAATGGGCCAGGATCACGGCGATGAAAACAGAGGCCGAGTTAATGATGGAGCCGCTGGCACCGCTGGTATTGGAAAGACCTACGTAAAAGAAGATATATTGCAAGAATGTGTAAAAAACAGCAACTGCCCCGATAGGCTTCCAATTCTTGCGGTTTAGCACGGGAACTTTTCTGTTTTTGATGAAGCCGTAGATTAAAACGATCACGCCGGAAATAAAAAAGCGGATCCCGGCAAATAAAATTTTCAATAATACGCTGTCGCTAATATTAAAGGCTTCGTAACCCAATTTGATGGCAGGGAAAGCACTGCCGAATAATATGTTGCAAAAAATCGCCATCAAAATGGCTTTGATCGGAATTCGTTTCATTTTAAATTCTCCAAAGGCAAAATTGCCATTTCACAGTCTTCTTTATTCTTGGCGTAAACCACGTATAAGTGATCGTTGAATTCATAAGCAGAGGGATAACACCATTGAGTATCCTTGCGGAACTTGGGCGGAGCGCTAAAACCGTCACGCAAGAGGTAAATGCGGTCAAAGAACTGTTTGCCCAAGGCAATGGCTAAGGTATCCCGGTTTCCACGCCCTCGGAAATTAAAGATTAAATATTTCAGCCCATTGGAAAGGATGCCGGCAAAAAGTTTACTATGGGCGATGGGAAAGTTGGATTCCGTTAAATTACTCCAAGTTAATCCGCCATCTAAACTTTCACTCACTAAAATATGGCTGTTTCCTTTTCCGCCTCGAACCAGTGCCAATAATCGGCCATCTTCCTCTAAAAGCGTGGTTTCGCCCCAATAGGTATAGCCTTCTGCATTGGGAATCACTCGCATTTCCCAATGGGTCAGATCCTTGCCATCGCAGAAGGCGATGGCGGCTTGCTTATGGGTGCTCTCTAACCCGCCCATAATCAGCCGTCCTCCGGCCAGTTGAAGCGGCTCGCAGAGAGGCCAGAAATGATCCTTTAAAACGATGCCTAAAGGTTCATAATCACCGCTGTCAGTGAGCCGGTAACCTTCCATTTTAAGATCGGGATAGTCCTCTAAAAGTTCAAACTTCGCACAAGGGCAAAAAACATAAAGATCTTTCTGATGCTTACAATAAACACCGTGACTTCGGCCGAACCCGTTGCCGTAGGCGGCAATGATCCGATCCTCCCGGATTTCTCCGTCATAAAGAACCTTTTCCCGTAACACGGTCTGATCGTCGTTTTCCTTTACACGGGAATTTGCCCAGGAAACACGAAGCGACCCTTGATGCTCAATGATCGATGCACCCAAAAGAAAACGATAATCTTCTGCAGAAGCAGAATGAAGTTCCTGATATTGGATCCCCGGAACAAAACTTAATTCTTCAAAAGCGGGGAAGGGGAGGGCTGGATTCCATATTTGGTTCATTTTCATTCACCTGCAATTTCAATGATGTTGTATTTCACGTTTTCTAAATGTTTCGCCATTGCCGAAAAAGCCGCCTCTTCCTGATGGGTAGATAGGGCGTTTACGATTGCCTGATGCTCATGAATAGCGGCATCGCCGTTTCCGGGAATTGCAAATAGCCCGGTCCGGCAGTCGATCAAACTCTCATTCATCGTGCGGCAGAGGGCCATTAAAGTTTCATTGTGGGAGGCAGAGGCAATAGCTGTATGAAACCGATCATCCGCTTCGGCCATGGCAACGATGTTGCCGTTTTTGCAAGCACGTTCAAAAAGCGCCATTGCGCCTAAAATTATGCAAAAATCATCCTCTGTGCCTCGCCGTGCCGCCAACCGGGCGGCTAAAGGCTCTAAACCGGTTCGCACTTCCGTCAGTTCCAAAAGATCCTCTTTGGAAAGGGTAATCCAGCGAACCGGCTCGTTGATGGAAGGCTGGCGCACAAATGCGCCCTTTCCCGGCCGTAACTCTAAATGGCCCATTACTTGAACCATTCGTAACGCCTCCCGAACGGTAGTCCGGCTGACATTCAATTTTTCACATAATTCCCGCTCGGTCAGATATTTTGAGCCGATCTTATATTTCGTGCTTTTCAGATCCTTTTGAATAAACTCCATTACGTACGCTAATGTTGAGGGCCTCTTCGTATTTTTCATTCTTTAAATCCTTTCAAAAGTTTTATAACCCCAAATGGATCGGCATTAATAATTAAACATAAACATATGTGGACAAACCAAAGAAATCAAGTAGTTCACAAAATCGAACGAGTAGCGGGACTATATGCTCATTCCGTATCCATAGATGATATTATGATTGTATGACATCATACAATCATAATATCATATGGTGTGGTTAAAGTCAAGGGAGGAGATAGTTTTCCGGAACATCACCCAAACCCTTGGAATGGTGGATCGGCCCCTTGAACTGTGGCCACGCTGCTTTCCCGATTATTATGGGAGTGAGTGATCCTCAGTACATCGATGAAGAACTGCCCGGTTCGGCGGCAGAATGAGGAAGGATCACCTGCTAAGGGAAGCATTATACAATGAATGATAGCGTTCGGGAAACCGGGCGCTATTTTTATATTCAAAATCAGCCGGGGCCGGGCGTAAAAGAGGCCGCCGCAGATGGCGCAACCATCGTAAAAAAAGCGTAGCGGAGAAAGGAAGTATATGAAAAGAGAGTTTTTGCAGAATTTCAAGGTTGGCGATCAGCCACTCCCCGACACGATCATCCAGGCTATTTTGGATGAACACGGTAAAGGGATCGAACGAGAAAAAGCGAAATATTCCGATTACGATACCATTAAGGCGCAGCTGGAAACCGCCAAGACCACCATCCAAGGCTATTAAGAGCAGGATATTGATGGGATCAAGAGATCTGCTGCTGACTGGGAAGAGAAGTACGCCATAACGTTGTAACAAAAGCAAAGCCTTGCCCATTTTAATGGTCAAGGCTCGCTTTTTAAATTTGAAAGGTCACCTGCCAATTTCCCTTCGTGTTGTTTTTGCAGGTGACGAAATGTCCGTACATCCGATAGTTTTCGATCTCGTCCGGACTGATTTCGAAGATTAATTCATCGTAAGCACCGCCATGGTCTTCATCCCAAAATGAAAGGTGGTGGCATTCTGCAATATTTCCGTCCCTGTCGATCAATTCCACGTAGCCGTGGTTATCGTAGTGAATGATATCGTCGAAATGCAATTGAACGTGAAGCTTACCGTCTATAAATCCCGCATTGGTGATGGTCACACCGTCGGTGGGTTTCAGGAGTCCGTTTTCTAAGGGGATCAGATAGTTGATTTTGTGTTGATTTTCATAAAAGGATTTAAAATCGATCCCGCCGCCACCCCGTAGGCCGTCTATTTTTTGGGTTTCGGTCTCCTCTTTTAAACCGGCAAGATCAATATCGGTCAATTCTCCATCGAAGTAAGTCTTTTTGCTTAAAAATTCCCGCAGAGAAAAGGTGATTTTTTTTCCGCCGATCTTCTGTTCCCCCCATTGGCTGATGGTGACCAAAAAGGTTGCAATACCGGTGGTCTCGTCAAAACTCAACCGACAGCAGGAGGCGGTGGAATCGAAGGGGCGGTTGATGCGGTAGCTGTCGAAGAGATCGGTGGAACCATCGATTCTGCCTTGGTCGGTCAGATCCTGCAGTGTCAGGTATACGGCCATCTCGTTCTCATAAACTGCCGCTTTTACCACTTCCATTCGGATCCCGTTATCCTCGCAGGAGCGTTTGACCGGCTTCAACGCCTGGGTCAAGGCGGGGGATAGGGCGAAGGCCATGGGATATAATGGCCCTGTGGCTAATACCTGAATGCTGAACAGAAAACAGATCGTCAGGGTTGCCGCCAATGCAATGATCCGCCGCAGGCGGAGGACGCTTCTATGCTTTCCCGGTGCTTGAGCGTTGACAATCTTTTGGGGCTCGATCATACCGATCGCTTCTATTAATTGGTCTCTATTCATTCAAAAAACCTTCTTTCTTCAAATATTCCCGTAGCTGTTTTCGGCACCGATAGAGGAGCGTTTTTGTCTTACTTTTCGTAAAGCCGGTCTTTTGAGCAATTTCGGCGATGGAATCAAAATACCAATAGCGGCTGACAAAACATCGCTGCTCATCATCCGATAACCGATCTAAAAATCGATTAATGGCGTCTGCCAGTTCCTGCATCTGTATCTGCTCTGCCGGATCCTCTTTCCCGGGAAGACATTCCGCCAATTCCTCGTAGGCCATCAAAAATTGCTTTCCGCCTCGCTTTTGTGTTCGGTTCGCCCGCTCCTTTTTTAAAGCGGAAAAACGAGTAATTTTACCTAAGAAAGCTGCGAACTGCTCCGGTCGATGAGGTGGGATACAGTTCCATAGATTCAGATAACTGTCGTTTACACACTCCTCCGCATCCTCGGGATCTCCCACAATGCGGAGGGCAATGGAATAGCAGTAACGTCCGTATTTTTTAGCTGTTTGCCGCAGAGCTTCCTCGTTGCGGTCAAAAAACAGTGCGATGATTTGGTCGTCCGTCATGGGGCACCTCCTTTGAAAAAGGCCTTTTCACTATTATAACACCCAAAAATAGCCATCGGTTGCAAAAAAATAAACCGAGACAATAGCGTCCCGGTTTTCAAAACAAAAAAGCGGCCGCACCTTCTGGGGTGCGACCGCTTGGCTGGGATAGCAGGACTCGAACCTGCGGAATGATGGAGTCAGAATCCATTGCCTTACCAACTTGGCTATATCCCAACGACGAATGATAGTATACCACAGGAATTTTGGTTTGTAAAGTAAAATTTGAATTTTTTTCAAATATTTTTTGAAATTAATTGACATCTAATTGGGATACTATTATAATTGTAAGGTACAAATTTTTATTGATAGGTGAATGAATTGAGAAATGGATCAAGATACCGGGGGCATAGATCCCGGCGTTTGAAAAAACCGAATATCTTCCTGCGTTTCGGCAATTGGTTCAAAACGGTTTGTCGGCGTTTTTGGGGCAAATACGTGATCAGCCTGGTTTCCACCCTGTTGATCTGCACCCTGATCGGTGCGTTTTTGCTTTACGGCCCCATCAGCTTTTTCCGTGAACTGTTGATCACCTCTGCAATGACTACTCTATCCCATAAGTATTACGCCTATACCTTCTACGATCAGGAGACGATCGATAAGGTGATGGATAAGAACAAGGTGACGGACCTCACTGACCACACCTCTACCAACGATATCACTCATAATCAAAATCTTTTAGATCCCAATGCTAACGAGATCAAGGTGAAGCCCATCAGCGGTGCCGGGTATAACGGCTTTGTGATGGAGGTTTCCAACCCTGCCTGGGTGCGTCTTGGAATTCCCCAAAACTTTGGCACCAAGGGTCAAAAGATCCCCCGCCTGATCGAAGATTACGGCGCCGTAGCAGGCATTAACGCCGGCGGCTTCGGTGATGCCAACGGCTGGGGCAACGGCGGTAAGGCCATTGGCCTGGTGGTGGTAGACGGTGTCACCCTGCAAAAGGAGACCGGCGGTATCGCCAATATCGTTGGCTTTAATGAAGATAACATTTTGGTGCTGGGCCGTTATAAATCCAGCGAGATCGAGGCTTTGAAGCTGCGGGATGCGGTGGAATTCCGCCCCTTCCTGATCATCAACGGCGTTCCCGCCGATATTTCCGGTAACGGCGGCTGGGGCGTTGCTCCCAGAACAGCCATTGGTCAGCGTCGGGACGGTACGGTGTTGTTTGTGATCATCGACGGCCGTTCTTTGTCCTCGGCCGGTGCTACCATCAAGCAGTTGCAGGACGTGCTGATCGAGGAAGGTGCTTATAACGCTGCGAATCTGGACGGCGGTTCCTCCACGGTGCTTTATTATACCGATGCCGGCGGTGTTATGAATAATCCCAGCGGCTCCGATTCCGACGGTATGCGATTCCTGCCCAATGCCTGGCTGGTCATTGACCCCGAAACCTATAAACCCCTGACAGATCGCCCTCCTTATACTGAGTATTAAGGAACATTTATTTCGTTAAAAATAAAATGAAAGGCCATTCTGTTCAGCAGTATGGCCTTTGCATTTTGAAAGGAGAATGTGCCTATGGCCCGTAACAATCAAAAGAAGATCGCTGTCATCAACGATTTTTGCGGCTTCGGTCGCTGTTCATTGGCGGTATCCCTGCCGGTGATCTCTGCCCTGAAGGTGCAATGCTGTCCGGTGCCTACCGCCGTGTTCTCCAATCATACCGGCTACGATCATTTTTATAGTGTTGATTTTACTGCTCAAATGGATCCGTACATAGAAGAATGGAAGCGGCTGGATCTTTCTTTTGACGGCATCCTGACGGGTTTTTTGGGTTCTCCGGAGCAGATCGATATCGTCAAATCCTTTTTGGAGCATTTCAAAAAGGAGTCCACCGTCACGGTGGTGGATCCTGTCATGGGGGACGACGGGAAGCTGTATGCCACCTATTCCGTCGACCTGGCGGAACGGATGGTCAGCCTGTTGCCCTATGCGGATATTCTGACCCCCAACCTGACCGAAGCCTGTATTTTGACGAATACCCCCTATGATCCGACAATCGGAGCAGAGGGACTGGAGGGACTTTGCCAAAAGCTTTCTGCTTTGGGCCCCAAAAGAATTGTGATCTCCGGATTGGAGCGGGGCGAGGATTTGGAAAATTATATTTACGAACAGGGCAAACCCGCCGTTGTGGTTCGATCCCATAAGGTGGGCCCCTGCCGGGCGGGTACCGGCGACGTCTTTTCTTCGATCATCGCCGCCGATGCCGTAAACGGAATGGAATTGGAAGCATCGGTGCGCCACGCATCGGATTTTATTGCTAAATCTCTGCGCCGCACCGTCGAACTGGATCTGCCCTCACCGGACGGCATCTGCTTCGAAGAATTTTTAAAGGAGCTTTAACTATGAAAGATCAAAAAATCAAATATATGTGCATCACCGGGATCCTGACCGCTCTGGTCTTTGTGTTTACCGCTTATCTGCATATCCCGGTCCATACGGGCTATACCCATATCGGGGATGGCTTTATCTATCTGGCGGCTTGCCTGTTACCCTTGCCTTACGGCATTTTTGTGGGCTCCGTGGGCGCTCTTTTGGCGGATTGCCTTACCGGCTATGCCCTTTGGGCACCGGCTTCGGTGGTCATTAAGGGGTTGACGGTTTTGCTGTTTGCCCGCCATCGCAAAAAAATCCTGAATTTGCGGAATGTTACCGCATTGGTTCCGGCGGGGGCTCTTTGTGTGGGCGGTTATTATCTTTACGAGGCGCTGATCACCGGGAACTTTATTTCGCCCCTTGCGGGAATTTTGGGCAACGTGACCCAATGGCTCTTCAGTACGGCACTGTTTGTCTTGCTGGCCTTGGCCTTTGACCGCTTTGACCTTCAAAATAAATTATAAAAAAATGATCGTTTGGTAAAAACCAAACGATCATTTTTTAATCTACACTTTCGAACATAGTGTCGGCCTCATCCGCCTTGATGAATTCCACGATCTTTAACACCCGTACCTTGGTTTGCTTTTCGCCAAAGCGGATGCAGATCACGTCGCCTTCCTTCACGTCGGTTGAAGCCTTTGCCACCTTATCGTTCACCGTGATCCGCCCGCTGTTGCAGGCTTCTGTGGCTACAGTCCGCCGTTTAATTAGGCGGCTCACTTTTAAATACTTGTCGATGCGCATTGATTTCCTCCAATAAAAAAGCCGACGCACTGCGTCGGCTTTAATATAAACTTAGCCAATATAGTCCTTGAAAGCCTTGCCGGCCTTGAAAGCGGGAGCCTTGGAAGCAGCGATGGTGATTTCTTCGCCGGTTCTGGGGTTCTTACCCTTGCGGGCAGCCTTTTCACGAACTTCGAAGGAGCCGAAGCCAACCAACTGAACCTTTTCGCCCTTCTTCAGAGCATCTTTGATTTCGTCCAATACTGCGGCTACAACTACGCCGGCTTCTTTCTGGGATACGTCTGCTTTTGCTGCAACGGCAGCGATCAGTTCTGCTTTGTTCATTTTAAATTCCTCCAAATATTATTTAACGTCACTCACTGATTAGAGCGGGTGATATTTACAAATATAATTATGCCTTATTTCTTTAGGATTTGCAAGTGTTTTTTGAAAAAATGTCACAAAAACTTATGAATTTTCGATAATTTTTTGATTTTTTGTACCAAGAACCGCCTCCGGATCGATGGATAAGCATTTAGACAGCCGTGCAACGGTAAAAAGAAGTTCTGACAAGGCTTTTTCCTTTTCATCCGTTTTTGCCAAGGTTTCCACCTGCTCTGCCAATGCGGCATAGAGGGGAGCGGGGTCGCCTTTTCCAAAGACCTTTCCGGCGATCTTTTCGGCCCGGGTCAGCTCCGGCAGCGTGCGGGCGATCCCTTCCAGATCCTCCTTCAGGGATTGTTGCCCCTTTTCCAGTCGTTTCAGCCGTTGCCAGCCTTCTTCGGTGGAACCGGAGGCATCCGGGGCATCATCAAACAGATGGGGATGCCGAAAGATCAGCTTACGGCAGATCCGGTCGTAAACGTCCTGCAGGGTGAATTCCTGTTTCTGCGCACCGATGCTGGCGTGGAACAACACCTGCATCAAAAGGTCACCCAACTCCTCGGTCATCATTTTGGGATCCTTGCGATCAATGGCTTCCGCCACCTCGTAGGCCTCCTCGATCACGCCTCTGCGCACCGATTCGTGGGTCTGTACCGAATCCCAGGGGCAGCCCTCCGGGCTTCGTAAAAGCTCGATCAGTTCGATCAGATCCTCGTAGGAATAATGCTCCTGCACTTTAAATGCTTCTTTATTCATGGAGCCAGCCCTTCCGCTTGAGGATGGGGCCCAGCTTTTGGCCCTTGGGAATAAACTGCATATCCTCCTCGGTCAGGATCCGCAGGAACAGCACCAAAGCGGCATACAGGAAGAGCGCCACCGCCAGGGCAGGGAACAGCGCTAACTTCAAGGAAAGCCCTGCTTTTACCAGTAACCACCAGGTCCCGTAGGCGCCGCCACAGCAGACCACGCTGCACAAAAGCGGCTTCAGGAAGGTGGAAAAGATGGGGAATTTAAAGCCCATATAACGGTAGATAAAATAGATATTCAAAAGGGTAATGCTTCCGTAACAGCAGAAGGTACCGATGGGTGCGCCCATGATCCCAATGCTTCGTACCGCCAAAATGTTTGCGGTCAGCTTGACCACCGCACCGATGCCCATAGTCATCAGCGAGGTCTTGACCTTGCCCACCGACTGCAGGAAAATGCCGGTCAGGGAGACAAAGGATACAAAGAAGATCGAAATAGCCAGGGCCCGCAGGGTGGGAATTCCCACAGCCCAGTAGCTGCTGCGGAATAACAGCTTCACGATGGGCTCGCTCATCACGCTCATTCCTAAGGCACAGGGCATGGCGATCAGCGATACCACCTTGGCGGAGGAACGCATATTGCTGTGCGCCTCCGCTTTTTTACCGCCCGCAAAGGCACTGGTCAAAAAGGGCAGAACGGCGATCCCAACGGAGATGGTCACCGCCGGTACCAGATTAAAGAGAGAAGAGGTGGAGCCCACGTAGGCACCGTAGGTATCCTTTACTGCCACGGGATCCAGCCCGTATTCGCTCAGGTTCCATTTCACCAGGATCATATCTAAGGTCGAGGTCACACTCATGACGGAGTTGCTCAGAGAAATGGGAATGGCCAGGGTGATGATGGTGGTGATCAGCGATTTATTGGAGGCCGAGGGCAGGGAGCCTTCCGTATCGGCACCCAGCTCTTTTTCCCGAAGATAGCGGATCACCATAAATACCGTGGAGGCAAAGGCTCCGAAGGTAACGCCCAAGATCCCGCCGCAGGCTAAGATCATGGGATCGGTAATACCCTTCAGTACCATCACCGCTACTACGCCCAGACCCGCCAACTTGAAGGCAGCCTCGATCACCTGATAGATGGCAGAGGGGGTCATGCATTTGTAACCCTGGAAATACCCCTTGATGGTGGACGAAATGGCCACCAGGAAGATGGAGGGCGCAATAATGGCCAGACAATAGTTGATAGTCTCGTTTTGTAAAAGCCGGTTCAGGGGCTCAATGAAGATGATCATCGCCGCCATCAGCACAAAGCCGATGATGGCAAAAATGATCCCCGAAAGCTTCAGGATCTTACGGGGCTCCTCCAGCCGCTTTTGCACCAGGGATTCGCTGACCAGCTTGGCTACCGCAATGGGTACCCCTGCGGTGGAAAGCACGTAGAGCAGGGAATAGAACTGGTAAGCGTCGTTGTAATAACTCATCCCCACCGTATCCACTAAGTTGGAAAGGGGGATCTTGTAAATGGCACCGATGATCTTGACCAAAACGTTCGAAACGGTCAGGATCAGAGCACCGCTTAAAAAATTCTTTTGAACTTTAGACAAGGCAAAAACACCTCTTATTCAACGTTCTGACCGCAATGGGGGCAGAAGGCGTGATCCTTGGCAACACCCTTGCCGCAAGCGGGGCAGGTCTTTTGATTGCGGAGCGCTTGCTTGGTTTCTTCCTTTTCCTGTAAAGCGGCTTCCAGCGCGGCAATCTCGTCTAAATATTGGTTGATCTCTTCGGCGGTGTCCGCTTCGGTGGTGTGGGCGGTGTATACGGCTTTGCCGATTTTTTTATATAAGTTTTCGATCTTGTTCCGCAGTTCCGCCGCATTCCAGGTGGCAACGGTGTAATCCTTTGCCATCACTGCTTTTTCTGCAATAAAATCGCCGGCCTTTTTGGCCTCCTGCGTCAATTGATCCAAAAAATCCATATGGGGTTCCTCCATAACTGTATTTATTATATTATATCCGTAATCAGTGCTTTAGTCAAGAAAAAACAGAAGACGGTGTTGCTTTCACAACACCGTTCGTAGAAAAAACAGAAAACGGTGTCGCTTTCGCAACACCGTCTTCTGCTTTGCATTAAAAATAGGAGGGGGATTCAGATAAGGTTTCCCTCATCTGGCTTTAGTATACCACACCCCGTATAGAAATATGTTATGAAAATATGAACAAACTTTCAACAAAAGTGAATAATTTATGAATGGTTCTTTTGCTCTTTTTTCTGCTTCTTGCGTGCCCGCAGATCCTTAAAAAAACAGCGCAGGATCTCGCTGCATTCCTGCTCCAAAACGCCCCGCTCCACCTCCGGATGATGGTTCCAGGGATGCTCCAGCAAATCGGTCACACCGCCCATGGCACCGCCCTTGGGATCGGGTGCGCCGATCACCACCTTTTGGATCCGGGTATTGATGATGGCACCGGTACACATGGGGCAGGGCTCCAGGGTCACGTAAAGGGTGCAATCCTCCAGCCGCCAAAAGCCCGTTTTTTTGCAGGCCTTCTGAATGGCCATCAGCTCGGCGTGTGCCAGCCCGTTTTGATCGGTTTCACGACGGTTATAGCCTCGGGCAATGATCTTTCCGTCCTGCACGATCACGGCACCCACCGGCACCTCGCCCATATCCGCCGCCCTTTTGGCAAGGCGTAATGCTTCTTTCATAAATTTTTCGTTCATAACCTCAACTCCTGCCTATATAATATAAAATAAAAGTAAAAATGTAAAGAATTTTCTTAAAATGCTTTACTTTATAAAGGAAATTTGTTATGATAATATATCGAATGAATGGAGGGAACGCAGATGAATATTGCAGTTTTATTCGGCGGAAAATCTTCAGAACACGAAGTATCCCGCAGCTCGGTCTGTAACGTACTGAACCTGCTGCAGGGTGAACAATATAACGTCTATAAGATCGGTATTACCAAAGCCGGCGCTTGGTTTTTGACCAACGCCACCAACGAGGAGATCAAAAACGGCAGTTGGGAAGATCGGGTAGATAATGAGCCCGCCTGGATCCTGCCGGATCCCACCGTCAAGGGACTTCGCACCGCCGGAGGGCGGGTGTTACCCATCGACGTGGCTTGTCCGATCCTCCACGGAAAAAACGGCGAGGACGGAACCGTTGCCGCTTTGTTCCAGCTGGCAGAGATCCCTCAGATCTCCACCACCATGACCAGCGGCGCCAATTCTATGGATAAGGGTTTGACCAAGCTGATTTGCGAGAAAGCCGGCATCAACCAGGCCAAATGGGTGATGCTTTATGCCCGTGAGCTGTCCGAGATGGATCGTGCCGTTGAGCGGGTAGAAAAGGCACTGCCTTATCCCGTCTTTGTGAAGCCTGCCAGCGCCGGCAGTAGCGTGGGTATCACCAAATGCCACGACCGTGCTGAGCTGGAAAAGGGGCTGACCCTGGCGGCAGAACACGATTTTAAGATCCTGGTGGAAGAGACGATCATCGGCCAGGAGATCGAAGTGGCGGTGCTGGGTAATGAAGAACTCTTTGCCTCTATTCCCGGCGAGATCGCCGCTACCGCTGAATTCTATAGCTACGACGCCAAATATAACGACGAGACCTCGGCCTTGTTTATTCCCGCCCGGCTGGAGCCTGCGGTACTGGAGCAGGTCAGAGAACAGGCGTTAAAGGTTTTCCGTGCTATGGAATGTGTGGGCTTTTCCCGGGTGGACTTTTTCGTAAAGAAAAACGGCGAGATCGTCTTCAACGAGCTGAATACCATTCCCGGTTTTACCGATATCAGTATGTATCCCAAGCTGATGGCGGCTTCCGGTGTGGACGGCGTTACCTTGATGGAACGGCTGATCGCCCTGGCGCTGGAAAGAAAGGATCGATAATGAATCAACAAGATCTTCCTATCGGGGTATTCGATAGCGGCCTTGGCGGGCTCACCGCCCTTTGTCGGCTGCAGCAGGATCTCCCCCACGAGGATTTTATCTATTTTGGCGATACCGCCCGGGTTCCCTATGGCGGACGGGATCGCGAGACACTCCGTACCTTCGCCGCCCAGGTGATCCGCTTTTTGCGGAGCCATCGGGTCAAGGCGATTTTGGTAGCCTGCGGAACCATCTCCTCCACGGTGCTGGAGGAACTGCGCCAAGAGGTGGATTTCCCTCTGATCGGCGTGGTGGAAAGTGCCGCTGATGCGGCCGCCTCCGCCACCGAAAACCGTAAGGTGGGTATCTGGGCAACTCCGGTTTCCATTCAGGCGGGAGCCTACGTCCGTCGGCTTGAGCGCCGTAATATAAAAGAGACCGTCGGTATCCCATGTCCAAAACTGGTGCCCTTGATCGAAGCGGGGCATACTTCCCGTCGTGACGAAGGGCTGGCCGCCGCCATCGACGAATATTTAAAGCCCATCTTGGATTTCGGGGCGGATACGCTGATTCTGGGCTGTACCCATTACCCCCTGATCAAAAAGGCTATCGCCGCCCGGGCAAAAAATCCCCTGTGCCTGATCGATTCCGGCAAGGAAAGTGTCAACGCTTTGATCAATACCCTGGAAAAGGCAGACCTGCTCTGTCGGCAGGACAGGGAAGGGCAGACCCGCTATTTTGTCAGCGGTGACCCGGAGGAATTCGTCCGCAACGGCGAAGAATTCCTGAATATCGCCTTGGCCGGAAAGGTGGAACAGCAAAGTGCAGAATAAAAAAGTAACGGTTCAGATGGAAACAGTCCAGCGTGCCGGCGACCAGCGAGAAAAACAAACTGTCACGGCTCCGGGTAACTTTTACCTGAAGGACGGCTCCGCCCATCTGATCTATGAGGAAGAAAACGGGTTGAAGACCCATATCCGTATCAGCGACGATCTGGTGCACATCCACCGATTCGGGGAACTTTCCGGGGATCTTTGGTTTGTGGAAGGGGAGCAACGGGATACCCGCTACGAGACTCCCTACGGACGGATGATGCTGACGGTGGATACCGAAAAACTCCGTTGGGATCAACGGCTGATGAAGTTGTATCTTCGCTATCGGATCCTGGCCGAGGATGAACCTGTCAGTAAAAACGAAATAACCATCAACATAAAGGAAGTAGAAGAATGAAAAACCCTGTTAGTGAAATGAAGAATAAGGTACGTGAACTGGTGTTGGCCGCCTATCAGGCCGCTGTAGCCTCCGGTGAACTGCCGGAGGTGGAACTGAACGATTTTGATATCGAACAGCCCCGCGATACCAAAAATGGCGATTTTTCCAGTAATTTCGCCATGAAGAACGTTAAACTGCTCCGTAAGGCACCCCAGATGATCGGTAACGCCATTTTGAGCCATCTGCCCTCCTGCCCCGAGATTGAGCGGGCGGAGATCGCCGGCCCCGGCTTTTTGAATTTCTATCTGGGTGAAAACTATTTTATCAACGTGGCGCAAACCGCCGCCACAGAAGGGGAAAACTACGGTAAGACCAATCGGCTGAACGGTGAAAAGATCATGGTAGAATTCGTTTCCGCCAACCCCACCGGCCCTATGCATATGGGGAATGCCCGTGGCGGTGTGGTAGGGGATAGCCTGGCCAACGTACTGGCCTGGGCCGGTGCCGACGTGCATAAGGAATTCTACGTGAATAACGCCGGGAACCAGGTGTCTCTCTTTGGCCTTTCTCTCTATACCCGGCTGCAGCAACTGCTCCATGGTGAGGATTCCGTGGAATTTCCCGAAAACGGCTACCATGGCGATGATATCAAAGCTCTGGCCGCCGCTTATCTGGAGGAGCACCCCGAGGCTGCCGAGGAAGCGGAGGAAGAACTGACTCCCAAAATGGTTACCTTCGGCCTGGAGCGGAATATCGCCCGGATGAAGACTGACCTGGCTAAGTATAAGATTCATTATGACGAATGGTTCCTGGAATCCCAGCTTCACGAAAGCGGCTACGTGGCCGAGACCGTCAAGCTGCTGGAGGATCGGGGCTGGATGTATGAGCAGGAAGGCGCCAAGTGGTTCCGTGCTACTGAATTCGGCTGTGAAAAGGATGAGGTTTTGGTGAAGGCCAATGGCTTCTATACCTACTACGCCGTAGATATCGCCTACCACCGCAATAAATTTGAAAAACGGCAGTTCGACCGTTGCATCGACGTTTTCGGTGCCGATCACCACGGTCATACCTTGCGCTTTAAGGCCGCCATGGCTGCCATCGGTCAGGATCAGGAAAAATTGCAGTTCGTGCTGATGCAGTTGGTTCGGCTGATGAAGGACGGTCAGCCCTTCCGGATGTCCAAGCGGACCGGTAAGAGCATCACCCTTTCCGACCTGCTGGAGGAGATCCCCGCCGATGCCGCCCGGTTCTTCTTCAATCTGAACCGGTGCGACAGCGCCATGGATTTCGATCTGGATCTGGCCTTGAAGCAGGATAACGAAAATCCCCTGTACTACGTGCAGTATGCCCACGCTCGGATCTGCAGTATCATCCGCACTTTGCAGGAACTGGGCTCCAACTATACCGGCGCTCCCGTGGAAGCGGGCGCCTATCAAACTGAGGAGGAACGGGCTTTGATCCGTGCGATCGGCAACTTCCCCGAAGAGATCATCGGCTGTGCCGATGCGCTGGAAACCTCCCGCCTGACCCATTACGTGATGAACGTGGCCGCTTGCTTCCATAGCTTTTATAATGCTTGCCGGATCAAGGGTGAAGCCGCAGACGTGATCAACGCCCGGCTGACCCTCTGTGTGGCCGCAAAGAATACCATTGCCAATGCCTTGGCGGTTATGGGGATCGAAGCTCCCGAAAAAATGTAATGCTCTTTCTTTATCTATTCGGCGCAATGTTGCTGCTTTTGGTAATATTGCTTCTGATCTATAATAATCACTTTATTCTCCGCCACTATACGGTGGAAACGTCAAAAATCCAAAAGGAGATCAGCATTGCGCTGATCTCCGATCTTCATAATAAGGAGTATGGCAACGGCAATGCCCGGGTTTTAAAAAAACTGCGGGCGGCCGCCCCGGATGTGATCGTTATCGCCGGCGACCTGGTGGATAAGCGTCGGCCCGATATTCCTGTGGGGGTGTCCTTTGCGGATGCCTGCGCAGAATTGGCGCCCACCTTTTACGTCAGCGGGAACCATGAGCACGAGCGGAACAATTTTGAAGAGATCGCTGCCCAACTGAAAAAAGCCCAACCCCTCCGTAACCAATGGGTGGAGGTGGCAGGCATCAAGCTGTTGGGTCTTTTGGATCACTTCCAGGCCGACGGCTCCTCCCAGGAGGAGGCCCTTGCCGCCTTCGAAAGGGAGGAGGGCTATAAGGTGGTGATGATCCATCGGCCTGCTTCTTACTATAAGGAAGAAAAACTGCGGGAGCGAAAGATCGATCTTCAACTTTCCGGCCATACCCACGGCGGTGTGGTGCACCTGCCTTTTATCGGTCCTTTTTTTGCTCCCGGCGAGGGTCTGTTCGCCCACTACGTGCAAGGAATGTTCAATGAAGGCGGTCCGGTGCTGATCATCGGCGGGGGATTGGGCAATACCCGGGCGCCCCTGCGGCTCTTCAATTTCCCGGAAATTCCCATAATTTCAATAAAAAATAAAAAAACACTTGCAAAATAAAAAAAGTTGTGTTATTATTACTTGGAATGAAACGGATGGTCCTCTGCAGATTGCTCGCATGAACGTCCGATTATTAAGGAGGAACTGTAAATGGATTTGTTAAAAACAGTTACAAATGAGCAATTGAAAACCGAAGTCCCCGTTCTTAATGTCGGCGATACCGTTCGTGTAAGCGTTAAGATCAAAGAGGGTAACAAAGAGCGTATCCAGGCTTTTGAAGGCACCATTATTGCCAAGCACAATAACGGTATTTCTTCCACCTTCACCGTTCGTCGGGTAGCCTATGGCTGTGGCGTTGAAAGAACCTTCCTGGTTCATTCTCCCAACGTTGCAAAGGTTGAACTGATCCGTTCCGGTAAGGTTCGCCGTGCGAAGCTCTACTATCTGCGTGATCGCGTAGGTAAGGCTGCTAAAGTTAAGCAGAAGGTTTAATTTCAAACAAAAAGTAAGCAGTATCTTCGGATACTGCTTATTTTTTTACTGTTAAGAACTTACGGTTTTCGTTTGGCTCCAAAAGCAGTATTTTGAGCGTATAAAAAAGCCCCGACGGGGCTTTTTTTATTTGGTCAGCGTGTCAAAAAACTCTAATTGTTATTTTTGACACGCTGGGAGACGAACAAATTGGTTTTAATCCTCCCAAACGATCTTGCCGTCGATCATGGTCAGGGCGGCGTGGGCGCCCACGGTGGTCAGGGGATCAGCGGTCCAGATCACGATATCCGCATCCTTGCCTGCCTCCAGGCTTCCTACCCGATCAGCAATGCCCATGTGGGTGGCGGGGTTGATGGTAATGGCCTTCCAGGCCTCCTCGTAGGGCAAGCCTGCCGCAGCGGCAAGACCGGCAAAAAGGGTGATATGCTCCAGGGGCGTCACCGGCGCATCGGTGATGATGCTGACGGGTACACCCGCTTTGTGTAAAATACCGGCGGTGGCAAAGGTCTTGTTCTTCAGCTCCACCTTGCTCTTGCTTCCCCAGCTGGGGCCGAGCAGGGCAGGGTAGCCCTCCTGCGCCAGCTCTTCTACAATGCAGGCACCGTCGGTGCAGTGATCCAGGGTCAGCTTTACGTCAAATTCCTTGGCGATCCGGATAGAGGTCAAAATATCGTCTGCCCGGTGAGCGTGGGCCTTCAGGGGGATCTCCTTTTTAATGACCGGGACCATTGCCTCCAGCTTGAGGTCAAAGGTCGGGTTATTGCCTGCTTCCTTTTCCTCGGTGTACCGCTTGGCTTTGTATAAAAGCTCCCGTAACAGAGCGGCGGTCGCCATCCGGGTCACCGGCGCCTTGTTGCCGCTTTGGCCATAGGCTCCCTTGGGGTTTTCGCCAAAGGCGCATTTCATGGCCACCGGGCTTTTTACGATCATATCGTCCACCCGTTTTCCTGTCAGCTTAATGGCGGCAAAGGTGCCGCCCACCACGTTGGCACTGCCCGGACCGGTGCAGGCGGTGGTCACACCGCCCTCTAAGGCGTTGGATAAATATTCATCGTTGGGGTTGATGCCGTCGATGGCACGAACGTGGGGGGTAACGGGGTCGGATTTTTCGTTCACGTCCGTTCCTTCCCAGCGTACGGCGGCATTATGTACCCCCACGTGACAGTGGGCTTCCACACAGCCGGGTGTCACCAGCCGCCCTTCGGCATCAATGACCTGGGCACCCTCGGGAGCCTCTATATCGCCAACGGCCAGGATCTTGCCGTCCTCGATCAGGATAGCGCCCTTTTCATATTCTGCTCCGGCCATGGTTTTGATACGTCCGTTTTGAATAAAGATCATTAAAAATCAACTCCTTTTCCCACATTATACCATATTGCACCTGAAATTGTACCGTTTTTTTACTATTTTATATTCTTCTTTCTTTTTACTTTTTTTCGTATTATAATAGAATTAATAATGAAAGGGAGAATAACTATGAAGCCGATTTCCTATGATCAAATTAATTTAAATTGGCGGGGCGTTGCTAATGATGCCGCCCGATTCCTGCAGGAAAAGCAGGGGAAGGATCAAGTGATCTGGGCAAAATTTGTCGACGTATTCCGCACACAGACCGACGGTGAAAACCGGGGCTGGCGCGGGGAATATTGGGGCAAAATGATGCGGGGCTGCGTGCTGGTGTATCAGTATACAAAGGATGAAGAATTGTACCGGGTCCTGACCGAAACGGTGAAGGATCTGCTTACCGTGGCAGAGCCCGACGGCCGGGTCTCCTCCTTTGACCGGGAGACTCAGTTCCGTGCCTGGGATCTTTGGTGCCGTAAATACGTGATTTTGGGCTGTGAATTCTATCTGGAGATCTGCAGGGACGAAGAACTGAAAAAAGAGATCCTGACCTTTATATCTCGTTGTGCCGACCACGTGCTCAAGCATATCGGAAAGGGAGAAGACCAAATTTCCGTCACCCGTGCCTCCGGCTCCTGGTATGGGATCAATTCCACCTCCATTCTGGAGCCTATCGTTCGGCTCTATAACCTGACCAAGGAACAGCGCTACCTGGATTTTGCCACCTATATCGTGGAGACCGGCGGCGCCGAGGGCATCAATATTTTTGAACTGGCCTATCAGAATCAGGTATTGCCTTATCAGTACGGAGTCTCCAAGGCCTATGAGATGATGTCCTGCTTCGAGGGTCTTTTGGAACATTATTTTGTGACCGGGATAGAAAAATATAAAACTGCCGTCATCAATTTTGCCAATGCGGTGATGGATAGCGAGCTTTCCATCATCGGCTGCAGCGGCATCACCCATGAGCTTTTTGACCATACCGCTAATCGGCAGACCGTGGATTACGAAGGGGTCAAGCAAGAGACTTGTGTCACCGTTACCTGGATGAAATTCTGCTCCAAGCTGCTGGCCCTGACCGGGGATTCCCGCTTTGCCGACGCCATGGAACGATCCTTCTATAACGCTTATCTGGGCGCTTTAAACGTGGAGGACCGGGAATGTCCCTACGCTTATCAAAAATTTGTTGAAAGGGAAGGAAACTTCCACGTGGTCAGCACCTTCCTGCCCTTTGATAGCTATAGTCCTCTGATTCCGGGTAAACGGGGCCAAAAGATCGGCGGAAGCCAAATGCTCACCGATCATTCCTACTATGGCTGTTGCGCCTGCATCGGTGCCGCAGGCCTGGGGGTATTTGCCCAAAATGCGGTGATGACCGACGACGAGGGGCTGATCGTTCACTTCTTTGAAGAAGGAACCGCCTCTCTTACCTATAAGGGCGTAAAGGTGACGCTTACCTTTAAGACCCAATACCCCGCCGACGGCGCCCTTCAGATCGCCGTAAAGACCGATGCACCTATCGCCTTCAAGCTCAAGGTGCGCAACCCCGCCTGGAATGGGGAAGGTGGGTACTTGGTCTATGAGCGGGTGTGGAACGAGGATACCTTGGAACTGAATTTCGATATGAGCCTACGCCTTCACCGCCCCTTGACCTGGGATCAGGATCTGATCTATACGGATCTTTCCGTTAAGACCAACGGCTACCATACCGGCGCCCCGGTCCACGTGAGCCATCAGGATTCCGAGGACCACTACGTGGCGGTCACCCGCGGCCCCATCGTGCTGGCGGCGGATAGCCGTACCGGTAAGCCCGCCGATTCGGTTTTTGATTTTGAGCCGAAAGGCAAAATGGTGCAACCGGGGATTGTACCCGGGGTACCCAGCTTTTTGAAATTGGAATTCATTGATGCAAAGGGCGAAAAATTCTATCTGGTGGACTATGCTTCTGCCGGTCGTGATTGGGATACGGTCATCGCCGCCTGGTTGCCCACAAAATGATGAAAAAAGGCAAATCTTGACGATTTGCCTTTTTTCTTATATAATAACCGGGAGGTGAAGAGGATGACGATGCGGGAATTGGCGAAAATCGCCAACGTTTCGGTTTCCACGATTTCTAAGGCTTTTCATGATGCCGATGATGTCAGCGCAGAAACGAAACGCTATATTTTTGATATTGCCAAAAGCCACGGATGCTTAGGAAAATATTATAAAGGCAAATTTAACAAAAAAATTATTGCATTGATCTGCCCGGAACTCACCAGTGCTTTTTATAACGGCTATGTGGAACGACTCCAAAAAATGGCTGAAGAACATAATGCCATTCTGCTGATCTCCACCAATAATTTCTCCGGCGAAAAGCAAGAAGAACTGATGGATTATTATGCTTCTTATTTGCGGGTAGACGGCATCTTCACCTTTGGGCTGAAAACGCCCATTAAAAAGGGCTATGAATGTCCTGTGGTCAATTTGCTCTACGGCGGAAAAGATTATGCTGATTCTATCTGTCAAGATTTAAAAACGCCGATCTTAGAGGCTTTGAATCATTTGAAGGAATTGGGCCACCGTCGGATTGCCTTTATCGGTGAATCTCTAACCGCCTCTAAAGAACGAATCTATCTGGAAGGGATGGAGAGTATTAACCTGAAGCCTCAGTCCATTATGGGGAAGGCCCGATTTGAACAAGCCGGTGAAGAGGGGATACATCAACTGTGGAAAGAACCGGAACTCCCAACGGCGATCCTTTGCGGATATGATGATATTGCGTTTGGGGTTATCAAAGCTTTGAAACGCCGTGGCGTTTCGGTGCCGGAAGACGTTTCGGTGGTTGGCATTGATAACGTGCGGGTGGCCTCTTATATGACCGCAGGTCTTACTTCTATCGATAGCTGCCCGGATCAGGTTTGCTCTGCCGCCTGGGCGCTGATGGATCAAAAACTGGAAAATCGGTTCTTCAGCCGTTCGGAATGCCTGCGGGTCCCCGGCCGCCTGATTCTTAGGGAAACCACCGGCCCGGTAAAAGAATAAAAAAGAGGTTTTGAACCAATGGTTCAAAACCTCTTTAAGTTTATACGTTAAACAGTTTATTTCCCGCAAAATGGGGGTCGGTGGTCACGTTCATCCGCATCTTCCGCAGGATGGATTCGTCACCGGAGTTGAGAATGTGGGTGGAATGGAGCTCGCATCCTCTCAATTTAGGCAATTGTTCCACTGCCCGTTTGGCAACGGGATCGGTAACAGCGCAAATATAAAGGGCCGAAAGCACGTCGTCGGCTTTCAAAACGCTATTACTGCTGGAACTGCCACCTAATAATTCGTTTTTTAACGAAAGTAATGGCTCCAATACGGCAGGGCTCATCAGTAGGGTGGATTTGGGGATATCGGCCATTACCTTAATGCTATTTAACAGGGCACCGCTGCAGGCGCTCATCAGCTTGGAGGCTTTGCCGGTAATGATCCGTCCGTCGGGCATCTCGATGGCGGCGGCGGGCACGTTGCCGCAAACGGCGCTCTTTCTGCGGGCGGGCATTACCACCGGGCGATCCTCTTCCTTCAAAGAAAGATGCTCCATAATGTTCCGTAGCTTTTCAACGGTCTCCGGCTTTTCAACGCCCTGTTTCAGGTCGGAAAGCCCCCGGAAGTACCGCCGCAAAACCTCTTGCTTGCTGGCTTCCCGGCAGGCCTCGTCGTCAAAGATGGCGTAGCCGGCCATATTAACGCCCATATCAGTGGGGCTGCAATAGAATTTATCGTTGCCGGTGATCTTGGTCAAGATCCGATGCACGATGGGGAAGGCCTCCACGTCCCGGTTGTAGTTGACCGTCATAACACCGTAGGTCTCCAGGTGGAAGGGATCGATCATATTCACGTCCTGCAGATCGGCGGTGGCGGCCTCGTAGGCCAGGTTCACCGGATGCTTCAGGGGCAGGTTCCAGATGGGGAAGGTCTCGTATTTGCCGTAGCCGGCGTTGATGCCGCGCTTATGCTCGTGATAAACCTGGGAAAGGCAGGTGGCCAGCTTTCCGCTGCCGGGGCCGGGGGCGGTCACTACCACCAGAGGCTTGGTGGTTTCAATATAAGGATTGCTGCCGAATCCTTGATCGCTGACAATGTGATCCAGATCGTGGGGATAGCCGGCAATGGGCTTGTGTACGTAATACTTAATGCCCCGGGCGTCCATCACCCGCATAAACTGATCGGTGGCGGGCTGGCCATTGTATTTGGTGATCAGAACGCTGTTGACCTCGATGTCCATGGATTTAACCAGATCGATCTGCCGTAAAAGGTCCTGATCGTAGCTGATGCCCAGGTCGGCTCGGATCTTGCTTTTTTCGATATTTTCTGCGCTGATGCAAAAGATGATCTCCACCTGCTCCCGCATACTCTGCAGCATACGGATCTTGGCATCCGGCGCAAAGCCCGGCAATACCCGTGCGGCGTGATAATCGTCAAAAAGCTTACCGCCGAATTCCAGATAAAGCTTGCCGTCGAACCGGGCGATCCGTTCCAGGATATTCTCCCGCTGTTTCGCCATATAAAGTTCGTTGTCAAATCCAATCTTGAACACGTTCCTCGTCCCTCCCGGTGCTAAACAAAATACGATAAAATGATACCACAATTTTAAAATAACTGCAATGCTCTTTTTTAAGTTTTTTCAAAAAATGATGAAATATTTTACATTTTGTGTTAAGATGTTTTCAAAGGAGTGAGGCACAATGAATACGGAACAAACCAGCTGGACCCAAAGCGTGGCGGGGGTGCTGATCCGGGATGGAAAGGTGTTGCTTGCCCGCCATACCTACGGGGGCGGCAAGGGCAAATTGATCATCCCCGGCGGCTACCTGAACCAAGGAGAAATGCCCGCCGAGGCTTTGATGCGGGAATATATGGAGGAGGTCGGGCTCCAAATTGCGGTGGGAGATCTGTTGGGGATCCGCTTTAACCGTAAGGATTGGTACGCCGTTTTTAAAGTGGAACTTGTGGACGGCGCACCGAAAGCCGATCAGGATGAGATCAGCGAGGTACTGTGGCTCCCGCCGGAAGAAGCATTCCTGCGGGCGGACGTTCCCGATCTCACCAAAAAACTGATCCAATGTGCCCTGGATGCGAGCGATACCTTCGGCCACATTGATTATGAGGGCCTCAATCCACCCTATCAACTATACGGACAAAAAAAGTAGCAAGCGCTTGCTTGCTACTTTTTTGTTATTCAGTTGTACAGAACTTATCCCAATACCGCCGGAAGATGTCTTTGAATTTATGAGGATCAAAGCCTTCGTGAACGTAGGGCTCCAGTTCGTAACACAAATTCATCAGTTTTTGTTTTTCCGTTTCACGCTCTTCGGAAGTATGCCCATCACCTAGATAAGCGGCCAAAGTATTTGCATACTGCTTGGTAAAATTGGCGTGGTGCTTCAGTAATTCCCAAGAGGGGCCGGTCTTATCTTTATATTGCGCATAAAAACCGTCGATCCGCTCCTTGGCGGCCTTCATCCGTGTTTCCACACCGGCAGGATCCAAAGGCTTTTCTTTGCGGGTATAGGCGGGATCAAAGAGGACGGAAAGCTCCGAAAGATAGGCTTCCACTGCCTTTGCTTCTTCGCCAAAGGCGGCGGTAAAGTATTCGGCAGCAATCTCTTCAAATTGGCTTTCTTTATCCCAAAGGCCCTTGGCCATGGCATAGAAGGGAAGCCCGGTGGGGAAGAAGGTGCGTTGCAGTTGGCAACTCATCATCCCCTTAAGGCCTAACTTGTCCAGATGGGTCATATCCCGGTGCAGAATCCGTGCGCACTCATAATAGCCGGGGTCAATGCTGTGATCCCACATCAGATGATAGTCAAAGTCAAAGCTGTCAACGATCTTCTGTTCCTGTTGCCATTTGTTCAGGTGCGCCACGTTTTCCGCAACGGAGGTGGGGCGGATCAGTTGATTGCGCACATAGGGCGGGAGTTCAGGAATCTTGTCCAGATCCACCTCTGCAAAGGAGGTGGTATAGGTACGGGTGATGGGAGCAAACATCAGAACAAATCGGTCCGGATTGGCAATTCTCTCTTGCTTCGGCGCCCAAAGCAGATCGCAGTATATCAGACAAACCACTTTGGTTTCGATCCCGGCATCAGCCATTTTTTGATCCAACAGATTCAAAATGTCCACGTAAAAATCCGAAGGGATCTTTTTGCGGCACTCTGCACATTCACAATGGTTGTTGGAGCCGTCTGCCAGCCAAAGATGTAAAAAGTTTACGTCGGTGTGCACCTTGCAATAATTCACGATGGCATCGGTCATCTTCTCCCGTACTACGGGGTTGGAATAGCAAAGGTTGGTGTTCAGAGGAGCGCCCTTCCAAAAGCACCGTTTGCCGTCGACCTCTGCCAGGATGGTGCGGATCTCCGCCGGGGTCTCTTCGTCGGGCACCTTATCCCAACCGCCGGCAGAAATACCAAAGGGCTCGCAGGTCCAGCCGTGGCCGGTGGCGTGGTAATCCAGGCCACGTAAGGCGATCTCTTCCTCAATGCTCTTCCACATCCGGGCAACCTCTTCGGAGGTGATGGGGTTCAGCCCCATTTTAGAGTTTTCGTCGTTATAAAAACGGGTAAAGAAGGTGGTGGGGGTATGGAACTGCATAAAATAACCGTTCATGCCTACTTTGGGCAGGTAATCGATCATATTAGCCACGTGCTCGTAGGAGACCGCACCCTCAATACAGACCCCTCTGTGTCGGGCAGAGGCCTTTTCGTGAACCTTGGCAGTCAGAGCCTCCGGGGTCAGCAACTTTTTGGGGATAACTTCGCCGTCGGCACCGGGGCGCAGGAACCGGCACCCCAATTCAAATAAAAACCGATATACACCGATCAAAACCGCCCGCTCTGAGGAGCCGGTGATGACACCGCAACCGTCCTGAACGTCAATGCGGATCTCGTCCTCCTCGCTTTGAGGAACCGATCCGTCGAGCCCCAACCAAAGAACCTTTTCCACCTCCGGTGAATAGGCATCGTAAACCCGCAGATCCACCCAAAGGGCAGGATCCATCTGCTTTAAATAGCGGCTTAATTCCCGGGCCGCATAGCCAACCGTTTTGTTTTGGCCGATCCGGGCAATCGAGATATTCATTTTACATCCCCCTTGTTTTTATTGGGGTCATTATATCATAGCCCCCTGCTAAAAGCAAGGGTAATTACAACTGTTTTTCGATCTCCCGCCGTAGCCGCTGAATGATCTTTTTCTCCAGCCGGGAGATGTAGGATTGAGAGATCCCCAAAATATCCGCCACCTCCTTTTGGGTCATCTCCCGGTACCCACCCAGACCGAACCGCATCTCCATGATCATCCGCTCCCGCAGGGGGATCTGCTCCAGGGCAGAATGCAGAATTTGCCGTTCGATATCTTCCTCCAAATTCCGCGAAACGCTATCGGAATCGGTGCCTAAAATATCCGAAAGCAACAGCTCGTTGCCGTCCCAATCCACGTTCAGGGGCTCATCCAGGGAGACCTCCGCCTTTTGGTTATGGGTCTTGCGCAAGAACATCAGAATTTCATTTTCAATACACCGGGAAGCATAAGTAGCCAGTTTAATGTTTTTATCAGAACGAAAGGTATTGATGGCCTTGATCAGCCCGATGGAGCCAATGGAGATCAGATCCTCTGCCGGAATGCCGGTGGTCTCAAACCGCTTGGAGATGTAGACCACCAACCGCAGATTATGCTCGATCAGCTTTTGGTTGGCGTAAGCCTCCCCCTGATCCAGGGCTCTTATGTAATCCTGCTCCTCCTCCGGCTCCAGGGGCGGGGGCAGGGTCACGTAACCGTTTGCATAATGAACTCTGCCGGCGATCTTCCGTAACAGTAAGGCAAGCTTTGGGTGATACAGTAAGTAATAGCGAATAACGTTCATAGGTTGCTCCAATCTCGATGTAATAGGGCGCGGAACCGTCCGTCCGGCGCCAGGGTATGGGCCACGATCCCCACAAGAGCCCGTCGCTCTGCTCCGTCGATCAAAAACCGCTTGGGGCGGAAGGCATAGATCAGGGTATGCCCCCCGGAGGCATCGGTGTAGGGCAATAGCCGCAGCTTCAGTTCCGGGTATCGTTGGCTGAGCCTTGGCAGGGCAGAAGTATCCCGGTGTAAAACCGCTTGTAATAAGGGCTCCGGCAGCGTCAGGGAATCCCATTGACACAGTGCTACCGGAGTCAGGGTGATGGGGTCGTAAAGGGAGTTGCCTGTATCCAAAAGTGCCAGAACCGAACTGCCGTCGATCTCCAGGGTATGTAAAAGCCCTTGTTCCTTTCGTCTCTCCAGCAAAAAGAAAAAGAGCCTGGCCAGCCCGTAAAACCCAAAGGAAAGAGCCAGCAATAACCATAGGGGCAGATCCATGTAATAAACGCCACCGGAAAACAGCATATGACTCCCTGCGTCGGTCAGGGCGTAAAAGGCATAGATCCCCCCACCAAACAGAATGCCGACGGTCAAAAATAACAACAATGTCTTGCCGAAGGTGGCCAACCGCTCAAAGGGAAAGGCGATCAAGAGCATCCCGATGGGCAGGCATATCCGTAAAGGGATTCCCAAAAGCGGGGTGGGCTCAAAAAATAAAATACAAGCCTCCAACCCTCCAAGGGCCGCTGCCAAAGGAACCCGCCATTTGGAGACCGGCCGCCCGGCGATCAAAGCGGTTGTGGCCAGCAAAAGGGTGTCCATTAAAAAGTTGATGAAAAATAAAATATCCACGTAAATGACCATGGCTTCAGTATAACACCCGCCTTTCAAGGATTTTGCCGAAAAATGATTGGGAAAACAAGATAATAAAGATTGTAAAATCCGCCTGTCCGTGGTATAATAAACTGATGAAATTTTGTTAAAAGAGGTCAATGGCTTGGATTACCGTAAGATCACCTACAAAATTGAAGAAAAAGACCGGGGCAGAACGGTGCTTTCCTATTTAAAGGAGCGGGGCTATTCCAGCCGGGTCTTGAGCGGGCTCAAGCGGAACCCCTACGGCATCACCATCGGCCGTAAGCGGGTCACGGTACAAAAGCAGCTCCGCCCGGGGGATGAACTGACGGTGCGGATCGCCAATAAGGAAAGCCAGCTGGCCGATGAACATCTGAGCCCGGTGAATATTCCGTTGGAGATCCTCTATGAGGATGAGGACGTGCTGGTGCTCAATAAACCGCCCCATATGGCCACCCATCCCTCCCTGGGGAACCACGGCACCACCCTGGCCAATGCGGTGGCATATTATATGCAGCAAAAGAATCGGGAATTCGTCTTTCGGCCGGTGCATCGGCTGGATAAGGATACCAGCGGTGCCATCCTTTTGGGCAAAAACGCCCATAGCGCCGGGGTGCTGGGGGAGGATCTCAAGCACCAAAAGGTACAACGCACCTATTTAGCCATATTAGAAGGCACCCTGCCGGAAAAAAGTGGCACCGTGGATGCCCCCATTGCCAGAGCCCCGGGCTCGGTCATCGGTCGGCGGGTGGATCCCGCCGGGGATCCTGCCGTCACCCATTATAATGTGCTGGCGGAAGGGAACGGATATTCTCTGGTCCGCCTGAAGTTGGAGACGGGGCGCACTCACCAGATCCGGGTGCATATGGCCCATTTGGGCGCACCCGTGGCAGGCGATTTTCTCTATGGCAGGGAAGATGCGGAACTGGGACGCCAGGCCCTCCATTCCGAAACGTTGCAATTCACCCAGCCGGTCACCGGCGAAAAAATGTCTTTTCGATGCCCCTTACCCGGGGATCTTTTGAACCTGCTCCGCCGTTGCGGCATCGATGAGCGGGTCGCTCAGGAAGGAGATCTTGAATGAAACTGTTGATTTTTGACGGCAACTCCATCGTCAATCGGGCTTACTATGCCATCCACGCCCTCTCCACCCGGGATGGGCGCCCCACCAACGGGATCTACGGCTTCTTAAAGCTTTATTTTAAATATTTTGCCATCGCCCAACCGGATATGGTGGCGGTGGCCTTTGACCTGCGGGAAAAGACCTTCCGCCATAAGATGTATGC
>JAZQAR010000060.1:0-4335 GCA_045545315.1 Eubacteriales bacterium | reverse complement strand
GTCTTCCTAAGACCGCTTGGCCTCCGACTTGTCTGCTTTGTAATGGGGATGCTGATCACCATTGCGGAGCCGGATCTGCAGGTGTTGGCTAACCAGGTCAAGGCGGTGATGAACGGCACCCTCCTGATCTATGCCGTTGGCATTGGGGTGGGCGCCTTTTTACTGGTGGCGGTGCTGCGGATCGTCTTCCGCCGTCCCCTTTCCCAATTACTGATGCTCTTTTATATGCTGCTTTTTGCATTGGGCTTATTATTGGCCGTAAACGGACAACTGAACCTTTTGCCCCTGGCCTTTGACAGCGGCGGAGTCACCACCGGCCCCATCACCGTACCTTTTATTATGGCGCTGGGCGTTGGTATTGCCGCTGTCTTAGGGGATCCCCGCAGTAAAGACAACAGCTTTGGTCTGGTGGCTCTTTGCTCGGTGGGGCCCATTATGGCGGTTTTGCTGTTAGGGGTCTTTTCCAAAAGCGGGCTGTCCTATCAGGTGCCGGACTACACCGTTTCCGGCGATATTCTCAAAGCCTTTCTCACCACCGCCCGGCACACCGCCGGCGAGGTCGCCCTGGCCTTAGGGCTGATCGTGGTCTTCTTTTTGATCTGTCAGGTACTCTTTTTAAAGCTGCCCCGCAAACGGCTGTTCCGCATCGCCATCGGCGTGGGGATGACCTATATCGGGCTGGTTTTATTCCTGACCGGGGTCAACGTGGGCTTTATGCCCATCGGCTACAAGTTAGGTCACTCCCTGGCCCAGGGCAGTCCTTGGCTATTGGTACTTTTCGGCCTGTTGACCGGTGTTTTGGTGGTATTGGCGGAGCCCGCCATCCACGTATTGAATCAGCAGGTGGAGGAGGTCACCGGCGGGATGATCTCCAAGCGATCTATGATCCTGGGGCTTTGCATTGGTGTGGGTGCCTCCATCGCCCTTTCTATGATCCGCATTCTTTTTGATTTTTCTCTGGTCTATTACGTGATCCCCGGCTACTTTATCTCTCTGGCCCTTTCCCTGTTTGTACCCCGGGTCTACACCGCCATCGCCTTCGACTCCGGCGGCGTGGCCAGCGGACCTATGACCTCCGGCTTTATCCTGCCCTTTGCCATCGGCGTTTGTGTGGCCCTCCAGGGTGAGAATGCCGTTCTGCGGGATGCCTTCGGGGTGGTGGCCTTGGTAGCGATGACCCCCCTGATCACCATTCAGCTATTAGGGTTCCGATCCCTGTTGGATCGGCGAGTAAAGGAGCACCGGGCTATGAAGCGCATTCTGGATGCAGATGATCAGCAGATCATCAACTTTATGTAAGGAGGGGCAAGGATGCAAAATACCGTTAACGATTCTGCCATCAAAAAACTAAAGCTGCTCTTTACGGTGGTGGATCGGCCGAAAGCCGAATTCTATTTAGACGTAATCAGCCAGTTTGAGGTCAACTGTCAGATGGCCCTCAGCGGTCTGGGAACCGCCGCCTCGGAGTTGGTGGAGCTTTTGGGGCTGAACAAGCAAAAGGCGGTGATCCTCAGCGTGGTGCGGGAAGACAAGGTGGAACCCATCCTGCAGACCCTGGAGGATAAATTCGCCACCATCAAAAACGGCAAGGGCATTGCCTTTGCGGTGCCGCTTTCCAGCGTGATCGGCGTCAATCTTTATCAATTTATGAGCAACAACCGGCTCAAAAGGGGGAACGAAAATGACAACCAATAACCACGAAGTGATCTTTGCCATCGACACCGCCGGCTTTGCCGAGGACGTGATGGACGTTGCCCGGGAATTGGGGGTACGGGGCGGTACCATTATCAACGCCCGGGGCGTAGCCAGGGAAGAGGCCGCCGCCTTTTTCGGTATCACCCTTCACGCAGATAAAGAGATCTTAATGATGGTGGTGGAAAAGGAACTGCGTGATACCGTTCTCAACGCCATCTACAAAGAGATGGGGATGGCAAAAAAAGCTCAGGGCATCGCCTTCAGCCTGCCGGTCTCCGAGGCTGTCGGCCTGGCCCCGGCACCCAAGGAAGAAAACAAATAAAGGGAAAACCTTTTGTAAAAGGTTTTCCCTTAGACCCTTTCGAAAACTTTCAAACTGACAAAAATGATCCCCCGGTGGAGCTTGCTCCGTCGGGGGATTTTTTAACCTAATCTGCGCTCTTTGATCATCATAAACTCTTCGTCGGTGATGCCCTCCAGCGCGGGGATGGCCAAATTACCGCCGCAACAGCTCATAGCACCGGTATGGTCGGTCCCGCCGCAGCGGTAAAGATTATATTTTTCTGCCGCCTCCACCGCCAGGCTGGCATAGTTCCGGTATAGATCCGGATGAGAAACCTCAATACCGTTCAGACCGTAGCTCACCAGTTTATCCAAAAGTTCGATATGCTCGTTGCAATGGGCCAGAGCGATAATGCCCCCCGCCTTGCGGACGGTCTTGATCACCTCTTCGGCGGTGGGTGCCTTGGGTCGGAAGGTTCTGGGTTCCGGCGCATTGAACACGTTGGCCCGGAAGGTGGCCCAATCGTAATCGGCGGGCACTGCCTTCTTGATCTCCATGGCCCGGATCACCGAATCGATACACAGCCAGGAGCCTTCCATATTCAAATCCAACACGTCATTCCAGGTGATCCCCTGCACAAAGCCAAGTTCTATGCCCCGCTCCACGCACTTGCGGGTACATTCGTTCCGGCCCTCCACCAATCGGTCGATCAACGCCCGGATGCCGGGATCCTCCATATCGTAGTCCAAGGCCACCAAATGGGGCTTCACGCCGCTTTCGGTTCCGTAAAACTCCACTCCGGCCAGGGTGTGGATCCCCTCTTGCCTTGCCACATTCATAAAATCCCGAACCCCGCCATCGGTTTCATGGTCGGTCAATGCCAGGGCACGGTAGCCCAAGGACTTCCCGATCCGGATCAACTGTTTGGGTGTGAATCCGCCGTCGGAAAAATTGGAATGCAGGTGCAGATTAGCGTATTTCATTTTATTTCATCTCCTCAAAGGTCTTCAGCCACAGCCGTTTGATCATTTCGTGGCCGTTAGGAGTGGGATGCACGCCGTCACGGGTCCAATAATCGGGGCCGGCCTTGGTGCAGGCCTCGTCAAAGGCCGCCTGCAGGTCGATGCAGGGCAGGTTATATTTAGCGGCGATCTTCTTGGCCACAGCGTTCTTTTCCGCCACGTCCACCCGGAATTGGTTCAGACGGTCGGGCTTTTCCTCGGTATCACAGGTAGCGCTGCCCTCCAACACAAAGGGAGCAATGATCATCAGCTTGATATCGGGGCAGGCTGCATAGATCTCCTCCAGCAGCATCTCATAGATCTTTTCGAACTTGGCGGTATCCACCCCGTTCTGATGGCCGATCTCGTGCCAGGCATCGTTCACGCCGATAAAAATACTGGCGTAATCGGGCTTCAGGTTAATGAAATCCGCCTTGATCCGGGCATAGAGATCCACGATCCGGTTGCCGCTGATCCCCCGGTTGATCACCTCATATTCATTGGGCTCCTCATAACCGAGGTGCGCCTTGACCAGTAACGGATAGCCGGTACCCAGCCCGTAAAAATCCTCTCTTTTACGGCCGCAATCGGTGATGGAATCCCCTTGGAATAAAATTCGTTTCATAATGTTGAACCTCCCTTTTTAAAGTGGATGAAATTACCAAAAAAATCATAGCACAATTTATCAAAAAGTGCAACAAAAAAGACCGCTTATTCCACCAATCCGTATTTAACCTTGATTCGATCCATCTTTTCAAGCATCGGTTCAGCGGCAAGCATAATAAAGAGTGCCGTTCCGAATGCGTGAACAAGATCCATCGGTAGTCCTGTTACGTAATAGGCAAACAAGGTCTTTAAGGTAATACTTTCCGAAGATACCATAAATGCGGCGGCAGGGTTCATGATTCCGCCGTAGATAATAATTGCGGTAAATGCTCCGAATACCGCAAGAGATACACGGGTTCTTCTAAGCCATCCTTTTTTGAAAAGTACACCGGCAAGAAAACCGATGATACCCATCGCAAACATCTGCCAAGGAGTCCATGGGCCTTGGGAAAACAGCATATTGGACGTGAGCATGGTAACGGCTCCAACCAAAAAGCCCGCTTCTCCGCCAAAGGCAACGCCTGCAATGATGGTCAGCGCAAGTACGGGTTTGAACTGTGGCAGCATAAAGAACAGACTTCTGCCTGCAATACCGATAGCGCAAAGTACGGCTATCGTAACAAGCTCTCTCGCCTTAGGTTTTCTGCCCTCAAACACCAGGATAAACGGCAGCATACATTCAAAAAGTATCAGCAAAGCAATCAGATTGTACTGCCTGTCATTCATATAGAAGATGCCGGCAAAAATCGT
>JAZQAR010000059.1:0-21078 GCA_045545315.1 Eubacteriales bacterium | reverse complement strand
AATAGTAGGAGCTTGCATTGGCGCAATCATATACACCGTTTTCGGGATCATAGACCGACTCAATGGTGAGCGTAGCGGAGGTTTCGCCCTCGAGGGGCTCATCCCAACCATAATACCACTGATAAGTCAGACCGGTACCGGTGGCCTCTACTTTAATCACGATATCTTCGCCGTTTTTGGTGTTGGTATCCTCCGGATTCACCGTAATAACAGGGGCGCCGGCTTCCTCAAAATCAAAGTCGCAGGTATCGCAGAGTTTATCGCTATTTCGATCCGAGTGAACCTCATTGACTAACTCTTCACCGCACACACAATACTGAATGTGATGATGAGGAGTGATCTCCCAATCCTCCGAAGAGTGATCATGGTCGATATAAACATAAACGCTCATGTTGCATTCACTTTCGCTATTGCTTGCTACGCAGTAAAAACTACGATTGGAAAGCTCACACATTGTGGGATATGCTTTCACGGTAAGGGTATCGGTATCGGCACCCTCTACGGTAAGTCCTTCTACCTCATCGATGGGAACATCATCCAGGTACCATTGATAGGAAAGATCCATACCGTATGCCGCTACACTCAAAACCAGATCATTTTGGACATTGCCGAAATAGTTCCACTCATACTCACCGGGAATGATCAAGGGGCAAACCACGGGGTTGGCGGAATCAAAGCCGCAATCGTCGCAAACAGTATCGTTGCCATAATTATGGGGTAAAATCCCGCCGTTTTGCTCCCCGCAAAAAGTGCAAACCTCCAGATGATCTTCACGGGTATAAGCAAAGGTGAGATTTTCATGGGCTACATTCAATTCCACAACATCAGAAAGAGCTTTACCCTCTTCATTGATGACGTGGCAATGTAAATATGTATTAGCGCTGCAATCGACATTGTGAAGGGTCAGCGTATTGGTGGAAGCACCGGAAACAAATCCCTCGAAATCTTCGATCAAGGAGTGATCTCCCCGCTCACTATCGCCATACAGATAATACCACTCGTAGGTCAGATCCTCGCCGGTGGCCGTTAAGGTAAAGACCGCATCGCCGCTCTCGGTCAGCGTTACATCTACCGGTTGCTTGGTGATCACCGGTGCCCCCGCAGCAGAAGCTACCACAGAAAGCATGCTGATCAGCATGGCTGCACACAGCAGAACGCTCCAAACTTTTCTCATTTTATTCATCATAAAAACCTCCTTTTCGATGAATTCTTCTACCTTTATTGTAGCATAGAGTAGAAAGATTTACAATCCAAAATTCCGCCTCATAATTTGTTTATATTTCACAATATTTATGACAATTTTTAGCAGAATCCATTTCCCTCAAATCGGATGCAGATCGCCGTTTCTTCAGGTGAAGATGTATGTCGATACATCGAGAGTGAAAAACGGCGAAGACATAAAAAAACGCCTCCCTATTAGAGGGAGGCGTTCCTTATTTATGTCGGTCTGCGCCGATTTCAGCGGGATTAGACCACACCTTGAGCCTTCATGGCCTCTGCTACCTTCAAGAAGCCGGCAATATTAGCACCTGCGATCAAGTCGCCCTTCATGCCGTATTTCTCAGCGGCTTCGGAGGAAGCCTTGAAGATATTGGCCATGATCTGATAGAGCTTGGCATCTACTTCTTCAGCAGTCCAGCTATAACGCATAGAGTTTTGGCTCATTTCCAGACCGGAAACGGCAACGCCGCCGGCATTGACTGCCTTGGAGGGAGCGATAATGACGCCATTTTCCTTCAGATAGGAAACTGCCTCGGCAGTGGTGGGCATATTGGAAACCTCGATGTAATACTTCACACCGTTGGCAACAATATTTTTAGCATCGGCAACATCCACCTCATTCTGGGTGGCGCAAGGCATCACGATATCCACCTTTTGCTCCCAAGGACGCTTGCCTGCAAAGAAGGGAACGCCGAACTTATCGGCATAATCCTGCACCTTATTGCGACCGGAGGCACGCATTTCCAAAAGATAATTGATCTTTTCTTCGGTGGCAACGCCATCGGCATCATAAACATAGCCATCGGGGCCGGAGATGGTAACCACCTTACCGCCCAACTCATGGACCTTACGAACAGTACCCCAAGCCACATTACCGAAGCCGGACACGGCGAAGGTCTTGCCCTTTACCTCTTCGCCCAAGGATTTGAGCAATTCAACCACATAATAAACAGCACCGAAACCGGTTGCTTCAGGACGGATGAGAGAGCCGCCGAAGGGAATGCCCTTACCGGTGAGAACACCGGTGAACTCATTGCGGAGTCTCTTATACTGACCAAACATATAGCCTACTTCACGAGCACCTACGCCGATATCACCGGCAGGAACGTCGGTATCAGCGCCGATATGACGCTCCAGTTCGGTCATAAAGCTCTGGCAGAAGCGCATGATCTCACCATCACTCTTACCGGTGGGATCAAAATCAGCACCGCCCTTACCGCCGCCCATAGGCAGGCTGGTGAGGCTGTTCTTAAAGGTCTGCTCGAAGCCTAAGAACTTCATAATAGACCAGTTCACAGTGGGATGGAAACGAATACCGCCCTTATAAGGGCCGATGGCGGAATTAAACTGGATGCGATAGCCACGATTAACCTGCACCTTGCCATTATCATCTACCCAGGGCACACGGAAGCCGATTTGACGCTCGGGCTCTACCATCCGCTCAAACACACCGGCCTCGATCAAATCAGGGCGCTGCTCGGCAACAGGCTCCAAGGACTCCAGAACCTCAAATACTGCCTGCAAAAACTCCTTTTCACCGGGGTTCCGCTGCTCAACACGAGCATAAAGATCATTCAGATAGGCATTTTTAATTGCCATAATGTATCAACTCCTATAATAGAATAAAAAAATTATATCATCCCATTTTTTCTCAGTCAATAAAAATTTCGCCAAAATTCTCTTCATTTTTGATTCAATTTATGGTAGAATCTCCATATGAAAAGATTGACGAAAGCAAATTGGATATGGATTGGCGGATCCGGAGCGGTTCTTCTCCTAGTGATCATCGCAGGCTTGGGGCTTTTTTTCAAGAAAGAGCCGAACCCTTACGCACTTTTGCCAAAGGCAGAGGGGCGGATTGCCCAAAACCTTTGTCGACTTGCCATCTTGGAAGAAGATCCTCTCAATGAAGAGGTGCAAAGAGCGCTTTTAATGGAATATCAGCAGCATGCCGACCCGCTCACTCTCCACTCTGCCCTGCAAAAGGCCGAGGAGGCTTTGGGACACCCCATCATCCTGCCGGAAGGGCTTGCTTCTGCTCCCTCCCCCTCAAAGCCGCTGGCAGAGGGTGGAGACATTGCTCAAAAGGGAGTCTGCCTCAAAAAATTCAAAACAGCAGAAAGCCTTGCCTCCGATGGAACGATTACTTATCTATCTTATGAAAACGGGATCTATGCTCATTATAAGGGCTTAAAGATCAAAATATTCCACGGCAAAGTGCAACACATGCTTGCCGCCGAGGAAGGTCTCTATTTCATTTCTCTTCCGGAGCGAAGGGTGCAATACCTTGCAGGGGATGGAAGTTCCATTACCACCCTTTCCACTAAAGAAGCCGCCGATTTTGCCTATTGGGAAGATACCCTTTATCTTTTGGATGGCGAGGGGCGCCTTTGGCAGGAGGATACTCAAAAAGATGCACCTTTGCTGACCGAGCTTTGCACCTTAGGCGATACCCTTTACGGATGTGGCAAAGAAGGTCTCTACCGCATTCAAAAAGATGCACCTGCAGAGCAAATCACCCCTTCTTCTCTTTCCAATCTAACCGCAGGGGAAGACGGTAAGCTTTACTATCTCAATGAATATGGATATCCCTGCCTTTATGATCCCGCCACTAAAACCGCACAGATCCTAAAAGAAAAAGAAGGAATCTCCATAGGACAAACGCTGAAAAAGGTTTATTATTTAGACCCAAAAGGAAAAATACGAACCATTTAAAAAAATCTCCGCAGCACTCATGTGCTGCGGAGATTTTTTAATTGATTACAAAATAGAGATACTCCACCCGATTGGCAAAGGTAAAGACCAAACGATAGGTTCCGGCTTCTGCCGTGTTATGAACCAACCAATCGTTGGCAACTGCCTCACCATCGGTTTGAGCCAGAGCAAGATGCCCTTCTGTGAACAGTTTACCCAAATCTACAGGTTCTTTGTACGCCCCCTCTACCTTTCGATAGGCTTCTACCGATACGATAGCATCCTCTTCAGGAAGTTCCTCCGAGGAGGGGTCGGTCTCATTGGTCACCAACGTTGTGAGGGTAAAGGACAAGGTCTCTCCCCGATCCAACAACAAATTGGTGGCTCGATTCTCACTATGGATCAGCAAGTGATGATCATAAGCATCACCCAGCAGGAAATACCCTTGCGCTGTGCGAGTGGTATTAATGCTATTATGGTAGGTAGCTTCTGCGGCAGAATAAACCTCCGCCTTCAGTGTTACCTTTCCGCTGACCCCTTCGATTCCAAAGAGATCAGTATTCATGGTAACGGTATGGGTACCATAACCGTTAACACCGACAACTGCAAATTCATTGCTGTAATCGGGATAGAACTGCTTGCCGTTGCACTCAAAGACGATTCCATCCGGCATAGGAACCGGTGTGGTTAAATCATCATCTAAGTACATCTGCAGTTTCAGCGCAAATTCACCCTCATAATAGCGGGTATCGGCTGCCACGGTGCTTTCCGTCAGATCAACCTCAAACTGAGAGGCTCCTTTTACCGGGAAGGTGGCATCGGTCGCATCATCGGCACCGGCATCATCGCCATCTGCGGAATTGGCGCTGAAATCGATGGTAAAGGATTCCAGACCCTCTACAGTGGGATAAACACCATAGCTCATGGTTTCTGCCACAGAGGCAGAGCCATCGGCATTATTATAAACCATGATTTCATGCCCATCATAGAGATGGTTTAAGGTGATGGTTCCGGTATGAGGATCCGCCGGGCTAAAGGACGTCCAAAAGCCGGCATCCACCTGCTCAAAATCAAAGACAAACAGCAAGCGCTCATTTACAATTTCAGAGGATTGACCCTCATAGGCTTCCACAAATGCGGGCGCTTCCGGCAGATCTGCAATTCTGATCTCGGTGCCCATCTGCATGAATTCAGACAGATTCACCGCATTCTGCGCTACCGTTTTAATGTAATAATAGAAGGTCGGAGTATCTCCCGTAAGATCTGCCAATGTAATCTTTGTGCCTACCGGCAAAGAAGAGATATTCAAAGAGGTTACAAAGGTAGAGCCCTCAGCAGGGAAAGCGCTGGGAATATAATCCGTTTGAATCTCGGCGGTGAAGGAGGAATGTTCGTTGATACGAATATCCGTCAACCCTGCAACACCCACATAATTCCGACGGTTTTCTGTATAGACCGCCTGAGTGGGAACCACACGGCGAAGAGCCATGGTGGCATTGATCACATGAGTATGAGCACCGTTTTCAACAGGCTGATAGGTTTCACCGGCCGTTTCTTGGAACAGCTTCATGGTCATGGTAACACCCATGCCCTCGGTCCAATCATCCGCCGCTTGGGAGCGATAGAGCACCACTTCCAGCAGATTATTGGTTCCGTCTACCAGGTCATAGAGCAGGGAGTTGGCTTCAATCTGGCCATTTTCTTCCACCTGAACACCTTGCAGACCGGTTACGGCATTTCCGCCGTTGAGCAACGCCCACTGGCCGCCATTGGTTTTGGTCAAGAAGCCCAAAGACTGCCCTGCCAACTTAAATTCCACAGCAATGGCTTTTTCATTGGTGGAAGCAATGGCGGAAGCGCTGGTTTCCAAATCATAGGTATTCAGCAGATTGGTCAACACATCATTGACCGCAACAGACTCCAACACATAGTGTAAGGGCTGGGGCGCACCGTCAATGGCATTTTGAGCATAGGCAAAGGCTGTGCTATCGGCATAGTCCAACTTATTGATGCCCAAATAACCATCTACCGACAGATCATAGTTCACCTGATCACCGCTGATATACCAATAATAGTAAGAGTATTTCGGCTCATCCACCAGTTTGCCCACATTATCAATAACATCCATATACCCATCGGCGCTACGAGCCAATGCAGAATAGGGCGTGGTACAGATAAAATCACCGGTACTGGTAGTAATATCACCATACACAAAGCCGCCACCTTCTCCGGGAACAGCATTAAGCAATTCCAAGGTATACAGACCTGTGACAGGGCCGTAAACGCCCTTTTCGTCTGCAATCGTTAAATAACGACCGTTGGCAATACAAACGGTATTATAATCGGTATGATTATTGGCAAGAGTAACATCATTGGTGATATAAGTTGCGATTTCTTCATCGGTGAGTTTTTCAACATTTCCCACCTGACCGCCATGGCCGGTGTATTGGTTATTCACATTGTTGTAGCCTTTATCAATAAAGGTACGCTCTGCTTGATAATCGCTATGCAAAGCACCCAGGTACTTCACAATGGAATCCAATTTCACGGTGCTGCCTTCCTTCAAATACAAGGCATCTACACGGCTGATGGAATAAGTCTCATAATCACCGGAATCCAGCGTATCTTCCAGACCGATTAACACCACATCGGAATTGATAAGGTTGACGGTACCGGCACGCTGGATGGAATGTAAAGTTTTTAAGGTCGTTGCATCAGCACGAGGTTCTACACCGGTGCCGAAATCCTGAATATTGATCACACGGGTGCCTTCGGTTTTACAAAGGTTTCCGTCGCCAAACACGCCACCATCCTTAATATAAATCTGAGTGGCTTGATTACGGGCCTCGGCAGTAGTTTCGCCGATGATATTCACCTCTACATCCCCTACGGTGGTAGGAATCGAGGTATTCATGGTCTTGCCTTCACCACGGTCGCCGCCGCCAAAGACGGAACCGTGAATAGCAATATCCGCATCCATTTGGGTGGCATCGATATTCACAATCGCCACCTTAGTGCCTTCGGCACCATAGACACGGCTCTTTTCGCCACCGCCGTAAACACCGCCTACACCGGCCTTACCGCCGATCGATCCGCCATAAATGTTGGTTTCGGTGGAACCGAACACCGCACCCATGGAGATCTGATAGGTTTCTTCCGCTGTAGGCTCACCACGACCGCCGCCAAAAACAGAGCCCACAATATGGCCACCCTTTACGGTCACTTTCGTTTTACCGGGAGTGGTGATTTCAGCATCATTCGTACCGACAATAACAGAGCCTTCGCCAACAGCACCACGGTTTCCGCCGCCATAAACGCTGCCACCGATAGTACCGGCGGTACCGGCGGCCACATCAATGGTCACCCCGGTCTTACCGGAGGTGGGAGAACTGAGATCGGCAAGCTGCTCGGTTACGGTAACGGTATGATCCATATCAATGGTCACATCGGTGGTCCCATGAACCAAGGTCTTAAAGCCTTCGCCGCCGCCGTAGACGCCGCCTTTAATGTAAGCATTTCCGGTCACTTCCACTACTGTATTGCCTACATTGGCCTGACGGGTTCTACCACGGCCACCGCCATAAAGGTTGGTATTGAGATAAGAATCTCCGCTGACCTTAATGGTAGAGGTGCCGCCCACATGGGCAATATCGCCACCTGCAAAGGCACTATAGTTAACGGAGCCGTTTTTAAACTCAACCAAGGTATTCCCCTTCACTTCAGCAAGAATTCCACCGCCAAAGAGGGTATGCTCCAAGGTATATTTGCCGGAAACAGGCGTTTTAGAGGCATCAATAATGACATGGGTATTACCAGCCGTTGCCGCAGCATAACGGCCGCCGGCGTACAGACACTCCTCCAAATGGGAGGTGTCCAGAATGCTGGTGGTGGCTGTGCCGCCCACAGGGGCATATTCGCCGCCGCCAAACAGAGTACCGTTATGATTGGTAGCACCTTCTAAGGTAAAGGAGCAATCATTTAATACGGCGCCATAATAGCCGCCGCCGAAGGTACGGCCCGCATTGGAGGAATAGGTCATATTACGGAACACGGTATGGGCGTTTCCTACCGTTGCCTTAGTATTACGACCGCCGCCAAAGATGTATACAGAAGAGCCTCCAAGGGTTTTTCCTACATAACAGTTATCCAAAAGTACGTAGGTGGAACCGTTCACCGGCCCTTGATGGCCGCCGCCGAAGATGGCACGGGTAGTACCGGTGCCGGTACCGACCTGCACGTTGCACAATGCTTTGTTACTGCCGGACATATCATGAAGGGTAACACCGGTATTATTCTCAACCGTACCCGTATAGCCACCGCCATACAGACCGTTCAATGTGGTGTTAACAGGATGATAAACCACATCATCGATAGTCAGCGAGAAGGAGGTATCGCCTTCAACAAGAACATTGGTATTTCCTTCCAATGCCTTGGTGATAGGGTTATCCACAACGCTTCCTGCATTACCTCCACCAAAGATGGAGTTGCCAATAGAACCGCCGATCACCACCACATTGGCGGTATAAACCTGAGATGCTGCAGCAGTACCGGCACCATAGACGTTATTGCCCACAGAGCCGCCTACCATCTGCACGTTGGTTTGATAAACAGAGCCACGGAAACCGCCGCCAAAGACATTGCTGCCGATCTCTGCACCGATCAAAGCAATATCGCTTTCGCTGGCATTCGCAGTACTGCCATAGCCGCCGCCATAAACGGCATTTCCTACTGTGCCGCCATAAAGACGAATCGTAACAGAGCCGGAAACAGCACCGCCGTTTTCTTCTTCGCCTCGACCGGCACCGTAGATCTCACTATTAATGGTACCGTTATACATCACGATCCGAGCATTTCCACCCACAGTGCCGTTGTAACCACCGCCGTGGACATCGCCCTCAATTACTAATTTTTCGGGTGCAACAGAAGGATCACCAATCTGAACAAAGGTATTTCCGTCTACTGCCGCATCTAAGCTGGATCCGCCGCCATAGACATAGTCGATGGTTCCGTTCAGCACCGTTACATGGGTATCTGCCGCAACATCTTTTCCGGCATTACCGATGACTTTACCCACATGGCCGCCGCCGAAAACATCGCCCAGATCGGAGCCGGGGCCATCGATCAATACATTGGTGGTTTCCACTCGTGTGGAGCCGAAGCGTCCGCCGCCGACCAAATAGTCGCCGCCGTTATAAACGCTACCCAACACGGTCATATTGGATGTACCGTTGACCACGCCATAGGCATTTGCACTGTAAATGGTACGAAGCTGGCTCTGATTCTGAGGATCGGTGCCATTCAAGGTGGTGCTGACATCACCATTAATGACTCCATTGTAGCTTCCGCCGTAGAAATAAGTACCGGACAGACTACTGCCGCTATACAGCTTGCGCATATCAATGTCGGTAATCAGGTTGGTAATATTCCCGTTGAGCGTTGATCCAACGCAACCACCGTAATATACATAGCCAATAACCAAACCGGAGGTCTTATGGCTGCCGGTAGCAGTCTCGCCCATTTCACCGGTCAAGGTATTGGTGATATTTCCATTCACAACGGCCGAAGAATTCTCGCCGCCGCCTACATATTCATAGACATAGGAAACGGTATCCCCTTCCAGCGTACCGGTCCAATTGTTGGAAATATTACCGGTCACAGTACCGTTGCATCCGCCGCCATGATAATAGATGCCGCTTTCCAGCACCGGCTTATCACCACCATCATAGATGGTGCGGGGATTCAGGTTCAAAATATTATTGGTGATATTGCCCTCAACAGGGCCGCTGTTACCGCCGCCATAGAAGGCCGTAACAGTTACATTTTCCAGATTGGTGGTAATATCGCCGCAGACCGTTGCCTTTGCGGAATGACCACCGCCGTAAATCCGGGTAAGCTTGCTGATGGCATAGCCATCATCCGCCACATCCCGAATATTCAAAATAACATCACCATAGACGATACTATCCACGGGAGAGTCCAATCCATCGTCGGCATGACCTTTGCCGCCGCCGTAGATCTGCTTGAGATTGCCGCCCAGAATATTCAAGGTAACGGTGGAATCCCCGTCTTGAACGCCCACATTAGCGGTGGAGCTTCCGCCGTAAACATGATAGCCGACGGTACCTGCGTTAATATTGACGGTCACATCACCGGAAATAGAGCCGGAAATACCGCCACCAAAGAGATAATGATTAACCACAGCATTGGGGTTACTGAGCGTAACCACAGTGTCCGCACTGGTGGAACCCACCATTCGACTGCCGCCGTATACAGAGCGCTCGGTTTCCACACTGCCTTCTCCTTCAAAGAGAACGGTGGTGGTGCCGGTCACAGCACCGGCATAAGCACCTCCATAGATGTTTCCGTTATTGGTATCATTGGGAGAGAAATCGCCAAATCGACCGTTTTTCACTTCCAAAAGAACGGTGCCGGTGGTGGCCTCAAAGCCTGCACCATAGGCCTCCCCCATAATACGAATATCGGTGCCGTCAAAAATGGTATGAGCCGAACCTACGGCCGCATCATGATCCGCATCTTTAATATATCCGGCGCCAAAGAAATCCAACTGGAAGAGAGCATTTCCGCCGATCCGATTGGTAACCGAACCAACCGTACCATAGTTGCCGCCACCATAATAATCGGCATCAAAAACGGTATCACCGGTTACGATTGTTTGAACGGAACCGGTCACAGCGCCATCTTCGCCGCCGCCAAAGAAGCGGGAGCAGGTCTCGTCGCTTGCATCAGTGTCCAAAACCTGAACATTATGAAGAGCCCATAACACATTGCCCACCGTTGCGGTAGACTGTTGACCGCCACCGTAAAGGGAGACGGGCTGTGTGCCCTTCCCTACATTAAGGTCAGACAAGGTGATATTGGCCGTTCCTGCAACAGCGCCGGTGATACCGCCGCCATAGATTACATTACGATTTCCTTCTGTAAGTACACCGGCACCTTCGCCGTAAATACCCAAAGTAATCTTCTTTTCCCCGTCTGCCACATCAGAGACTGTAACATTGACATTTCCGCTTACAGCGCCCACATTACCGCCGCCACGAATACCCTGGATGCTGATGGTGCCTGCACCGCTTGCATTTGCATCCACCAAAACATTTGTATTCACTGCCGTTGCTTCAACCTCACGGCCACCGCCGTAAACATAGCCGATCGTACCGCTCCAGATCTGAATATGCGTGTCGTTTACAGCACCGTTATAACCGCCGCCGTAGACATTGGTATAGGTTCCGCCATAGATATTAACATCCGTATTTCCTGCATAGTCGGGGCCATAGTGGCCGCCATGGACGGATTTGACCGTTGTACCGGCGTAGCCGTTTACGGTAATTTGACCGGCAATAGAGCCGCCACTATGGGAGCCGCCAAATACATTATTATTGGCTTTGACTCCATTGAGATTCACGGTGACATTGCCGCCGATGGAGCCGCCGGTATGGTTTCCGCCGCCAATATCAGTCTTAACGGTACCGCCATTGGCATTGAGTACCACATCGCCCACAACGGTGCCGTCTACCCCGCCGCCAAACAGACGATTAACAGTTCCGCTATGGAAATTCATTTCCACAGCGCCCACTTGAGCAGTTGATTTATGACCGCCGCCACAGAATTTTTCACCGTTACAATCGGTAATATTCACATAGGCAGTGCCTTCAACCACACTGTTTTCAAGACCACCGCCGAAAATATACTGCGCATTGGTGCGTTGGACAGTGAGATATACATTTCCGCCGTTGCCGCTACCATCCGCACGAATGTCGGCATAGCCGGCGCCCCAGATATGGCGATTGTTCGTTGTATCGGCAAAGGAAGTATCTTCAACGGTGAGATACACATTGCCGGATATGGTCTCATTATAAGCACCGTAAATATCGTCGATTCCGGTGCAATTTTGCACCAGAAAAGTAACATCGCCACCTACGGTACTATCATCGGCTCCGCCGCTGCCGGCAAGACTGCCACCAACGGCACAGTTTGTCACCGTGGTGGTGATGGTCCCGCCTACACCGGATGCGACACCGCCGCCACGAACGTGTTTAATCGTGGAATCAGAAATGGTCAAGGTAACATTGCCGTTGACCATGGAATTACGGCCACCGCCATAAATGGTACCGCCGATTTGGCAATTATTCTCGATTATAACATTGGAATTTCCCGCCACAACCGCTTCAGGCAAATTGCCACCGCCAATAACGGCATTGCCGATGGTAGTGCCGGAAAGATAAACATCCGTTGCCGACACCGTTCCGCTATAGCAACCGCCGTATACGTTTTCGCTGATGGTTCCGCCGGTGATATCCAGATCAGGAATACCGGCATAGTTGCACATATCGCCACCGGCATACACGATGGTGATGGTTGCATTGCCAAAAACATCTACGTCAATCGTACCATTGGTTACAGCAGATTCCTGATGTCCGCCGCCATACAGATTTCCGATGGTGCAATCACCGGAAACAGATACCAAAACATTTTGCACAGTACCGGATCGAGAGCCGCCGTATACACGATCAGCCGAACCGCCGGTCATGGTGACCGTGGTATCGCCGCCCACCACCGAAGCTGCAGCATAACCGCCGCCATAAATATGACCAGAACTATCCGAATCGTTATAAATCGTTCCGCCTGTGATGGTCAAAGTGGTACTGCCGGTCACAGAGCCGCTGTTTCCGCCGCCGTAGACATTGCCGGTAATCGTACCGCTGATAATATCCAATGCCACATCGCCGGCTACCGAGCCGTTGTTACCGCCACCAAAAAGATTATTGGTAATGGTGGCTCCATCAACCGTCAAATCAACACCGGCTACAGAGGTGGTATTCTTATTACCTCCGCCATAGACCGTGGCGATTTTACCGCCGTTCAAATGAATCTTGGGCACGCCGGCATAGGTGCCGTCGCTACAACCGCCATACAGGTTCGTAATATTTCCGCCGGTCACATCGATTTGGACGGTTCCGGAAACAGGAGCAGCATTACCGGTGGCATAAACCGTTCCGATGGTTCCGCCTTCAATCGCAGCAGTTACATTTCCTTTAATTGCCGTGGCAGAGGTATGCCCGCCGCAATACACCGTCGTCAAGGTTCCGTTTTTCACCGTGACGCTAACATCTTTCCCAACAGAACCATAGCTGCGGTTTCCGCCGTATACATCCTTCAGTTTGGTTTTGGCGCCATCAATCGTAATGGAAACAGAACCCGTTACAGTTGCTTGACCTGCCGCCCAAACGTTATCGGAGGCGGCGGCACGGTCCGAAACAACATTATAAAAATCAATAACGATATTTCCCGTTACCGTTCCACGGTTTGAGCTACCGTAAATAAGACCGTTTACATTGGCATTGGAAGCGATAATGTTAATATCGCCCGTTAAGGCATTTGCGGTATATGACAAGGAATGGGCACCATAAAAAGCGCCATTCAAGGTAGGAACATTCGAATCGTAGGAATAGGTAGTGGGGGTATCTACAAACTCCTCTTCAACAAGAGCACCGGAAACCAAGGTATAGGATGCTTCAGAGGTTGTTTCCTGACCCAGTATATAAATCTTACGATCGCCTTGGGTGGTATTATAGGTGCCTGCACCACTTAAACTACCGGTTATTTTTCCGCCGGTAAAGAAGATACTGAGGGCCCCGTTGCGAGAAGCCACGGCACTTGTTGCGTTTCCACCGTGAACATTACCGTTTACATAGATATTTCGACCAAAACGCCAAACTTGGTTGTGTTCCTCCGGCACATCACCAAAGGGACGGGCAGAAATCTCCGCATAGAGGCCGCCGTTTACCACCGCATAATCGGTAGTAGCAAGGCGCAGATTGCGGATTGCATGAGTGCGATACTTGGGCACGCTTTGGTTCATACGAGCGGTAAACTCGCAATAATAAGGAAGGTCGGTATCAGCATCCAATGCATATTCATAACCGATGGTCTCGCCGTATTGCGTCTCAGCCGTCGTGTCATATCCGCTGGTGGTTACTTTGTATTGCCAATTAGCATGGGTATTCTCTGCGTGGAGAAAATTAATATTATCATAACGCAGGTTTCCATAAATCTGGCCGGTTGCCAAGCCGGTATTGCTATCAATGGCGCCGGTGCCATAGGGTTTAAAGTTAAAATTAAAGGCGGTATCACCCAGGCTCTTGAAGGTGGCCGAGGCAAAAACAGGATTGCCGGCAGGGTCGGCGGCATAGCCGAAATAATGAGAAGATACGCCGGTATCTTTAAAATAGTCCAGATCGCCGGTAAGCATCACAACGGTGGCATAAGCGTCGGCCGATTCTCCCTTTGCACGGATGGCTTCAAAAACGCTATCCACAGAAGCCTTGGGGGCAGTATTGATCAGACCGGAATTGGAATCGGCAGCGCCGGTAGCAGCGCCGCTGTTTGCGGTATCCACCGCAAAGCCGCCGGTCAAATAAGTCATATTTTCAAAAGGATTCTCTACAAAGTAGCATTGACCCCAGAGAGCCTCAAGGGTCAGAGTATAGGAGCCGCCTTCACCGGAGACATACAGATCCAACACATCAGAGGTGATGGTGTCGCCGGGCTGGAATACGGATTTTCCGGGGATCTTTTCAGCGGAGGAAGAGATTTTCCAACCGGTGAAGGAATAGGCTTTTTCATCTTGAACAAAGGTCTCGCTATCCAGACCGTTTGCAACGGTGGGACGCAGCTCCTCCAACACAACACAATCGGAGGAATTGACCGTATAATTAGTGCTTTGGCTGACCGAAGCGCCGGTTACACTGCCGCCACCGGGCAGGGTGCCCACCGAATAGGTAATGGAGACGGTATCCCCCATCTTCACATCGGGGTTGGCGCTGACGCCGCCAATCATCATCAGGGCGCAAACAAGCAACACCAACGCCGCCAAGGCTCCGATGCCGGTCCATATTCGCTTTTTCGCTGTATGCTTGCTCATTTGAGTCCTCCATCAGGGTTTATTAATCAGGTGCGCTCTTGAATCACAACTTGATAAGCGCCATTTTTCTTGGTGGCGATCACATCGCCGATTGTGGAATAATCCTTTGTGGGATCGGTTTTAAAGAAATAGATGAGAATACTTTCATCTTGCTGCATGGCTTGGGTGGTAGTGGCTTGATTTAAAAAGCCGGTTTCGGGATCATTGGTGGTGAGCGCCAAGGAACCGTCCAATACATGCTTACTATTCGTGTCGATCTGCAGCAGATTGCTTGCGCTATTGACCGCCGACCAGTCGATGGCCAATTCATTGGCGGCAATGGGCTCCGACGCCATAACTACCAAAGTGGCATAGGTGGCACCGGGCTGGTCTTCCATGCGATAGATCACCGGCTCCGGCTGACCATGGAGCACAAAGTTCAGTTTCATGGTTTTGGTATAAGGGGAATTGGATTTCACCGTAACGGTGACGGTGGAATTCCCGGTCAGTTCTGCATAGCCGGTGGGCAAAGTGAGGGTAAAGGCATCTCCCTGAGCGGCATCTTTGGTCAGGGTATAAGATGGCGCCAAGGCATTGCCACCTTTGGTCAAGGTATAGCCGGAATAGGCGGTATTGCAATCCGCCGAAACGGTATAAGTAATATTCTTATTGTTGATCCGCAGGTCATCGAAGAAATTCTGCACCTTAAAGGAGAGGGACTTTTGCTCCCCGCCAAAGAGATGGATCTCCTTGGTCAGATCGGCATATTCTTGGGTATCACCCAAAAGATCGACGGTAAAGAAAAACTCATTGGCACGAAGCTGGCTTTGCACCGAAAAGAAATCCTTAACGTATTTGGCGCCAACGCCCACAACGCCGCCCAAAACCACCACCGCAAGGCAGATGGCAATGATCAATGCCCACTTGCGCTTATTCAGTTTTGGCATCACAATCTCTTTCATGGAAACTCCTAATCAATTTGTTCGCATCGAATCTTTAAGACCACACCGTCTACCTGACGGTTATAGATAAATTCCGAATGTTCTGCTTGGGAAAGGTCCCACGCAACGGTAAGGTCGAAGACCTTTGCCGTTGCATTAGAATCAAGCACAAAGGATACGGTCTTATTAACGGCATCCACCGTTGCGTCCAGCTCCTCGCAAGCCCAAGAATAAGCCAGGGGGAGATTTTCGGTGGAGTCGGTGCTGAAGGTACAGCGCACATCCACCTCGCTGTTGTTGGTAAGGATCACCGCATCTTCTTTCACCACGGCATTTTCCGAAGGATCCAAGCTGATGGCAAAGGCCTGCTGAAATTCTTGGCCGGTCTCGGTGATATCGAATTTGGCCACTCTTGCCTGATCCCCTTGCTCTGCCCTTGATACATAGCGGGCATAAAAGCCGCCCACTAAAGTACTGCTGAATAAAATCAACGAAATCAGCACAACCAATATGATAAACAACGGATCTGCTTTTCTTTTTACTTGCATCGGCTGCGCCTCCTTTCATCCTAAGGGGTTCTTCCCCTATTCTTTGCTTTGCTCTTTATATTCTTGCTCCATGCGTTCCAGATCTTTAATGGTGATATCCAGATCGGTATGAAGCTTGGTTTCGGCCCGCAAAGTGCGGATCTCTTCTTTGATCTTTTCCAGATCGGTTTCATCGCTCTTTTTCTCTTTTTGATAAGAGAATTCCAAAAAGAGAACCGCCAGCGCCAAAATGCAGATTACGCCCACAGGGTTTTGCACAATATGGGTAACGACCCCCACAAAGGGGATGGCGAATACCAAGGTGCCCTTAATGGAAGAAAGGGGGACCGGCTCATCGGGAGCATTATTGGCATCCCCTTGAGTAATGGCCATATCGCCCTCCAGCTGAATGATTCGATGAATCACCAAAGTGCTGCCGCTTTGGTATACCACCACATCGTTTACCTCAAAGGTATCGGCCTTTTTGATGATCACCAGATCATCCACCGAAAGCTCCGGCTCCATACTACCGGACAATACCACCGCAGCGCCATAGCCAAAGGGCATGGGCAGGGCATTGCCCGCCACTCGGGCGGCATTCCAAGAAAAGAGCCCCACACCGGCAATAATGGCCACAACGGTCAGGATCAGCAGACGGAAAATAAACCGAAGGGTTTTTCGTTTAGTTGTTTTGCGGGGTTTCTTCGGCATCCGAGTCACCTTTCTTTTTCAAACGGGGTAGCAAAATCAAAATCACAACAATCGCCAATGCGGCAATAGCAATGATGATCATCAGGGTTATATTGGTATCGTCGCCGGTATCGGGAGCGGCATCGGGAATCTCGGCCTCGGCATGGGTGCGGATGATCACCGTCATGGAAATATCCCGCTCCGCCGCCAGATCTCCCAGCAGGGTATCATAGGCATCTTCCTCTGCCCCGCCCCGCTCAAAGGGCCATTCCCATTCCAAAGAATACACGGCATTGGAATGAGCGGCAAGGGTGGCCGAATCGGAAACCGCATTCAGAATCGAGGCATGCTCCATCTTCTCGGCGTTGCCGCAAAGATAGCCGCCTTCATAGTCCTTCATACGCACTTGAACCGGCAAGGTCAATTCCGGATCCGAAAAGAGCACTTCGGTGCTCATGGTATAATCCAGAGGAACATTGCCGGTATTTTTCAAAGTAAAGGTATAAGTATTCGCAGTACCGGGGGCAATCACTTTATCGTCGCCGCCATCAACGGTGACCTGCTGCTCCCCATTTTCATAAGCAATCTTAAAGATTTCTACCGGCGTTTCTGCCATCCAGATACCTTTATCGTCTGCCACCTCGAAGCCGGGTTCAAAATCCTTGCGATAGAAGGAATAGTCGCCCCCTTCTGTGGCGGAACCGGTTTGCGGAGCCGCCGACGCAAAAGAGCGAGGGCTTTCCTCAAAGGTCAACACGATTTCAGGTACATCAGGCTGAATGGAGCGAGCCAGCCGATAGACCAGCAGCATCGCCGTTAGCACCACGCCAAAAGACAGCACAGCGCAAGTCACTTTAAGCATGGATTGGATTTTTTGAATAGCGACCTTCTTCACGGTGCTGTCCCCTTTCTTTCAAAATATGATTCTTTTCTCAGAAAAAAGGTTCGATCCTCTCAGACCTCTTTTTTGAAAAAAGAATCGCAGTCGGCCGGCCACGTTCGGCCGACTGCGATTTAGTTAAACTCTAACGAATTTTACTTAATGATGGGTAAGTAAAAATTAGTCGATCTGAGTTACCTTAGCGCCGTAGGACAGCTCGATGGTGCTGTTGGTACCAGCAGCGGCCAGATCGCCCAGAGCGGTATCCTTAGCATCGTTGGTGCCTGCACCGGCAGCATCGAAGTCCCAAACCCAAGAAATGTCAACGTTGGCGAAAACTTCATCATCCAGAACAGTGTTGGTGTGATAGATCTTGCCTTCTGCACCGGCAGTACCGTCCAGACCGTTGATAGCAGCAACCAGAGCTTCAGCAAACTTAGCAGCAGTGTTAACTTCGGCAGTCTGCTTTACTTCGATGGTAGTAGCATCGGCCTTGGTGATGGTGAACACCAGGGGGCAATAGAATTCGGCGGGAGTTAAGGGATCCTTGTCAAGATCGATCTCCCAGCCGGTCAAGGAAGCGGTAGCGTCGATGTCAACCAGAACGTCCACTTCGGGAGTACCGGCAACAGTGATCACGTCTTCAACAGTACCGGTGGTACCGGGAGCAACCAGATCATCAGCCTCAACAGAGGTCATAACGGTAATGTCGTTGCTGGTTTCGTTGGCGGTATAGGTACCGGCATCGTTACCCTGAGCAACACTCTCATAGGTGTTTGCAAACAGGTTTTCAGCAGCAGCAGTAACGGTAACGCCCCACTTTGCTACGCGAGCATCGTCGCTAACGGTGGGAGCTTCAGTTACGTACTTAGCGAAGGTTCCGCTAATAACGCAGGTGGACAGAAGGGTCAGAACGAGAACAACACAAGCAGCTCTCATAATTACGTTTTTCTTCATAGTGAAAAACTCCTTTCAATTTATGCGTGCATTTTGCCCTACACGCAGGGAGCATTTTTTTTGCGTAAGACCATATCTTACGCCCGATAGATCCCAACACGGGGGAAAACTAAACCGGGCATCTCGCCCATCCGCGGAGATACCGCGGTTTATATTCATCCCCGGCGTGGCTCCGTGGGATCGAATACCAAGATTTAAAGTGGAGCATCCGCTCCAAGGTTTATTCCTCTTCTTTGGAGGACTCTGCGCCTACTGCGGCGGGTTCTTTTTCAGCCTGAGCGGCTCTTAAGGCTTCCAGCTCGGCCAAAAGGGCATCGGTATCTTTTTTGGATGCCTTTTCATAAGCCTTACGGCGCAGGATATCATAGCCAACGAGCAACAGGAGGGGAACCACCACGCAAACGATAAGACCGGGGGTGGTTTGCATAAACATCGCCACATTACCCATAGCAGGGATGCGGCTCTGATAAACGCCGATCAAGCTCTCGGCGGGAACAGGCAATTCATCGGGGGCGTTATTGGCAACACCCTGGGTAATAAAGGCAAGCTCGCCCTCAATATCGGTCAGCTCCACCACCTTATGGGTGACTACAGCGCCGGTCTTGCTGGCGGGGTCATAGAAGGTGATTACATCGCCAACCTTTACGGTCTCGGCATCCACACTCTTGGTGATGATCAAATCGCCGCTCTTAATATCGGGATACATGGAGTCGGTCAACACGATCATGGGCGCATAGCCATTGATCGCCGGAACATCATCGGGGCTAACATAGCTCTTAACGATCAAGGTGACATTCATCACCAGCATAGGGATCAACACGATGCAGAGAATAATTCCCACAACCGTCCACACCTTATGCATGGCCGAGGTCTGTTTCTTTTCTTTTACATCCATCTTTTTCTCTCCTATAAAGAATTCGATTATTGCGATAGTGCTTCAACTTATTATAATATTAACACAGTATTTTCATTTTTGCAATGGCATTTGTCAATTAAATCTAAAAGTTTTTTATATTTTTGCTTATATTTGAGCAAATGCGACAAAAAGCAAATTACCGAAAGAGGAGTCTTTCGGTAATTTACGATATTGAATTGATTAAAGAATTACATCTTCATCGGTGCTGGCTTCAGCCTGAGCCTGAATCTCTTCAAAATAAGAATACATAGGCTTCACATCCTTGCCCTTGAGCTTGCGATTGATATAGTTTTTGGTAATCTTCGTAACTAAGGGGCTCAAGAGTACCACGGCGATCAGGTTGGGGATCATCATCAGACCGTTGAAGGTATCAGAGATATCCCAAGCCAAAGAAGAGGTCATCAAAGCACCGGAAACGATCATCAACACAAAGATCACTTTATAGATCTTCACGCCCTTTTCACCAAAGAGATACTCCACAGCCTTAGAGCCATACTGAGACCAGCCCAAAACGGTGGTAAAGGCGAAGAGCAGCATGGCGATGGCCACAAACCACTGACCAAACTGGCCATAAACATTGCCAAAGGCCTGGCTGATCAAGGTTGCATCATTGGTGCCTGCCGCAGGCATACCGGTTTCCAGATCGATGGCGCCGGAGGTCAATGCCACTAAAGCAGTCATGGTACAAACAACCATGGTATCAAAGAATACCTCAAAGATACCCCACATACCTTGCTTCACCGGCTCTTTTACATTGGAAGAGGAGTGAACCATAACCGAAGAACCGAGACCGGCCTCATTGGAGAAAACGCCACGCTTACAACCCTGCACGATGACCAGCTTAATAGCGGCACCGGTAGCACCACCGGCCAATGCTTTTACACCGAGAGCATGCTTAAAGATAGAAGCAAACGCAGGCAGAATCTTATCATAGTTGATTCCGACAACAATCAAACCCAATACGATATAGGCAACTGCCATAAAGGGAATCACACGCTCTGCCACCGAGGCAATTCGCTGGAGACCGCCGATAATGATCAGCGCACCAACTACCAGCAACACCAAACCGATGATCAGGTTCACCAAATTCAGTTCCATTACCGCATGATCGCCATTGAAGATCTGAATGGTCATATCCACATGGGAGAAAAAGGCTTCCTCCATATTCAGAACCATCTTATTGACCTGACCCATATTACCGATACCGAAGCACGCCAGGATGGCAAAGGTGGCAAAGAGGAGAGCCAATACGGCCGCCACCCATTTCATGTCCTTCATTTTGCCCACACCCTCTTTTAAGTAATACATAGCGCCGCCGGACCACTCACCGTCGC
>JAZQAR010000058.1:0-7560 GCA_045545315.1 Eubacteriales bacterium | reverse complement strand
CATTTTTCATAGATAAATCCTCCGATTGTGTTTGGTTCGACTGGCAGGTCGTTCCTATTTTATCACAATCGGAGGATTTTTTTCATCGGTAAACCTTTTTGGAACCACGCGACTATCGCGTGGTTTTCGTTCACAAAAAATGAAGCGCTCCCCGAGGGGAGCGCTTCTTAAAAATTGATACTATTACGGATTGGTAGCCTGTGCTCTCAGCAAGTACAAAGCATCTACGATAGAGAAGGTTCCGTTGCGATCCATATCGCCCAGACCCTTTTCGGTCTCGTTCAGCAGATCCTCGCCGGAGAAGTGGCGCAACATATAGGTTACGTCGGCTATATTCACAGAGCCGTTTTGATCCACGTCACCGCGCATATACCTGGTGACAGTTACAGTAGAGGTGGCAGGAGACCCTGTAGTTGCAGTATTAGCGTTAGCCACAACCACCTCGATCTCGCTTTCACCGGCTTCGGCAGTTTCCTTCACCTTAAATTCAACGGTAGCCCACAGCTCGCCGTCCCAATTGGTGAAGCCGTCTTCACTCTGAACAGTGATAGTCAGGATGCCTTCGCCCAGCTTGCTTACGTCAACGGTCACGTCATCTCTGTTCACACCCACGTATTCAAAAGTATTAACGTCGAAGGTCAGTTCAAAGGTGGCCTCGGTCAGCAGATCGCTGTTGGCGATCTCGATATCCACGTAGGCTTCCTCGCCCTTCATGGCCACGGAAGTCTTACCGGGTCTCAGAACCACCAGTTTATTGGTTACGTCGGTATTCCACTCATGGCCGCATTCGCTACACTTATGAGCGGTATAACCGCCGGCCTGCTCGGTGGGATCCACAACCTTGGGATAGCCCTCGCCATCGGCACAAGCGTTGCCCAGGGAGCTATAACCGCAACCGTTTTCACAAACGATATCGTGAGTATGAGTATCTTCCACGTGGGTAGCCTTCAGCTTATGGCTGGACAGAGTGTAGGTAGCATCTGCAGCAAACTCCTTGGCCAGCTCGGCATCCAGGGTATCCAGGACATCCACGCCTTCGCCATTCAGGATCTTACAATCAGCCAGAGCCTTTACGGCGGCGGCATCGGCACCAACCAGCATAGCAGCACCGTTGGTGTAGTAAGCCAGCTTTTCAGCACCTTCTGCATCCACAAAGGCAACCTTCACGGGAGCCTTGGCATCGGCAGGGGCAGCGTCAGCAAAATAGATCTTACCGGCGGCATCTACCTTATACAAGGTCTCGCCGGCAGCCTTATTGGCCAGGTAAGCAGCCTTTCCGTTGGCAAAGTCGGCGGTAGCCAGCTTGCCGGCAGCCAATTCAACGCCGCCGTATACGGTATCGGCCACGTCGGTATAAACGTTCGTAGCGGTAGCAGAAATCGCTGCGGTAGAAGTATGATGGTTCTTGATCAGGGGAGCAGAACCGGTATCATTACCGTAGATCAAGGCATTCTTCAAGGTAATGCTGTTGGGCTTGGTGGTTCCGACACGTTGCCATGCACCACCCAGAACGGCCTCAATATTAGCGCCCTTGCTGTTCCGAACGATCAGGCCGTCGATGGTAACCTTATTGGAGGCTTCGGAGCCAAGACCCTTATGATTGATGACACCGAATACCAGGCCGACACCGTCGTGATTGCCGTTATCGTTTTCACAGTTATCGATCAAAATGTTTTCAAAGACCATATTTCCGCCTTCGCGAACACGGCCAACCAGCAAGCCGGAGCTTTCGGTATAATTGATGCCGCTCACGTGGGTGAACTTGGTGTTGATGAGGGTAATATTCCGCAGAGTCTGGGTAATGGTTGCGCGGGCTTCACCCAGCACAACGCCACCTACGTAGGTATTGGTACCGCTTACGGTACAGTTTTCAATGGTGACGTTTTCCACCAGAGCATCTGCCAGGGTGCTGCCCCAGTACTGGCCGACTACCATTGCGCCGGAGGATGCCACAGTAGGAGTACAATTATAGAAGCGCAGGTTTTTAATGGACTTCTTGGGGAACTGGAAGAAGCCGGCTACGTTGGTACCGCTCCAGTTTTTGATGGTATGGTTCCGGCCGTCGAAGGCGGCAGCCAGATCGTGGATCCGAACGAACTTGGTGACACCGGCCAGATCCAGATCAGCCATCAGATTCAGGGTCTGCTTGCCGGAGAACTTAGCGGGGAAGTTATAAACACCTTCCACAGCGGTGGTCCATTCTTCAGCATCGCCCTGAGAAGCATAGATCAGATCGTCTACGTTATAGATACCAACCTGCAGGTAGGTTTCGTTGCCGACAGGAGTAGCAACGGCAGCGATCTCCTCGCCGCAGATCAGGGTAACGGCGGCGCGGTTCATGGTAACGGGAACAACGGATGCAGGAGTAACCTCGAACAGAGGAACGATCTCCTTGATATCTGCATCCAAAGCAGACTGTTCATAGCCTTCGCCATCGATCTTTACCTTGATGGCATCCAGCTTGGCCTTTACGGTAGCGCCGTAGAACTCGGGATGCTTGGCATACAATTCGGACAAAGTATTATAGTCTGCGGTGTTCAGGAGCTTAATATCGGTGGTGAAGAAAGCATCGCCCTTACCGAAGGTGAAGGTGGTGCCGGTAACGGCACCTACGTTACCTGCAGCAGCCACCAAAGCATTTGCGGGCAGCTCGGCAACGTTCAACAGCTTCAGAAGATCAACGGTGTCGCCTTCCTTACCGTAAACGGCAAACTCTTTATCGTTTGCAGCGGTGGCAACGATGGAAAGCTTGCGGGTCTGGTTGGCTTCGGTGCCGAATACGGCATAGCCATCCGCATCAAGAGTCCAGTATACCCAGTCGGAGGTATCAGCCTGATACTTGGCATCGGAAGCATCGGCAGAGAAGGCGGTGCGGCCCTTATTCATCAACCAGGCGACCTCGCCCAATGCGGTATCGCCGTCCAATACCTTACCAAGATGCTCGCCTTCGGTATAAGATGCATCACGGTTATCGCCCGGCTTACCGATAAAGAAGTCTGCGCCTACGGCGTAGGAGTTTTTAGCAAAGCCTTTGCCGGCTGCAGGAGAGGTTCCGCTCGGACGGGCAGCAGCCTGACCGTGGGCAACCGTTCTGTTGGGATCGAACACACCGAAGCTGTTGGTAATGGCAGTATTGCTACTGGTCCAACCACCGGCCAGAGTGTCCATAGGAGTATTATCAAACTTGGCGTAGGAATAGCAGTTTTTCAGGATCGCACCGTTACGGCCGGCGAACACACCGGTGCTGGTGCCAGCGGTGCTGAGCAGCTTCACGGTGGCTTCAGGACCGGCCCAGCAGCGATTAAAGGTCACGCCGCCATTGCCGCAATAACCAACGAACAATCCCAAACCGCCGTCATCGGTAGATACCCATTTTTGACCAACGGTGCCGCTCTTGATACCCAGATCATTGATGGTAGCGCCACCGGTAGCTGCAGAAATCAAGCCAGCGGCAGTATTCGTTGAGGTGGTGGTGGCAACAACGTCCAGCCCTTCGATATAGTGCCCCATACCGTAAACGTGGCCCTTAAAGGCTGTGCCGTAGCACAGGGGCAGAATTACTTCGTTTTCTAAATCAATGTTTGCCTTGAAGTAGATATTGAAGGAAGCGGGAGCATGAACTGCATCGACCAAGGCGATCCAGTCTTCCTTGGTGGCAACGCCCCAAGCCTTGGCAGTATTGGCATCTTTATACAACTCATACTCTGTGAAATTAGGAACGATCTTCAAATTATCGTTGTTTACTGCAACGGTGTTGACCAACAGTTCTCTGCCGTCAACCCGAGCCTTTGCAGCAGCAAATTTATCTACCAGAGCTTCGGCGGTATCGGTGGGGTTGGCTTCTTGTGCGATAATGGCAACCAAAGCATCCATACCGGCGCCGAAATCAGCATTAAAGTAATCTTTGTTCAAAGCCTCGTGAGCAGCGTAATAGGCCTTCACCTGTTCAAAATCAAAGCCGGTGGTGGTCAGAACGAAGACAGCATCGTTATTGGCAGGCATAGTGAAGGAGCCGTTTTCATAACCGGCGGGCAGCACAGAAGCGGCATCCACGGTATAAACACCCAGATCCAAAGTCACCTTGCTGCCGGCATTGGCATAGCCGTATTCAACGGTCTCGTTGCCCTTGACATCCTTTTTCTTAACGGTAAAGCGATAGGTTGCATCGGCAGCACCGGTAGCCCAGGTAATATCGCCTTCTGCATCCAACTTCCACTTCTTGCCGATGGTGGTCTGGTTCATTGCATAAGCACGGGCGCCCATGGAATCAACCTCGGGCAGAGCGGTCTGCAGATAAGCCACGTGGTTTGCAGCGGGAGGATTGCCGTGCTCTTTATTCAGGTTTCCTTCATCACAGAAGTAATAAACCTCATTGAGCTTTTCAGCAGGATATGCACTTGCAGCAGCACCGCTGATTTTTCCGTCCCAGGAACCAAAGGTCAGGCCTTTTCCCACCACAGTGGGATTTCCGCCGCCGGGATTGATGACGGTCAGATCGCTCCAGCAATTCTTCACGCTGGCGATCGCACCCCAATCGCGGTTCAGCATCGCGCCGACGTCGTTACCGTTGCTGGCACCGTAGTCACAGGTCAGCGTACCGGTCACAAAGCAGTTTTCAAAGGAACTGGAGCGACCGTTTTTATTACAGCCTACCAGCATACCGAACCGGGAATATCTTCCGGAACCAAGGTCCTGATACTTTTCAGCTTTTGCATTAAAGTTTACAAGGCCCAGATTCTTGAATTGGCCATATTCCACGTTACCGAAGAAGCCGGTGGTAAAGTCGGTTGCGGTAGTACCGGTGGTATAGAGCTTATTCCGCAGATTCTTCACAACGTGATTGCCGCCGTCTACCACAAAGGGAGCTTCGGTAGTCCCGGCCAGGGTCCAGGTGGCTGCGATGGGCGCAAAGGTATCCAATGCACACTTACCGTCCACTTGGAAGAAGGGCAGCTTGTTCATATCGATATCTGCGGTAAAGGTAATGGAGGTCACTCCATACAAAGTCTGCAGATTTCCGCCGCCGGCGGGATTGGCACCGATCATGATCAACGCAAAAACGTCGGCAGGAGTTGCGAGCTCGATATCGCCCAAGGTAGCCTCTTTCAGGTTATACTTATCCAGATCTGCATAGAGTTTGGAGAACAGGGGGGAGTTAGCCTTAAATACGTCAACGCCGCCCACGTTATCCTCGGTATGAGCAGTTCTCTTGATGTAAACGTCGCCGTTTGCATCATAATAAGTAATAACGGGATAGCCTGCAGTAGAATCGGAGTATTTCACCGTATAGCTACCGGCAGTACCCAGATTGGCTGCGGTGCCGTTCAGGGAAGCGGCCAGGGTCTTAAAGTCGTCCTTGGTCTTCTCGACAGCCTGATCATTCAGAACAAAAGAAGAATCGGCTTGGTGAGCGGCATCATAAACCTCATAGGTGGATTTTGCATTCCGCTGTGCGCGGTAATAGTTGTTTGCTGCGGTAAAACCGCTCGTGGCACAGCTCTGCGCCCGAACGAATACGTTGTTCAAGCCCTGTGCGCAAACGCCACCGCCGTAGGCATATCCGGTCTTGCCGGAAAGAACCTCGCCGTAAACGTAGCTGTTCTTAATGCTTGCCTTGGAGTTATTTACGTTACCGGACAAACCGCCGGCAGAGTAGGAACCATCGTAAACCATGCCCAGGAAGTAGCAATTTTCCAAAACGGCTGCGGTGTTGGTTTTGGAGAACAAACCGCCGGAACCGGAACCGCCTGCTGCGAATACGGTTGCAGCAGACCAACAGTTATAGGCTTTAACGTTATCATTGTTGCCGCCGGCCAGAGAACCGGTTGCATTTTGTCCCAGAATGAAGCCGCTGGCGATACCCAGGTTTTTGAAGGTAGCGCCGCTGGTATTCAGGAACAAACCAACTGCAGCAAGAGTCGGCTGAACCACTACCAGGTTTTCGATAACGAAGCCGTTACCGTCGAAGGTGCCTGTAAAGGTACCGCCGACACCGTGGAAGTTTTTCCAACCAAAGTCAACGTCCGCAGACTGATACAAGGTCACACCGGCCAGGGTATCACCTGCGACCAGAATCTCATCCAATTTGTCAAAACCGGCCCGATCGGAGATCTTATATGCCTTGACCCCGGTCACCAGGCCGTGTTTGATATCCGGCATTGCAGAGGTGTCGACCAGACCGGCGGCATTAACGACTTCGTCGTAATACTTACCGGCTTCGCTCCCGGCAGCAACTGCGGGAACCACGAAACAAGCCAGCATGCTGATCAGCATACAGACGGTCAACACTGCGGATAATACGCGTGTCTTCTTCGTGAACATAGAACTGTTCCTCCTTCAATAAATTGCACTCTTTTGGCTATGGGTGCTATTATATGGTTCTATTTTAACACAACCCTTGAAATTTTCATACTATCTTATGTGGCTTTTTTCACACAATTTGTGAAATTTTATTCCAAACACCCATTTTCTTTGGTGGGTTTGTACAACTCCATCGCAGGGCACGGCTTCAATTTTTCTTGCAGGAGGATGATTGATTTTATTGTGTAATTTGTGAATTGCTCCAACGGAAGGGCTCATATATTATTTGGAAAGGAGCGTGTTCAACTATGGTTAAAATTATGATCGATCCGGGGCATAACCCCCAAGGGGTCAATGCCGGCGCCGAGGGCAACGGCTATCGGGAACAGGACTTGGTCTACGAGGTGGCGCAAGAGTTGGCGGCTTTACTGCGGGGCAACGGTAATTTTGAGGTTCGGTTGACCCGCAACAGCCCCACGGAGGTGTTGGGGACCTCCAACGCCAGCAGCCTGCGGACCCGGGTGGAACTGGCCAATAATTGGCCGGCGGACTATTTTATCAGCATCCACGCCAACGCCGCCACCAACCCGGAGGCCAACGGCACCGAGGTATATACCTTCAGCGATACGGGCGCCGCCCATAATCTGGCGGAGGCGATCCAGGCGGCCATCGTGGCGGAAATGGATATGAAGGACCTTGGGGTCAAGACCAATCCATCGCTGTACGTTTTGCGCCGTACCCGGATGCCGGCGGTATTGGTGGAACTGGGCTTTATCACCAATGCTGCCGATGCAGAGAAAATGGCCAACGATCCCCAGGGCTTCGCCCGGGCTATTTATAACGGCATCCTGGAATATTTAAATCTTTAAATGGCAACAGCACACCGCAAAATACACGCCTGCGGTATGATCGAACCCCCTTGCCCACAAAGATTCCCCGCAATAAAAACAGCCCTGGGGGAGGTTGTTTATTCCCGCAGGGCCGTCAGCAAATTTCAAGTTATTGTGGGTTGTTCCCCCTCCGGAGGGGGAACACGACCGATTCGCCAATCGGTCGGAGGGGGTCAGTCTGCAAAGCCGTTGGGATTTTTGGATTGCCAGTTCCAGGAATCCCGACACATATCCTGCAGATCCTTTTCGGCCTTCCAGCCCAGGATCTCCGCACTCTTGGCGGGGTCTGCATAGCAGGTAGCGATGTCGCCGGGGCGGCGTTCTACGATCTTGTAGGGAACGGCCACGCCGTTGGCTTCTACGAAGGTGT
>JAZQAR010000057.1:0-12079 GCA_045545315.1 Eubacteriales bacterium | reverse complement strand
AGGACCTCCCGGGGCGCTGATCTATTATGTAGAAAATTTAAAAACACCCTGCCGGGGCACCAATCCATTTGGGACTTTACCTTGAGATGCACAATTCAATTGGTCATTAACCTGTAAAAAGAGAGTTTGTTTCTATAAATGCACAATTGAATTGTGCATTTTGTGATGATCTTGCTTTTATACACACCTTCGGTGTGATGTCATCATCCCGGTGGCTGATGAACCCCCACACCTACAAGAGTTCTCCGCAGATAAAAACAGCCCTGCGGGAGGTCGTTTCTTCCCGCAGGGCCGTCAGCAAATTTTAAAGTTCTTGTAGGGTGTTCCCCCTTGGAAGGGGGAACACGATGTGTCCGCTGACACATCGGAGGGGGTTCGGGGTCATTTTCGGAGGTCGGAGGGGGAAAGGCCCTTTTTCTTTTTAAAGAGCTTGCAGAAGGCGGCGGCATCGTAAAAGCCCAGTTCTTCGGCGATGCGGTGAATGGGCATGGTGCTGTTTTGAAGCAGAAGCTCCGCCCGTTCCAGCCGCCGTTCCAGGCGGTAATCCCGGGGCGTGCGGCCGGAATAGGTCTTGAACTGTTTTTCAAAGCTACTCAGGGACATATGGCACATCCCGGCGATCTCCTCAATGCTTTTTTGCTGGGCGATATCGTTTTCCAGATACCGGATCCCGGCAGAAAGCCCCTCCGTGCGGGAAAGCTCCCGGCGGTGGTGGGTTTGGATCACCTCTGCCAAAAGGGCGTAGGCCTGCCCCTGCAGGGCGGCGGGGAAGGGGCGGGGACGTAGGCCCTCCCGCAGCAGGCTTTCAAAGAGCATCCGGCAAAGCTCGGGCTTTTCCGGATCCAGGATCCGCACCTCCTGCCCGATGGTGATGGGCGTGCCCGTCTCGTTGGTCAGGGTGAAGTTAAAGAGCCAGGTCACCGGCTCCGGGTTGGCGGTGGAATCCAGCTCCCAACGGTACTCTCCGCCCCGGGGCAGATAGACCAGCGCTCCCTTAGGCACCCGGAAAGGCGCGCTGTTTTTGGGGTAGCACACCCCCTCCGCATCCTCGAAATAGAGGAGCGCATCGGTGGGGCGAGGCACCCGGGTGCGGTATTCCCGGGTACGGCTCCAAAAGGTCTGGATCATCACGAAAAGGTCTCGGATCTGAAAATGCTGTTCATAAAGCTCGGAAAAATACAAGGACATCGGTATCACCTCTGTTGCCATTATAGGGCGGTGAGGGCGCCTTGTCAATTAATTTACGAAAAAATACAATTTTCAGAGGAATTATCCCATTGCCGTCTTTAGGATAAAGTGCTATATTGAAAGAAAAGGAGGGATTTCGATGGAAAAGATACGGGTTACCGTTTGGAACGAATTTATACACGAAAAAAAGGAGCCCATCAAGTCGGTCTATCCCGATGGCATCCACGGCGCCATCGCCCAAATGCTGGGCAATGAGCCGGAGCTGGAGCTTCGCACCGCCACTCTTGAGGAGCCGGAGCACGGCCTGACGCAAGAGGTGCTGGACAATACCGACGTTTTGATCTGGTGGGGGCATTGTGCCCACGCCAAGGTGGAGGACGAGGTCGCCGAGCGGGTGCGCCAGCGGGTACTGGCAGGGATGGGTCTGATCGTTTTGCATTCCGGCCACCTTTCCAAGCCCTTTGTGAAGCTGATGGGCACCGTCTGCCGCTCCAAATGGCGGGAAAACGACGAGCTGGAGCGGATCTGGGTCATTGAGCCGGGGCATCCCATTGCCGCCGGCCTACCGGAATATATTGAATTGGAAAAAGAGGAGACCTACGGCGAGCGGTTTGACGTCCCCGCTCCGGACGAGCTGGTATTTATCAGCTGGTTTTCCGGCGGAGAGGTGTTCCGTAGCGGTTGTTGCTATCATCGGGGCAACGGCAAGGTCTTCTATTTCCGACCCGGGCACGAGGAATATCCTACCTTCTATCGCAAGGATATCGTCCGGGTCTTGTATAACGCCGTCCATTGGGCAAAGCCCTCCGGCGGCCCCATCCCCACCTTCGGCCATTACGAGGCCATTGAGCAGGTGGCGGATAAGTTCACCGGTAAGAGTGAAGCGGAACGAAAGCATCTGAATTTGCCAAACTGAAAATAGAGGTGAAATAATATGGTACGAGTTGGCATGATCGGCCTGGGCAATATTGCCCGGGGCCGGCATTTAAAGGAACTAACGCAGATCAAGGAGTGCAAGGTCACCGCCATCTGCGATATCGATCCCAAGGCCCGGGAATGGGCGGTGGAGCATTTGGGGCTGGACGAAGCCCATTGCTTTGAAAATTACGAGGATCTCATCGCCTGCCCGGAGGTGGATGCAGTGGAGATCTGCACTCCCAACTATCTGCACGTGCCCATGGCCATCGCCGCCGCCAAGGCGGGCAAGCCCATCAACGTGGAAAAGCCCCTCTCCATCGACTATGCCCACGCCGAGCCCTTGAAGGCGGCGCTGGAGCAAAACCCGGTGCCCAATATGATGTGCTTTTCCTATCGGTTCTTCCCGGCGGTGCGGTTCGCTAAGTGGATCCTGGAGCAGGGTCAGCTGGGTAAGATCGTCAACGTGGACGTGGCCTACTTGAAGGATACTGCCTTTTGGGAGGGTCGCCGCCTGGAGTGGCGGTTTGTGAAGGAGCTGGCCGGCACCGGCGTGCTGGGGGATCTGGGAGTACATCTCATCGATATGGCCTCCTTCCTGCTGGGGGATTTTAAGCGAATCTGCGGCAAGACCGAGATCATCGTTAAGGAACGTCAACGGCTGGATAGCGAAGAGATCGCACCGGTGGAGACCGACGACTACGCCTGCTTTATGGCAGAGCTGGGCGATGGCATTACCGGGAATTTCTCCATTACCCGCTGTGCCATCGGCCACAAGAATACCATTAAATATGAGATCTACGGCACCGAGGGGATGATCGCCTTCGATCTGAACCGCCCCGAGGAACTGACCGTCTGCATCGGCGAGATCGACCGCAAGGGCGACGGCCGCCACGTGGTCAAGGTACCCGGAGAATTCAAGATCGCCCAGGAGCAGATGTTTATCGATCTGGTTCAGGGCAAGCCTTGCCGATATCTACCCACCGTGGCAGACGGCCTCCGCTGTCAGAAGATCCTGGACGCCGTGGTACAAAGCTCGGAAGAGGATCGCTGGATTTCTATTTGACCCCTCCGAACGGTCAGCGGACCGTTCGTGTTCCCCTGGCAGGGGAACATTGAGGGGGCATGCACACCTGCCGGCGGAAATCCGGGCAAAAAGCCCCGCCCGGATTTCTGATAAAATTGAATCTTAAATAAATCGGCGCCCCGGGAAGAAATGACCTCCCGGGGCGCTGATCTATTATGTGGAAAATTTAAAAACACCCTGTAGGGGTCGGCCATTTGGACGACCCGATGGGTTTGATGGGATTTAACGGGACACATGCACACCTGCCGGTGCATATCCGTCATAGGCGCGTAACCCACTGTACCGCTTAAAAATTGACAAAGCGAAGGGGATCTTATATAATAAGCTTAACAAAAGAAAGGGGCTCTATATGAAACGGAGTATTTTAGTTTTTTTTCTGATCATTGCGCTTTTGGTGGGTGGTATTCCCGTGGATGCAGCTTCAGATTACACGGACGTTTCTAAAAAGCATTGGGCTTATGTGGATATTCAATGGGCTACCGATGCGGGGCTGATGAACGGAACCGGGAAAGGGAAATTCTCTCCGGAAGGCGCAGCCGAGCGGGCAATGCTGGTCACGATTCTTTATCGGTCAGCCGGATCGCCGCCTGTGAGCGGGACCACACCTTTTACTGATCTGAAACAAAAATGGTATCAGGATGCGGTGCTTTGGGCCTATCAGAACGAGATTGTTAACGGCCTGACTTCCAATACCTTCGGCCCTTCTGTTAAGATCACCCGGGAGCAGGTGGCTACTATCTTGTACCGCTATGCCAAAAATTATCTGAATCATAATATCTTGCTTTCGGGAGAACTGGTAGGGTACCCGGATGTCGGTAAAGTGCAAGCCTATGCGAAGGATGCCTTACTTTGGGCTACTAACGAAGGGGTGATCAACGGCATTTTAAAGAAACACATCTCTTACATAGAGCCCCAGGGGAAGGCCGTTCGCTCTCAATTGGCGGCTATCTTCCACCGTTTTGAAGACTATCGAAAAAAAGCAAATCAGTATACCTCTTCCTCCCTGGTTCCGGATTTTTACAGAATGACCAAGGAGGAGGCAACGTGCACGGCGGAACAGCTGAAATTTCGCGTGGTTTTTCAAGAGGTTTATGATGCATATTATGAAATTGGAACTGTAATCAAGCAAAGCTTCACGCCCGGAACAAACCTTGCTCACGGTGCCACCATCACTTTAACGGTTGCTGGCCCTAAACCGGAGCCGGTGGATTACAGTAATTATCTTACGGTTGCAACCTATATGATCAATAATAATGCTCGAAATAATTGGAGCAGTATTGTTGCTAATCTGCGGAGCACCGATGCCGATATCGTCTTTTTACAAAAATGTGGCGATGGGGCAAAGTATGAAGAGGTCACTCCCGGTACTTATTCCAATCAGGTGGAGCAATTGGCCCATGATCTGGGGTATTCTTACTGGAATTATGCCAGATCTAACGAGGTACAAGAGGGTCACTACGGCAATGGGATCCTCAGTCGCTACCCGATCAAAGAAAGTTCCGTTCACGTTTTTCAAGAAAAAACCACCGATCACAAAATTTTGCAGAGATGCATATTAAACGTTGACGGGAAAGATTTGGTGGTTTATAATACCCACCTATTTGGAGAAGGACAATTCAAGGATTTTGTGGAAAAGATTGAAGCAGACTACGCTGCAGATAAGTTTATTATAGCGGCCGGCTATTTTGGGTGGACCTATGTCGAAATGAAGCCTTATGTAAACGGGGAGAAATTTATGCCTTTGAACGGTACGGAAACCTTTGGCAACGGGATCCTTTCGGCCGGAGGAGCAAACATCTTGGTTTCTACCAATATAAAAGATCATTATAAAGACCCCGATAAAAAGTGTTATATCTTGCAAAAGGATGCAGAGGGCGCTGCCACAAACTTCCCGCTGCTTTATAGCCATATTAAATTACCGTAATCGAATGTTTTTATAACGGCGCCCCGGGAATATAAGACCTCCCGGGGCGCTGATCTATTATGTGGAAAATTTAAAAACACCCTGTTGGGGGCACCAATCCGTTTGGGGTTTTACCTTGAGATGCACAATTCAATTGGTCATGAACCCGTCAAAAAGAGAATTCGTTTCTATAAATGCACAATTGAATTGGTCATTCATTTCTCAAGTCGGTTCAAAAATGCACAATTGAATTGGTCATTCGCTTCTCAGGCCGAATCAAAAATGCACAATTGAATTGGTCGTTAACCCGTCAAAAAGAGAATTCGTTTCTTTAAATGCACAATTCAATTGTGCATTTTGTGATGATCTTGGTTTTATACACACCTGCGGGGTGATGATATACAACCTAACGGTTGATGATATGCACGCCTACGGCGTGATGCCATACGCCCGTTGGGCGATTTCATCAGCCCGGTGGCTGATGAAGACCCCCACACCTACAAGGGTTCTCCGCAGATAAAAACAGGGCACCGGGAGGTCCTTTATTCCCGGTGCGCCGTATGCTATATTGCAATTACTTGTAGGTTGTTCCCCCTTGGAAGGGGGAACACGCGGAGTACGCTTACTCCGCGGAGGGGGTCCAGATGGGGTTGCCGATGGCGACCTTGATTTTTTGGCTGTAGTCCCAGACTTCAACACGGTAGAATTTGCGGGGCTGAACGTTGAAGGCGAAATAGTTGGTCTTGGTGGGGTCGACAGGGCGGCTGGTGATAAAGCCGGTATCGTCGTAGAGGTAGACCCGGTACTCGTGGCCTTCCAAAATATGCTGGGGATGGAAATCCCCCACGCTGAAGATCAGCCGCTTGCCGGCAAAATCGCATTGCCCGCCCATCAGGGTATCGCCGATGGCCATTTTAATGCCGATGGGGCCGCAGACAAAATCCCCCACTCGCAGATGGGAAAGGTAGGCCTTGTTGGTTTTTTCTTCCGCATAGATGGTGGTCAGGGCAGAGGTGTTGGGGCCTTTGTGGTAATCCCCGCCGGCGCAAGCCCAGATCCGTTTTCTCGCATCCAGCAGCTGGAGCCAAAGATTATAGTTCTGGGTGGTGTAGCCGCTTTGATTGTCGTTATAAAAAACTTCGATCCCCGTTTCTTCTGCCAGGCAGAAATCGCAGGGGTCATCGGAGACCATCACCTGCTTGGGGTGGGGGTGAACAAAAAATCCGCCCTTGGCTTTGATGGCGGAAATCAGTTCGCCAAGCCGCTCTTTTGTAAACTTTGGGTATACAAAATGGCCTTCTCTACCGCCCGTAAACTTATACTCCGGAAATTCCGCCAGCAGTTCTTCCAATTGCCGGGGGCCCTCGAAGAGCATATTATAGTGGAACCGGGGCACCTTGGCGGTGCTGTCGGTGAGGCCGCCGCCGGGCTCGCTGCCGCCGATGAAGAGGCCGTCTTCCCATTCCGGCAGATACATATGCCGCACCTGTTTATGGTCCAGAATGGCGGCAAAATCCATCTTCAGCCGGGACATTTCTTCCCGCCAGAAGGCCAGAGGGCATTTTCCGTCGCTGGTTCCTCCGGAGGCGGAGTGATCGTGGAGCTCACCGTGATAAGCTTTGCGGTCGGCATAAAGGGATTCCAAAAATTGAATATCTTTTTCGGTTGCTTGCATTTTGTTCACCTCAAGATGATTGATTTTTATAGTCGGAGGGGGAGACACCGGTTTTTTGTTTGAATTGACGGGAAAAATGGTGGACGGAAGAAAAGCCCAGCTGTAAAGCGATCTCAGTGATGCTCAAGGGACTATGGGTAAGCAGCCGTTTGGCCTCTTCCATCTTCAGATCCATGAAGTAAGCCATCGGTGAAAGGCCGACGGTCTCCTTGATCTGTCGCTTTAGTACCGAAACGCTATAACCCAAATCCCGGCTCATTTCCTCTAAGGTCAAAACTCTGTTGAGATTTTTGGTCAGATAATCGGTGATGCTGCGCATACGGGTCATGGGGTATTTTTCTGCCGGCTTTAATAACTCCAGCAAGAAAAGTTCCATACGGTTTTTTACCTCTTGTAGGATATAGGGATCCACATGGTTTTTCAGCATCATTCCACGGACGGCGATTCTTTTTTCGAAAAGGGGTAACGCCATTTGGATGATCTCGGTCAGCCGTACCCGCTGATCGCCGGAAAGGGTGATCACCCGATTATAAAGCTCCCCGGGGAGCGGAGCCTCGGTTTCAAAGCTGATGATATCTACCGTGCCGGGGGGATTTCGCAGGGGTTCCTTTGCGCCGTGGAAGGCGTTGGGCGCATAAAGGATCATTTGTCCCGCCTCCAGTTCAAAGGGGGTTCCGTCCACAAGGGTCTTGGCACGCCCTTCTTCTACGAAAAAGAGTTCCGGAAAGGTGTGTGCTTCTCCCACTGTCTCTTTGCCGGTCAGGTCCGAGCGAAAGACCGTAACGATCGTGCGGAGAGAGACGACGTTATGTACAGGTGTTTTGGCAAACTCCGGCATAAAAATGCTCCTTTTATGTACCGTTTTGGTTCGTTTTGTGTAAATACAAGAGAACTACGCCTTGTTATAATGGTATTATACCAAACAAGGAGGAAAATGACAATGAAAAAAATAAGACTTGGCCTGATCGGCTGCGGCGGAATGATGAAGACCCACGCGCAGGCGGTGGATCAATGCACCGATCAACTCCGTATTACGGCGGTTTGTGATATTATCCGGGAACGGGCAGAGGTGGTAGCGGAGGCATTGGACGCCCCCTTTATTACCACCGACTATAAAGAAATGCTGGATCACGTGGATGCGGTACTGGTGGCCTTGCCCCACGATCTCCATTATGAATGCGGCGTCTTCTTTGCACGCCATAAAAAGCACGTGCTGATGGAAAAGCCCCTTTGCAATACCGAAGAGGAATGCTTGCGGTTGATCGAGGTCTGCGAGGAAGAAGGGGTAACCCTGATGTGCGCTTATCCGGTACGCCATTGGCCGGGAATCGTTAAATTGAAGGAACTGGTGGATAGCGGTGATTACGGCAAGGTGATTATGATGTCTATCTGGACAGAGCAGCTGACCAAGGCAGAGGATGAATGCGATTGGACCAGAACCGCCCGCCTCGGCGGCGGCCAACTCTTTTCCCACGGTTGCCACTATATCGATCTTTTGCTCTGGTTTTTGGGCAAGCCGGTCAGCGGGGCGCATATCGGTACTCGGGTCGGAACGGAATGGCTGCTGAAGGAGGGCACTTCCGCCGTTACAATGAAATTTGAAAATGGGGCGGTGGGGTACCACGGTGCCACCTGGGGTGCCCGTGGCTCCCGGATGGGCTACGATTTCCAGATTCAGACCGAAAAAGGTTTACTGGAATACGATGACCGAAAGGGTCAGGTGTTGCTCTATGCCAAAAGCACCGTCCACGCTCCCGGCGAAAAGCCCAAGCAAGAGGTTAAGATCCTTTGGGAGCGGGAAGGGGAGCGCTCTAAAGCGACCCAGTTTGAGATCAACCACTTTGTGGATTGCGCCCTCAACGGAAAAACCCCCATTACCAGCGGGCGTGTGGCTCTGGAAGGCTTGCGGGTGATCTGGAAGCTCTATGATGCGGAGCAGCACAATACCATGGCCGACCTTTCGGACATCCAAGCCTTTTAAGACCCCCTCCGACCTATTGGCGAATAGGTCGTGTTCCCCCTTTCAAGGGGGAACAAACAAAAGGTAATTTAAAGTTTGCTTGCGGCGCCCCGGGAAGAAATGACCTCCCGGGGCGCTGATCTATTATGTAGAAAATTTAAAAATACCCTGTAGGGGTCGGCCATTTGGACGACCCGATGGGTTAATGGTATTTCAGCGGGACGTCGGGAACCGCCGTCCCCTACGGGGGCACCAATCCGTTTGGGATTTTACCTTGAGATGCACAATTGAATTGGTCATTCGTTTCTCAAGCCAAATCAAAAATGCACAATTGAATTGGTCATTAACCCGTAAAAAGAGAATTCGTTTCTTTAAATGCACAATTCAATTGTGCATTTTGTAATGGTTTCAATTATTATACACGCCTTCGGCGTGATGCCATACGCCCTTCGGGCAATTACATACACACCTTCGGTGTGATTTCATCAGCCCGGTGGCTGATGAACCCCCCACCTACAAGGATTCCCCGCAAATAAAAACAGCGCACCGGGAGGTCCTTTATTCCCGGTGCGCCGTATGCCATATTGCAATTACTTGTAGGTTGTTCCCCCTTGGAAGGGGGAACACGATGTGTCCGCTGACACATCGGAGGGGGTTTTACAGTAAGGATTTATACAAAGCTTTGATTTCTTCTACGCTGGTGTCGCGGGGGTTACCGGGGCGGCAAGCGTCGGCGAAGGCGGATTCGCTGAGGAAGTCCAGATCCTCTTCCTTCACGATCTCCTTCAGGTCGGCGGGGATGCCCACGTCGGCGGAGAGCTTCCGAACCGCATCCACGGCGGCCTTGCGGTATTCAGCCTCGGTCATTGCCTCGGTGCCTTCCACACCCATTGCGGCGGCGATGTACTTATACTTATCACCGGTGTTGGGGGCGTTGTATTCCATAACGGTAGGCAGGATGATGGCGTTGGCCACGCCGTGGGGAGTATCGTAAACGGCACCCAGAGGATGCGCCATACTATGCACGATGCCCAGACCCACGTTAGAGAAGCCCATACCGGCGATATACTGACCCAAAGCCATCCCCTCGCGGCCGTCGGCGGTGTTATCCACAGCGCCCCGCAGGCTCTTGGCGATGATCTCGATGGCCTTCAGGTGGAACATATCGGTCATTTCCCAGGCGGCCTTGGTGGTGAAGCCTTCGATGGCGTGGGTCAGAGCATCCATACCGGTGGCGGCGGTGAGGCCCTTGGGCATGGTGTTCATCATCTCGGGATCCACGATGGCGATATCGGGGATATCGTTCACGTCCACGCAAACGAATTTCCGGTTCTTTTCCACGTCGGTGATGACGTAGTTGATGGTCACTTCGGCGGCAGTACCGGCGGTGGTGGGAACAGCGATGGTGAAGACTGTTTTATTCTTGGTGGGGGCAACGCCTTCCAGAGAGCGCACGTCGGCGAACTCGGGGTTGTTGATGATGATGCCGATGGCCTTTGCGGTATCCATGGAGGAGCCGCCGCCCACGGTCACCATACAATCGGCGCCGCTTTCCTTATAAGCCTTCACACCGTCCTGTACGTTTTCGATGGTGGGGTTGGGCTTGATATCGGAAAAGAGGGTGTAGGGGATTTCTGCTTCCTTCAGCACGTCCAGCACCTTGCCGGTCACGCCGAACTCTACCAGATCCTTATCGGAGCAGACAAAGACTTTTTTAAAGCCCTTGGCCTTCAGGATGCCGCCGATCTCGTTGATGGCGCCTGCGCCGTGGTAAGAAATACCGTTTAATACAATTCTGTTTGCCATTTTGTTTTTCTCCTTTATATAAGTTATTTAAAAACACGTTTTAATGCTTCCAGATATCCATAGCCATAGAGGTTATCGGGCAGAAGATAGCTGGTTTCGGTCCATTCGTTCCAGCTGTTCACCACCACCAAGGGGGCGGGCAGAGAATGGGTGTCGATATAGTCCTTAGCCTGGCGGAAGGCCTTTTCCACCTTTTCCGGCGTATTGCCGAAGGCTACTTGCGGTTGATAGTTCAAAAAGCGGGGATTATTATCCCAGCCAACGGATACGTTGGGGAAATAGGTCCAGCCCAGTCGATCCATCCGATCATATTCCGCCTTGGTGGCTTGGATGATCTCTTCATAATCCCGACCCATATCCGTCAGAGATTCCATCTGATATTGGGTCACGCTATCGAATTCCAGATAGGAATAAAGCTCCTGCTCCGGGTAGCCGTATCTTTCCGCTTGGAAGGTATCCTCAAAATGGGCAACGCCCTGGAGATGCAGGCCCGGGAACCCGGCCTTTTTCACCTCTTGGCGGAAATAGTCCAGGGCTTTCTTGGCGCCCTCCGGCCCGCCGTTGCTTTGCAGGAAGTTCCGCATATTATAAAGCATAAACACCGGCTTGCCCTGGATCTTATAATAGGAAGGATGGCGGAAATAGTCGATCCAGCGCTCCACCAAGAGCTGATATTCCTCAAACTCCACCTTCCCACTCCAAATGACCTCCCGTGGGATGGAATGGGAATTGCGGATATCCCAAACGTGGTTGGCATCATGGTTGCTCCACATGATATAGAACTTCACCAGATCGTTGTTCCGGGCCTTCAGATAACCGTCTCGCAGGCAGTTTTCCAAAAAGGGGCGGTGATCATACCAATACCAATCGTAGATAAAAACGTTCACCCCGTGGTCGTGGGCGGCTTGGATCTGCTGCTCCATCACCTTTGGATCCGCCTCGTTTTGATAACCCCAAAGGGGCTTGCGATCCCAATGATAATGGGCGGGCTTGTTTTTGCCGTTGGCCGCCGCATTGCGAACGGTTTGCCATTCGCCGTCGCCCTCGGGCCAAAAGATCCGGCTCCGGGGCTCATCCCCGGTATAGGCCGGCCAGATCAGGGCGGCCACGTCATAACGCTTATTCATCATTTTCTAATCTTAAAAATACTGTTCAAGGCATTCATAGCTGCAAAGTGGTCATAGCAATCGTGGCGCAGAAGATCCAGGGGCTCCATGGTCTTTTGCAGTTCCTCGAAGACAGCCAGGGCCTCCTCGTTTTGCTCCTTGGCCCGGAGAGAGGCGGCCTTGGCGTAGCCCTTCAGGAACTTGCCGTGCCATTCCAAAAGGCTCCAGGATACGTATTCACAGCGATGCTCCGTTTCCAGATGGGCCCGGATGGTGGGCAGGAATTCCTCCACGATGGCGGGGATCTCCGCAAAGGTGTCGGAGAGGGCGGGGTTCACGTGGCGGTCCTCCTCCTTGACGGAGTTGTGGCCGGCTAAGTAGAGGAAATCGGCCTTTTGGTCGATTTTATCCAGATAATCAGCCACCAGCCGCCAATCCT
>JAZQAR010000056.1:0-10933 GCA_045545315.1 Eubacteriales bacterium | reverse complement strand
GGGGAACAGATTGAAATGCTGGAACACCATCCCCATCTTTTGACGGTGCAGGTTGATATTGACCTTTTTGGCATTGATATCCACCCCATCCACCAGGATCTCGCCCTCGGTGGGGGTCTCTAACAGATTAAGGCTACGGAGCAAAGTGGACTTACCGGAGCCGGAGGGACCGATCACCACCACCACTTCGCCGCGCTTGATATCGATATTTACACCGTCCAGCGCCTTGATAATGCCTTTATTATAGTGTTTTTTAAGTCCGCGGACCTGAATAATGTTATCGCTCACTCTTTTGCAGCCTCCTTTCCAGCTTGCCCACCAGGGCGGTCAGGATGATCACCAGCACCAGATAGATCAGCGCCACGGCGATCAGGGGCATAAAGGCCGAGAAGGTTCGGCCACGGATAATATCGCCCGCCTTGGTCAGATCCACCACGCCCACGTAACCGGCGACGGAGGTCTCCTTCAAGAGCACGATAAACTCGTTACAAAGGGTGGGTAATACGTTCTTGAAGGCTTGGGGAATAATAATATGAGTCATGGTCTGCAGATAGCTGAAGCCCAGAGACCGACCGGCCTCGAACTGGCCGTTATCCACCGAAACGATACCGCTACGGAAGATCTCTGCCACGTAGGCGCCGGAGTTACAGCCGAAGGCAATGATCGCGATCATAATACCGTTCCGGGAAAAGGCAAAGATGACGAAGTAGAAGATCATCAGCTGAACCACCACGGGGGTACCCCGGATCACGGTCAGGTACAGGTTACAAACGGCGTTGGCCACCCGCATCAGCACCCAGCCGATACCGCCCTTTTTGGCCATAGTCTCTTTATTTTTATCATAGGTCGAGCGCACGGCTGCGATCACCACACCGATCACCAGACCGATCAGCAGGGCGAAAAAGGTGATCTTGAGGGTGGCGCCCAGACCCTTCAAGAGGGATTGCCAGCGATCGCTGGCAATAAAGTTCAGGTGGAAATCCGAATAGAATTCCGTGGCCGTGAACCAATCTAAAAGCTTTTTCACGTTAACATCCTTTCCAGCACAAAAAACGGGGGCTATGGGAAGCCCCCGTTTTAACGTGCACTGATTTATTCAGCGGGAATATAGGTATCGATGATCTTCTGCAAGGAGCCGTCAGCCTTCATTTCGGCCAGGGCCTTGTTGATATCTTCCAGCAGCTGAGTATCTTCCTTATTGATAGCGATGGCGTAGTCTTCAACTACCCATTCAGCAGGCAGGATCTTCAAGCCTTCGTTAGCGGCAACGAAGCTCTTGGCGGGCTCGTTATCGATGATCACAGCATTTACCTTGCCGGTAACCAAAGCGTTAACGGCATCGGCACCTGCCAGGTAAGCGGTTACGTGGTCTTCACCGTAGCCACCGTTTTCAACGGTATCGCCGGCATAGATATGGCCGGTGGTATCCTGCTGAACGCCGATCATAACGTCGTCGCCTTCCAGATCTTCCAGAGACTGGATCTTTCCGTCTTCCTTCACGATAACGACCTGAACGCCGGTGGCATAGGAATCGGAGAAGTTCACACTTTCCTTACGCTCGTCGGTAACGGTCATACCGGCGATACCCACGTCGTACTTGCCGGACTGAACGCCGGTCACGATGGAGCCGAACTCAACGTTTTCGATCACCAGTTCTTTGCCCAGCTTTTCTGCCAGAGCTTTGGCCATATCGATATCGATACCCTTGAACTCGTCGCCTTCCATATACTCATAGGGAGGGAAAGCAGCGTTGGTAGCCATAACCAACTGATCGTCGTTCTTCTTGGCGCCGCAACCGGCCAGGCAGGTCACTGCCAGCATCATAGCCAGAACCAGGCACAAAATCTTTTTCATATTCATTGTTTTATTCCTCTTTTCTTGAGAATTTTTATTGGATGAGTGTATTATAGTGCATAATATTCGTCTTGTCAAGGGGTTTTTTCAATAAAATTCAAATATTTTTTAATTTTTATTAAATTGACATTGAATATTATTCATAAATATACATCGTTGTATTCATTTTTAAGGCGAGATTCCTCCTCCGGGGTATCGGGGGTATAGGGCAGACCGAAGTAATTGAGGATACCCTTGGCGATGGCCACCCCGATCTCATAGACGTTGGAGACGATAAAATCCGCATCCTGGGGGTTGCTATGGAACCCCACCTCCACGATCACCGCCGGCATCCGGGTTCGGCGCAGTTCATAATATCCTTGGCCCCCGTAAGCAGAGGCGCCCTCAAAGACACCCCGGTCTTCGGTGGGGGTGACGGCGGAGAGAGCGGTGAATATATCCCGGGCCAGCCGTTCGCTATCGGTTCCGGGGCGGTAATAATAGACCGCCGCCCCCCGATCAGTAGAAAGCCCTGATTGAGAGCGGATAGCCACGTAGATATCGGTATTTTTGGCGTTGGCATCCGCCACCACCGTTTGCAGATCGTAGGCCGGGTTATTCCGATTGGTGGAAAGGCCGTTGCGGGCCAGCTCCAGCTCCACCACGTCGGCGATCAGGTTCATCCGCGCCTCCTCACTGCCGTAGGTTCCGTAGCCCAGGTTGAAATGACGGGGCGAGGGGGATAAATAGACTTCTGCCATAAAAAACAACTCCTTTCTTTATATTATATGAAAGGAGTTGTTTTCATTTATTTGTTCTTCAATACCTCCGGGATGGACCAGCCGTGGTGTTCCAGCAGTTCTTCTGCCTCTTCCGCAGAGCAATTCATCAGGTCAGACGTGATGCGCAGTACCCGCCGTTTTAATTTTTCATTGGTGGGTTGAACGTAGATCATATGATTTTCATAGACCCGACCCAGTTTGACCATCACCCCGGTAGAGAGCATATTCAATACCATCTTATGGGCGCTGCCTGCCTTCATCCGGGTGGAGCCGGTGATGATCTCCGGCCCGGTATCGGTGACGATGGCAATGGTCGCCTTTTGTACCACCTTACTTTCCGGGTTACAGGTGAGCCCCAGGGTCAAGGCCCCAATCTCGTTGGCATAGTCCAGAGCGCCGGCCACGTAGGCGGCGTTGCCTGCCACGGAGATGCCCATCACCGTATCCAGAGCAGTGATCTTTTGGGCGGCCAGATCCCGCTTGCCGGCTTCGGCATCATCCTCGGCGCTCTCCCCTGCCCGATAAAGGGCCTCGTAGCCACCGGCCATCACCCCCACCACCAGCTCGTGGGGTACCCCATAGGTGGGCGGGCATTCGGAGGCATCCAGTACCCCCAGCCGCCCGGAGGTACCGCAACCGATATATAGCAGGCGGCCACCCTTTTTCATCCGTTCGGCGGTGGCCTCGATGGCGGCGGCGATCTCCTTGGCGGGGCCTGCCACCGCCCGGGCAGCCTCTAAGTTGGCATCCTGCATAATTTGCACCATCTCGGCGGTGGAAACACGATCAATATAAGTGGAATTGGGGTTACGTTCTTCTGTTCTCATTCTTTTTCTCCTAACAACGATGCCAGGCGGACAGCCCCCTGCACGGGGTCCTCCTGCAAAATTCCGATCTGAACCGAAAAGTCGGCTAATTCTTCTTCAAAATAGGGTTTTAACAACTCAAAGGAACGGGTGATACTTCCGCTGAAGACCAAGGGGATGGGTTCCTTTTGATCAAACTGCGCCAGAGCGGCCCGCAGGTGGGGGGCAAAACGGCGGACGTTTTCTTGCAAAATTTGTCGTGCCATGGGATCCCCCTTCCTCGCCGCCTCAAAAACCAGGGGTGCAAAGGAGGCGATATAGGGCTTGCCCTTTTCATAAAAGCCCATCAGCTGATCGTTGATGCCGGAGCCGGTCTGTTTTTCAAAAAGTTCCCGCAGAACCGTATGGGGGCCGCTGCCGTTGGTATCGTTCAACACCGCATACAGCCCCTCCTTGCCAATTTCGTAACCGCTGGCATAGTCCCCCAGCAGGTGGCCGTAGCCACCAAAGCGCTTTAGCTTCCCCTTCATGGAGGAAAACACCACCGAGCCGGTGCCCATAATGGCGATCAGTCCTTCCAGCCCCTTTAAACCGGCGGAGACGGTGTTTTCTGCATCGGCGCCCCAGCCTACGGCACCGAAGCCCAACCCTCGAAAAACAGACTCCACCTTCTCGGTGGCGGCGAAGGTGATGCCTGCCAACCCGAAGAAGGCGGCGATCTGATCCCGGGGGCGATCACCGCAAACAGCCTCGATGCCCTCGGTCAGCACCTTGCGGAGGGAAGCTTTATCCATATTCACCATATTACAGGGTCCCAATACCACGCGGTTTACGGTATTCCCCAGCGTATCGGTCAGCAAAAAATGGGTCTTGGTACCGCCGCCGTCTACCCCTAAATAATAGGCGATCACGCTGCGGGGTGCAAACAGCGCATCCAGATCCAGGTTCAGAGTCTCGGCAAGTTTCAGGAGGGCCTCCGTGGGGGGATAGACCCGCCCGGTCTCCCACTTGCTGACAGCCTTGTCGCTATAGGAAATGCGGGTGCCCAGCTCCTCCTGGGTCAGGCCGGCCTCCTTGCGGTAATGACGCAGATTTTTGGCAAAATATTTCAGTTTGGTGTTCATTCTTTTCACCTCTTATTAAAAGCATACAACAAAAGAACTCTATTGTAAATCTACATTTTAGATATTTTCAATACAACTCTACAAATAAGAGAGTTTTGAATTATAAAACAAGAGGGGCCTTGCCCCTCTTCATCGTGTCAAAAAACTCTATTTTTTATTTTTGACACGCTGACAGACGAACAAAAAAGAGTGCCGATTTCGTCAACTCGACCCGAAGTTGTACAAAGGTACTACGAGAGGGAGGGTTGGCGGAAAGCAGAAAAAATTCAATTAAAATGCGGCTTTGGCCGCATTTTTTACTTTAAAATATCCCCTCGCCACGCTTACGCGTGTCCCTCTCCCCTTTAGGCAAGGGGCGCTTATGGGGAACATACATTTTTCTTTTTTTCTGCGGTCGGTGCCTTTTTTGACAGTCTGAAGAGGGGCCTTGCCCCTCTTGCAGGATCATTGATCCCATTTATCGGCCAGTTGATTGACCTGATCGGCGAATTTTGCCAGATCCTTGTTGGAAAAGCCCTTGCATTTTTCTGCCACGGCGGTCAGCCGTTTGATGGCGTTCATAAGGCGATCAAAGACCGATTGACTCCGGCGGGTCTTGGCATCGGCCTTGACCAGCCGTTCCCTATTCCCTTCCGCCAGGCATTGCCCGGTGATGGGATCGTAGATCGCACCGTTGTAGGGTGCCCGGGCGGGATAACCCAGCCGGTCGGTAATGACCTGGGCAAATTCATCGCAGACGGTATCGTTGCCGTGGTTGACGAATACCTGGGGAGTATTTTGCAGGTTGGCCAACCAATCCAGCATGATCTGCTGATCGGCGTGACCGCTGATGCCGTCCATAGTGGCGATGCGGGCGTGCACCTGGATGGATTCGCCAAAGAGCTTGACCACCGGCTTGCCGTCCTGGAGCTGGCGACCCATGGTGCCCTCTGCCTGGTAGCCTACGAACAGCACGGTGCTGTCGGCCCGCCAAAGGTTATGCTTCAAATGGTGACGGATCCGCCCCGCCTCACACATTCCGCTGGCGGAAAGGATCACCTTGGGGCGCTTATCGTTATTGATGGCCATAGAATCCTGGCTGGTGACGGAGACCTGCAGGCCGGGGAATTCCAGCACGTTGATGCCCCGTTCGATCAGCGCCAGCATCTCGGCATCGTAATATTCGGTCAGGTCGCTGAAATAGATCTTGGTGGCTTCGACCGCCAGGGGACTATCCACCACCACCGGGAAATTGGGGTGACCCTTGACCAGATTTTTCTCCTTGATCTCCCGCAGGAGGTACAGAAATTCCTGGGTCCGCCCCACCGCAAAGGAGGGGATCACCACGTTGCCGCCCCGGTCAAAGGTATCCTGCAATACCTCGGTCAGCTGCCCCACGTAGTCCTTACGTTCCCCGTGGAGGCGGGTGCCGTAGGTGGATTCGATGACCACCGCATCGGCATAGTCCGGCTTTTCGGGATCCCGGATCAAAGGACGACCTACGTTCCCCAGGTCGCCGGAGAACAGCAATACTTTTTTCTCGCCGTTTTCGGTGACGGTGACCTCGATACTGGCGGAGCCCATCAAATGCCCCGCATCCAAAAAGCGCAGTTCGATCCCTTCAGCAGGCTGAATGGGCTGACGGTAGCTGCAGGGCACGAACAGACTTAAGGTCTGGATGGCGTCTGCCACCGTATACAAAGGAACGTACGGTGCCACGCCGGAGCGCTGGGCCTTACGGTTCCGCCATTCGGCCTCCTGCTCCTGGATATGGGCAGAATCCTGCAGCATAATGCCGCAAAGTTTAGCGGTGGCACCGGTGGCATAAATAGCACCCCGGAAGCCCTGGGCTGAGAGCATAGGCAATTTGCCCGAATGGTCGATATGGGCGTGGGTCAAAAAAACAAAATCGATCTCTGCCGGTAAAACGGGCAGGTCGCTGTTTTCATAAATATCGCCGCCCTGCTCCATTCCGCAATCGATCAGGATCTTTTTACCGGCGGCCTCCAGCAGGGTGCAGGAGCCGGTCACCTCGTGGGCAGCACCTAAAAAATGAAGTTTCATGGTTTCACGACCTTTCTAATCAATAAACCAAACTTTACTGTTGGTGGAGGAGATGGCCACCGCACCCGCAGAGAGGGCGGCCAACACGTCTTCCTTATCCCGGATCATTCCTCCGGCGATGATGGGCTTGCCGGTAGTCTCTGCCAAAAGGCGGATGATCTTGGGCATTACCCCCGGTAAAACCTCCAGGCAATCGGCAGGGGAAGCATTTTTAGAAATATTCTCCAATACCCGGGAATCCAGCAGAAAATAGCGCTGGATGGTGAACATCCCCAATTGATGGGCATAGCGGATCAGCGAGCTTTTGGTGGAGATGATGCCGTCGGCTCGGGTCTGATTGGCCAAAAAGTCCACACTGACGTCCTTGGGTGCCAGCCCATCGATCAAATCGATATGAACGATGGCCACTTTATCGGCCGCCTTGATCTTTTCCACCAACCCGGCTACGGTACAGATATCGCCGTACAGCAAAAAGATCACCCGGCTTTTACTTTCCAGGCAACGCTCCAGCTCTTCGTCACTTTTGGCGGCGGCCACGATGGGCACTTCCTCCAGCCATTCCAATAATTGTTCACGCATGGGTCTTCTCCCCTTTCAATTTTATTATAAAATTTTTTTCGGGGAGTGTCAACCAATAAAGAAAAAGATAGGCGCCGCACCACAGAAAAATTCCGGCGATGATGGAGAGCAGACCGCTCCGCAGAGGCAAAAGACTCCACAGAGCGGTGGCCAGCCCTGCCGCCGCCAGGGGCTTCAGGATCCGATCCTTGCCCTTCAGATCCATCCGGCAGGAGCGTAGCAGGGTTCCCACGTTCAAAGAGGAGACCAAAATATTACTGAACACCATCACCCCCAAAAAGCCGTTCATTCCGCACAGTGGCACCAGCACCGTGATCATCAGGATCCGCAGTACCGAATCCACCGTATTATTACGCAGGGTCTTGGATTGCAGATCCATCCCCTTTAAAAGTCCGTCGGCAATGGTATCCAGGTACATAAAGGGGGTGATGGGGGCCAGCACCCGAAGCATTTTGCCGGCTGTTTCGCTATGAAAGAGCAGTTGTCCGAACTCCTGCCCATAGACAAAAAACACCCCGGCGATCATCACCGATAAACAGATGGTGATATTCAAGGCACGGTCGATGATCCGGCGGGTGGCGTTCCAATCCCGGCGGGAGGCGGTATCGGTGACCTCCGGCACCAACAGGGAGGAAAGCGCCGTTAAAAAGGAGGCGGGGAAAAAGAGCAAGGGGATGGCCATTCCCTTTAAGGCCCCAAACTCTGCCAAGCCCTGCTGATAGCTGCCGGAATAACGGGCGATGGCCAGGGGGATCAGCATATTCTCGGTAGAATGAAGGGCAGTTGACAGATAACGGGAGGCCGCCACCGGCAGAGCGATCCGACGGATACTGCCCCGGGGCGGTTTTTCTGCCCGGGTACGGGGGCGATCCCTGCAATAGGCGATCCACAAAAAGAGGCAGGACGCCCCCTCGGAGACGGTATTGGCCAGCACCGTGAGCCCCAAAAGCTCCCGGGTGGGCTGATCCCGAAAAAAGAGCAGCACCGCTCCGGAGATCACCAATCGGATGGTCTGCTCGGTGATTTGCGAAAGGCAATTGGGAGTGACCCGTCGCCGTGCCAGAAAATACCCGGAAAAGCACCCGGAGACCGCCATAAAGGGCAAGGAGAAGGCCAGCACCTGCAACGCCAACGTACAGGCTTCGTTGCCGATCCAAAGCCCTGCCAAAAGACGGCTGCCCAAATAAAGCAATCCCCCTGCCCCGCCGCTCAACAGCACCGCCCACTTTAAGCAGGAACGGAAGGCACCCAACGCCTTCCCCGGATGGGAAAGGGCGAAAAATTGCGCCACCAACCGGGTGACCGCCACGGCGATGCCCGATTGGGCCAGGGTAACGAACAGGTTATAGACGGTAAAGATCAAAGAATAAAGCCCCATCCCCGCCTCGCCCAGTACGTTGGCCAGCAGTACCCTTAACAAAAGACCCGCCGCCCGCAATAAAAGGCCGGTGGCGGTCAATAAAAATGCGTTTTGCATAAACTTTTTGTGATCCATACATTCACCCCATATTATTTATGAAAAGGGAGGTGAAAATATCCGTTGTTGCTCTACAGCACCAAATATGATAAAATTATTTTGACGATTTTGCTCATATTGGCGTTTCGTTTACGACTATAAGGGTGAAGGGAGGTTTTCAGAATGAAAAGAGAACAACTATTCGACGCCATCACCGATCTACGGGACGATCTGATCGAAGGCGCCCTAAAGCCTTTAAAAAAGCGGCATATCCGCTGGCTGGCACCGGTAGCGGCGGTGGTCACCATCGTTTTGACCATCACCGCCATCGTACAGCCCGGGCGGAATCTGATCCCGGATCCGTCCATTATAGACACGCCCATAGAAGATACGCCCTCTGCTAATGAGCAAGATCACCCACAAAAGGAAGATCTGCCCGACAGCGGACCGTTGATCGTGGCCCATGCCATTGCGGAAGCCACCCCCAAATTTTACCCAAATGAAGAATTAGATCAGGAACAGGTTCAGCAAACGGTGAACCGTTTTACCCAAAAGACACTGGCGAAAATTTTGGGCAATACCGAAGATCAAAACAGCGTATATTCCCCTGCCAGCCTTTTTCTCTCGTTGGCAACGTTGACGGAGATCACGGGGGACGAGGCAAAGGCGGAAATTTTAAAAAGCGCCGGCTTTACCGATGCCGCACAGATGCAGGAACAAGCCAAGCAGTTATGGGACGTTACCCAAAGCGATTTTTTGCACGGGAAATTTCAAATGGCTAATTCCATATGGTTAGACAGCGACGTTTCATATAAAGAAGCCCCGTTAAAACGATTGGCAACGGAATATTACGCTTCCAGTTTTCAGGGAACGATGGGCAACGAAGATTATGAAGAATTGTTACGAAACTGGATCAAAAAAGAAACCGGCGGAATGTCAGCAACAGACGGAGAGGAAAACTTCTTTACCTCCAACACCTTCTTTGCTTTTTTGAACGCCTTTTACCTTCATACGGAGTGGGCCTCCCCTTTTAATGAAGAACATAATTTTACCGCCCCTTTTTACGGCGCGAACGGCGAGGAAACGGTGGAATATATGACCAACCAAGACGTTTACGACGTTTTTCAAGGAGAGCATTTTTCGGCGTTAACAAAACAAGCCAGTTACGGGGAACTGGTGATCTTTTTGCCTGAGAAGGGAACGGACACGGAGCAATTGCTGAAGGATCAAGCGTTTTTGAGCCATCTTACCGATCCTACTTATCGGGGAAATATGGACACAATGTGTTTCCGCAAACTGGTTTTGCCGAAATTTGACGTTGCTTCCAGCCTTTCGCTGATCCAGCCCCTGCAACGGTTGGGAATCCAAAAGATTTTTAAAGATGATGCTGAAAATTTTGCACCTCTTTTAGAGGAAAACCAGGAAGGCTGTGTTCAAAAATTCACCCAGGATATCCGCTTTACAGTGGACGAAAAAGGGTGTATCGCCGCAGGATATACGTTTTATGACGGGCAATATAAAAGCGCAGGTGCGGGAACCGGCGAAGATTTTATCGTAGACCGTCCCTTTGTTTTTTCCATTCGCTATAAGGGCATTCCCCTGTTTATCGGGGTCGTAAATAACGTTTAGGAGGGATTATTTGTGGAGGATAAACGCTTAATACAACTGTATTGGGATCGGAAGGAATCAGCCATTATCGAGACCCACCGAGCCTACGGCGGATTTTGTATGAATTTAGCCATGAATATTTTAAGCCTGAAGGAAGATGCGGAGGAATGCGTTAACGACAGTTATTACGTTGTATGGAATAAAATTCCCCCTACCCTGCCCCACTCCTTCCGTGCCTTTTTGGGGCGGATCGTGCGGAATCTCTCCATCGATCGGTTCCGCAAAAATCGGGCGCAAAAGCGGTACAACGGCATTGAGCTTCTGCTTTCGGAGTTAGAGGAATGCATCCCCGGCGGCGAAAGCCCGGAGGCCCATTGGGAACGCAAGGAGTTGGCCGAGGTCATCGGCCAATGGCTGGACAGCCTGAACCGGGAGGATCGCACTCTGTTTATCCGCCGGTATTGGTTTTGCGAGCCGTTGCAAACCTTAGCCAAGGAGCACCGCTTATTGCCCAACACCCTGGCGCAAAAAATGATGAGATTACGCCAATCCTTAAAGGAGGCGCTGGAACGGGAGGGGGTCGTCCTATGAAGCGGGAACGGCTATTTGACGCCATCACCGATCTGCGGGACGATCTGATCGAAGGCGCCGGAAAACGGCGGCGGAACCGCTGGGTCGCACCCCTTGCGGCGGTGGCGGCGG
>JAZQAR010000055.1:0-3441 GCA_045545315.1 Eubacteriales bacterium | reverse complement strand
TCTGTAACTCTAACCCTGCAACGATTATGACCGATACCTCCATTGCCGATAAGGTATATATGGAGCCCCTCACTTTGGAATATATCGCCAAGATCCTGCGCTACGAGCGTCCCGATGCCATCGTTCCCGGTATCGGCGGACAAACCGGTTTGAACCTGGCTATGCAGCTGGAGAAAAAAGGCGTACTGAAGGAGTGCGGTGTTCAGCTTCTGGGTACCAGCAGCGAAAGCATCGAGCGGGCAGAGGATCGTGAACTCTTTAAAGAACTGTGCCAGTCCATCGGTGAGCCCACCATCCCCTCCGAGATCACCTATGGCATCGAAGAGGCGAAAAAGGCTGCTGCCAAGATCGGCTATCCCGTTGTTCTGCGCCCTGCCTTTACCCTGGGCGGTACCGGCGGCGGTTTTGCTAATAACGAAGAAGAATTGATCGAGATCGGCTTGAACGCCTTTAAGCTTTCTCCCGTGCATCAGGTGCTGATCGAAAAGAGCGTAAAGGGCTATAAGGAGATCGAATTCGAGGTTATGCGGGATTCCACCGGCCACGCCATCACCATCTGCGGTATGGAAAACGTGGACCCCGTTGGTGTGCATACCGGCGACTCCATCGTGGTTGCTCCCATTATGACCCTGAACGATCACGACCTGAAGATGCTGAACGATAGCGCCATCAAGCTGATCAGCGAGCTGAAGATCGAAGGTGGCTGTAACGTTCAGTTTGCCCTGAACCCCAACAGCAGTGAATATTATCTGATCGAAGTGAACCCCCGGGTTTCCCGTTCCTCCGCTTTGGCCTCCAAGGCCAGCGGCTATCCCATCGCTAAGGTGACCGCCAAGATCGCCGTCGGTATGAGCCTGGAGGAGATCGCCATCGCCAACACCACCGCCGCCTTTGAGCCCCGGCTGGACTACGTGATCGCCAAGCTGCCCCGGTTCCCCTTTGATAAGTTCGTTACCGCTACCAATACGCTGGGCACCCAGATGAAGGCTACCGGTGAGATCATGGGCATCGGCTCCAATCTGGAAGAATGCTTCCTGAAGTCCGTTCGCTCCCTGGAGACCGGCGTTTGCCACTTCAGTATGGCCAAATTCAAGAATATGGATATTGCCGAGATGAAGGAATACTTGAAGGAATTCAAGGACGACAATATTTTCTGTATCGCCGAACTGCTCCGTAACGGTGTCTCCGTGGCAGAGATCCACGAGATCACCAAGATCACCGCTTTCTTCCTGGAGGCTGTGGAACGGATCGTGGCTATGGAAAATAAGTTGGCTGCCAACGTGGGCGACCTGGAAGTGCTGAAGGCCGCCAAGAAGATGGGCTTCGGCGACGAATTCATTTCCAAACTTTGGAATATGAAGGAGATCGAGGTTTATAACTTCCGTAAGGAGCATAACCTGTTCCCGATCTATCGGATGGTGGATACCTGCCATACCAATGCCTATATTCCGTATTTCTACTCCTCCTATACCGGCGAGAATGCCTCCCGTCTGGGGGATAAGAAAAAGATTGTGGTGCTGGGCGCCGGCCCCATCCGTATCGGCCAGGGTGTGGAATTCGACTATTCCACCGTTCACGCTGTGACCACCATTAAGAATTCCGGCTACGAGGCAATTATTATCAATAATAACCCCGAGACCGTATCTACCGACTATACCACCGCCGATAAGCTGTATTTCGAGCCCCTTACCCCCGAAGACGTGATGAATATCATCGAATTTGAAAAGCCGGAAGGGGTGATCGCTTCCTTGGGTGGACAAACCGCCATCAACCTGGCGGAGCCCCTGATGAAGCGGGGCGTTAAGATCATCGGTACCGATTGTGATGCCATTGAGCGGGCGGAAAACCGGGATAGCTTTGAAAAGATCCTGCAGGAGCTGAATATTCCTCAACCCAAGGGCAGAGCCGTTACCAAGATCGAAGACGGCATTGCTGCCGCTGCCGAGATCGGCTATCCCGTATTGGTTCGCCCCAGTTTTGTATTGGGCGGCCGTGCCATGCAGATCGTAGCCAACGAAGAGCAACTGCGCCATTACCTGAAGACCGCCGTTGAGATCGACGAAGAAAAGCCCGTACTGGTGGATAAATATATCCAGGGTAAAGAGGTGGAGGTCGATGCCATCTGTGACGGTCGGGACGTATTCGTGCCCGGTATTATGGAACTGGTTGAGCGCACCGGCGTACACTCCGGCGACTCTATCAGCGTATATCCCACCTTCAGCATCTCCGATAAGGTGAAGGGTACCATTCTGCAGTATGCCAAACGGCTGGGTCTGGGTATCGGCATTATCGGTCTTTATAACATCCAGTTCATCGTGGATGAGAAGGAAGACGTTTATATCATCGAAGTGAACCCCCGTTCTTCCAGAACCGTTCCCTTCCTCTCCAAGGCCACCGGCTATAGCCTGGCCGATATCGCCACCGAGGTGATTTTGGGCAAGAGCCTGAAGGAGCAGGGTATCTTCGATATTTATCCCGATGAGAAAAAACGTTGGTACGTTAAGGTTCCCGTTTTCTCCTTCAATAAAATTCGGGGTCTGGATGCTTATCTTTCTCCCGAGATGAAGTCTACCGGTGAGGCCATCGGATACGATGATAAACTGAACCGAGCCTTGTATAAGGCTTTGCAGGCCTCCGGTATGCATCTGCAAAATTACGGCACCGTCTTTGCTACCATTGCCGATAAGGATAAGGAAGAGGCCTTGCCTCTGATCCGTCGTTTCTATAACCTGGGCTTTAATATTGAAGCCACCGCCGGTACCGCTGAATTTCTGAAGAAGAACGGCATCCGCACCCACGTACTCAAAAAGATCAGCGAGGGCAGTGACGAGGTTCCCGATGCTCTGCGCCAGGGCCATATTGCTTACGTGCTGAACACCCGTGATATCGGCAGCAACGAAGTCAACGACGGTGCTAAGATCCGTCAGCTGGCTACTGAGAATAACGTAACCATCTTCACCAATATGGATACCGTTCGGGTATTGCTGGACGTGCTGGATGAGACCACATTGACCATCTCCACCATCGATGCGTAAGGATAAATAACAATGAAGCAAAGTTTATTTAAAATTATCGAAAATGTTCCTTTGACCGGGAACGTATACCGGATGGTCTTGGCAGGGGATACCTCTGCCATTACCTGCCCGGGTCAGTTTATCAATATTAAGCTGGAGGGCCTTTATCTGCGCCGCCCCATTTCGGTTTGCGATCGGGATGAAAAAACTGTCACGATCATCTATAAGGTGGTTGGGAAGGGCACCGAGCAAATGAGCCGGATGCAGGACGGCGAATTGGATGTGCTCACCGGCCTGGGCAACGGCTATGACCTGAGCCCGGCAGGGGATCGCCCCCTTTTAGTGGGCGGCGGTGTTGGCGTTCCGCCCCTGTATCTTTTGGCGAAGGAGCTGGTAAAAGCCGGCAAAAAAGTCTCGGTCATCCTGG
>JAZQAR010000054.1:0-5645 GCA_045545315.1 Eubacteriales bacterium | reverse complement strand
CGGCAGAGCGGCATTCTTCAATTGCGGATTTCACCTCGGGACGAACCGGGTCGATCATACCGGTCAGGCCCAGGAAGATCAGCTCCTGCTCCAAAAATTCGGGGGTGTTGTCGGTGGGCTTTTCGTCCCAATCCCGCTTGGCGGCGGCCAGCACCCGCAGGGCCTTATCGGCCATGGCCTTGTTGGCGGCCATGATCTCTGCCCGCTTTTCGTCGGTCATGGGCAGAACTTCGCCCTTTTCATAATAGTATGCACAACGTGCCAGAACCACGTCCGGACCGCCCTTGGTGTACTGAACGAACTTGCCGCCCAGATCGTGAACGGTGGACATCATCTTACGGCCGGAATCAAAGGGAGCCTCGTCCACACGGGGGGTGGCCTTTTCCAGGTCGGCCTTATGCAGACCCAGGGTATAGGCAAAGTTCACCAAAGCGCATTCGGTGGGCTCGCCTTCGGCCTGATTTTCACTGTTCAGGTTGGCATCGGAGCAAAGGGCCATGGCGGTTGCCACCAGCTTGTCTTCGCCCAGATGATCCACAACGGTCATCTTGTTTTGGGTCAGGGTGCCGGTCTTATCGGAGCAGATGACCTGGGTACAGCCCAGGGTCTCTACGGCGGTCAGTCGACGGATCACGGCGTTGCGCTTGCTCATCTTGGTCACACCGATGGAAAGCACCACGGTAACCACGGTGGCCAGGCCTTCGGGGATGGCGGCAACGGCCAGGGATACGGCCACCATAAAGGTGCTCAGGATCCCGTTCAGGGAGTATTCCTGCTTCATCAGCAGATTAAAGAGGAAGATGAACACACAGATACCCAGCACCAAAAAGCTCAGGGTCTTACCCAGGTTATCCAGCTTCTTCTGCAGGGGGGTTTCTTCGTCCTCTGCAGCGGCCAGAGCGCCGGCGATCTTACCCATCTCGGTATCCATACCGGTCTCGGTGATGACCACCTTGCCCCGCCCATAAACCACGGTGGAGCCCATGTAACACATATTTTTGCGGTCGCCCAGGGGAACCTCGTCCTGACCGGCGGTCAGATTCAGTGCATCGATCAGCTTGTTCACGGGCACCGATTCCCCTGTCAAAGCGGCTTCTTCGATCTTCAGGCTGGCGCATTCAATGATCCGGCCGTCTGCGGGCACGGCGTCACCTGCCTCCAGTACCACCACGTCGCCGGGAACCAGCTCGTCGGAATGGAGTACCGTCTGTTTGCCGTTGCGGATCACCTTACAGGTGGCGGCGGTCATAGTCTGCAACGCTTCGATGGCGGCCTCCGCCTTACTCTCCTGGATCACGCCCAGGATCGCATTCAGCAGAACGACCACCAGGATAATGCCCACCTCCACGAGACCTTCGGTCAGGTGACCCAGATCACGGGGCTGGGGCAGCTGCATAAAGTCCAACACGGTGGTACCGGCGGATACCACGGCGGCGATCATCAGGATGATCAGCATGGGATCCTTCAATTGAGTCAGGAACCGCTGGAAAATGGTGGGCTTTTCGCCCTCCTTCAGCTTGTTGGGGCCGTATTTTTCCAGCCGGGCAGTCGCCTCTTCGGTGGAAAGACCTTCCGGGCTGGTGTCAAGGCCCTTCAGGACCTCGTCCATAGGTTGGGTGTAGAATTTTTTCAATTCAAACTTCTCCTTTTGAAAAATAGATTATTGTTATTATATCCCATTTTAAAGATATTCGCAAGGAGTTTTCGTAAAAAGAATTTTATGTTATAATGAACAAAACGTGAAGGAGGACACAATATGCTGGTCGGTTTCGTTTTGTATAAAAATGCCGTTATCGGCAAAAATACAGATAAACACAACTTTTAACTAATTGACATTTTGCCGATATTGTGATATACTATTAACAGTAAATTTGGAGGTCTGTATATGAAATATTTATCCGTTAAAGAGGTTGCTTTACTTTGGAATACATCCGAGCGTAGCGTTCGTAATTATTGTGCCGCAGGTCGTGTCCCCGGCGCTTTCCTTACAGGCAAGACATGGAACATCCCGGAAAACGCTGAGAAGCCCGAAAGGAGCAATAAAAGCAAACCGGCTCCGCAGACTTTGCTTGATATTTTAAAAGAGGAAAAGCGCAGTCAGACCCACGGCGGAATTTATCATAAAATACAGATCGAACTGACCTACAACTCCAATCATATCGAAGGTAGTCGCCTTACCCATGATCAGACACGTTATATCTTTGAAACTAATACCATCGGCTTAACTGAAGAAGGCGTGTGTGTTGACGATATTATCGAAACAGCTACCCACTTCCGCTGTATCGACGAAATTATTGAAAGTGCAAAATCGCAGCTGAGCGAAAAGTTTATAAAACGCTTGCACTTTATTCTGAAGACCGGTACAAGTGATTCTAAAAAAGACTGGTTTACCGTTGGCGATTATAAAAAGTTGCCTAACGAAGTCGGCGGTATGGAAACAACTCTCCCCGAAAATGTGTCAGCTGAAATGAAAAAACTCCTCGGCCGTTATAACAGCAAAGAGAAGGTAACTCTTGACGATATCATAGAGTTCCACGTGCAGTTTGAGCGCATCCACCCCTTCCAAGACGGTAACGGTCGTGTCGGCAGACTCATTATGTTTAAAGAATGCTTAAAACACGATATTGTTCCGTTTATCATCGAAGATAAAATTAAAATGTTCTATTACCGCGGACTGAAAGAATGGAATCAGGAAAAAGGCTACCTTACCGATACGTGTCTTTCGGCGCAGGATACATTCAAAGCATATTTGGATTATTTCAGAATATGACACGCAGTTTCAGAGTAGATGTGGAATATTGAAACACCGCACAATACCTGACTTTTCAGGATGTATTTCAGCATATTGAATTTTTTGCTATTTGATGCTATAAAAATCTTTATACTGTTGTTGCGCCCCCGAATATCTTGATGATATGAAACTTTTGGTCAAATAATTTTAGGTAATTTTCTTTACCAAATGACAAAGTACTTTGCTACTTAACGATAAGCTACATGTGAAATATAATAAGGGAATAATTTATGTTTAATATCATTATTTTAAAGCCATGGGAGGAAAAGTGTGTACAACTTGCTCCGTATGCCCATCTTATATAAATTATCAAAAAGGTATCTTTAGGAGTAAAAATAGGCTTATTTTAAGCAAATAAGCCCCAAATAAGCCCCAAGTTGCACCAAAATGCAAAAATAAAAATCCCTAAGGCCTTGGAAATCAAGGCTTTAGGGACCTTTTATTTTGGTGCGGGCGACAGGACTTGAAGGCAAGCAGTCGCCTTTTTTATCGTTTATTATCATCGAATATTTTTCATTTTCTTTAGTGCCGACCTTAAATATCTTGAAGTATCTTTTAATGACTTTTAAGGACATCTGTTAACTTTCTTCCCCAAATAAGCCCCAAGTTGCACCAGGTGCAGTTTCCAAAAGAAAAATAGACCCGATAGATTGCTGTACATCAAGCTCTATCGGGATTATTTTATGTGTTCGTTATTTTTTATTTTTTTCCAGTGCTTTGATCATTTGAATAATCACATCGATTTCTTCTTCCGAAAGGTTTGATACGTCAACAGAGCGAACCTTATCTATATCAAGAAGGTAATCGGTTGTAACATGAAAGAGGTGGGCCATGCGAACCAATACATCATAAGAGGGGTACCGATCGCCGGACTCATAATAAGAGATTACGGACTTTGCAACGCCCAGCCGCTCGGCAAGCTCTCGCTGCGATAATTTTTGTCCGGTTCTGAGTACTTTTAATTTTTCTCCAAAGTTCACTATATTTGTCCCTACCTTCCAATATCAGTCAACTTTATTCTATCCCATAAAGGTTGACTATTGGATAATTATTATAATAAAATAGTGGACAAAAGGCGTTGTATGTGTTATACTGGGTAAAAATCGATAAGATTTTGAAGGTATTTTTAATTGAGGAGGATGTTTAATTGAATAATCAATCGGGAAACAATAAAGTTTTTTATATTGGCCTTGCGGAATGTATTTTGGCGATCATCATACTGATTGTGGGAATATTTTTAGTTGGGGTAGCCTTTGAAGATGACTATTCCGGTCACGCACAATCTGGATCCTTTATTTTGTTCTTCTTGTTTTTATGGGAAAGTTTGCTCTTGGGCGTATCCGGCTTTATGACAATGAAGGAAAAAGGGAATTGTGAATTGTCAATTACTGGAAATTTGATTATGCTTTTTGGTGATCTGTTTTGGACTTCAAAAATTTGGCTTTTTGTTATTTGTTTAATCATCGGATCGGTTATAGGGATGCTCGGTTTGGTGGTAGGGCTTGGGACAAGCCTTACAAAAAAATGATTTATTAAGGAGGATGTTTAAATGAAAAAAGTTGTCTGTATAGTTTTAATTGTAGTCATTTTGTTGTTTGGCTCAGTTAGTTGTAGTAGTGGTGTAGAAGAAACACCGCAAGATGTTGATTCTAAAAATGAAGAGACGACATTTAATGATGAACAATATGATTCTGAACAACCACAAATTGAATCTGCTTTAGATAAAATCAATATGATTCGAAAAGCTGAAGAGGGCGATGTTGTTACTTTTGGTGTTTATGAACAAGATAATAATATGACGACAAAGGATCCTGTAGAATGGCTTGTTTTAAAGAAAAATGAATCAGAAGTTGTTATATTGAGTAAATATTGTTTGAAATACAGCAAATATGATAATTCTTCAACAGATTGGGAGAATTCATATGTTCGCAGTTGGCTAAATTCTTATTTTTTTGATAATGCATTTGATGAAGATGAAAAAGAATTTATTTTAGACACAAAAAATATCACAAACGGAAAGGAACATAGTGATAAAATCTATTTGCTATCCTCTGATGAAGCTATGAGTTATTTTTCAAAAGATGCCGATAGAATAACAGAGGCAACTCTCTATGCATTTGAGGAATCTTTTTCGAGTTCAAAACGTGAATATGCGGATATGAAGAATAATGGTTGGTGGTTACGAAACAAAAGCAATAATACAAATATGTTATCATTATGTACAGTTCATGGAAATGATGGTAGCGTTAACAAAGAATTTGGTATGTTCCCGGCAAATGATTGGCTTTTAGTACGTCCAGTGATACGGTTGGAGATTTCAAATACAGATAGCAAATGAGCCTAAGTTGCACCAAAAAGCAAAAATAAAAATCCCTAAGGCCTTGGAAATCAAGGCTTTAAGATAGGTGTATTTTGGGGAGCAGATCCGGCTTTAGATGCTCAAGAAAAAAGAATTCTTGTCAGAAGCGGATTTTTTTCAGTTGCAAGTATGTCTTTAGAAAAACAATACAATTCTCTTTTAGCATTATTGACAGATGAAGAAAAAGGAATTGCCCCTTCATACGATGAATTTAACAACAATAAAGTTCTTGTTGATAAGTCAGCGTCAGGCGGAGAAAACTATGAATATACTTATCAGAATATGACAATTGAAATTCAGATTTCAGGCTCATACGGGAAACAGACTTCACGTACGTTAGTGTGTGATATTTATTAAATATTTAGATGTATGTCATAATTAATGTTATATAAAACTATTTTTTAATTTCAAGTAAAAGGAGATAAAAGAGTAAAATGAAAAAGATTTTTAGTTTTTTATTTATAGCGGTTATGTGTTTTTCAATATTAACAGGAT
>JAZQAR010000053.1:0-9176 GCA_045545315.1 Eubacteriales bacterium | reverse complement strand
TCATTCGGGGAGTTTTTTAGCGTTATAAGCAAATTCTGCTTTTTATAAAGCATTGTCCTTAAGAAAACGGCCCCTTTGCACACCTTTTTGTTTAGATTCTTTCTTTGATGACAATGCCTTCGGCCGAAGACTTGAACGCAGCCTCCATCACCTTCATGGAGCGGCGCAGTTCATCGGGCAGAACTGCTACCTTAGTAGGATCGTTGGCCTCGATGGCATCCACCAGCATCTGATGGAGCATATGGTTACTCTTTTCGGGAGCGATATCAATATGGAATTCCTCGGTGGAATCCTTGGGCCGGGCGGCCATGGTCCGGGTGGGGCCGGCGGCCGTATAAACGATGCTCATCTCCCAATCCATTTCGGTATCGGTCTCTTTTACCACGTCGGCACCGCTGCCCCAATCTTTGATCAAGGCTGTTCCTTCATCACAATTCACATACCATCTGGGCTGGGAAATGAAATGGAAGGTACCCACCTCCACCAATGCGTTGATGCCGTTTTCAAACCGCATCATCATTTTGAAGTTATCATCTACTTCTTCGTATTTCAGTTTTAAGACCTGGGCATAGATCTCGGTGACCGGGCTATCGATCATATACAGCAACTGGTCGATCAAATGAACGCCCCAATCCAGCATCATCCCACCACCGGCTGCTTTAGAGCAGCGCCAATCGCCGGGGATGCCCCGGGCGCCGTTCACACGGCTTTCGATGTAGAAGGGCTTGCCGATGGTCTTTTTTTCATAAAGATCCTTAACGATCAGATAGTCCCGATCCCAGCGACGGTTTTGGTGTACGGTGAAGATCTTGCCGGTTTCTTTGGAGACCGCCAAAACCTCTTCCAGCTCTGCAGAATCCATCATGACCGGCTTTTCGCAAAGCACGTGCTTTCCGGCGCGCATAGCCCGGATGGCATAGTCTTTATGAAAATTATTGGGAACGGTGAGCAGAACCAATTCGATTTCCGAATCCTGCAACAATTCATCGGCAGTTTCATAGGCCAGAATTCCGTTTTCCAGCATATCCGTTTTCTTTTCAGGTTTAATATCATAGGCGCCCTTTACTTCCAGGCGGTCAATATGTTCCCGGATCAATTTGGTGTGCCAGTGACCCATACCGCCCCAGCCGATAATTCCAACCTTATGTAACATTTTGCTTCCTCCATTATGATTTTTTCTTTCATTTTACCTTTTTCACCAAAAAAATGCAAGCACTATCCAAAAGATTACAGACTTGACTAAAAAGAGATTAAAATGTTATAATATTTTAAATATTTTGTTGCAAGAGGTAGTTTATGACCGATCTACATATGCATTCCACCTATTCCGACGGGTCCCTGACCCCGGCGGAGCTTTTGGAAATGGCCGAAAAAAAAGGTTTAAAATTAATCTCAATCACCGACCACAGCCGGGTCGGAGCGTACAAGGATCTGAAGGATCCATGCATACGAAACAAATTTTCCGGCAAAATTCTGCCGGGGAGTGAATTGAGCACCTTTATCGACGGTCAATCCATCGAGATCTTAGGCTACGGGGTCGATACCGATCAGCTGCAGGAATTCATCACCGCCCATTATCATTCCGGACGAATGACAGAGCTGGATCTGATTTATGATTCTTACGTAGCACGGGGGGTTCATTTTTCCCGCACCAAGGAAAGCTACGACGTTCAAAAGGATATCAGCGCCAAGCGGTTTGTTTATTATCAGCTTTTGGAACCGGAGAACCGCAAATTCTGGCTGGACCCCGCCAATCAAGCCGGTTGGGGCCCCTATTACCGCCAGGAACTTTATAACCCCAAAAGCCCCCTTTACGTGGATTATTCCCCCTTGTTCCCCACCCCTAAACAAGTTGTGGCTGCCATCCACAACGCCGGTGGAAAGGCCTTTTTAGCCCATTGCTACATTTACACCGAAGCCGTTTGGGGGCATCTGCCGGAGATAGCAGAACGGTTGGGGGTAGACGGCTTTGAATGTCGATACCCTGCCTTTACCCCGGAGCAAAAGGTATATTTAGAGGAGTTTTGCCGCAGCAATCACCTGCTGATGAGCGGCGGAAGCGATTTTCACGGCCTGCACCGCCCCCAGATCCAACTGGGCTGCGAGCCTATGGAACTTAAAGACCTGGAATGGGTCAAGGAATTAAAAACCTTATAAAAGGATCGTGCAAGATTTTCTTGCACGATCCTTTTTATGCCGTTGCTATTATTTTGGGCAGAAAAAGAGCAGTGATTTTCTTAAAACGCCTGAAGTTGTATGAAGATACTACGAGAGGCGTTTTAAGGAAAAGAAAACGCAAACCTTTCGGTTTGCGTTTTCGTTCAATGCCTTTTTATGCCCAAAATACGTCTTTGTTGATGTTATCGAACATCATAGCCTCTTTCAAAACGTCGATGGCTTTCTCCAACCCTTCGTTGGTGCTCATCAGAGCATCCTCGTGCTCGATGGAAACGGCACCTTCATAGCCGGCCAGGCGCAGAGCGCTCATCATCTTTTTCCAGGTGAGCATATCGTGGCCGTAGCCCAGGGAGCGGAAATACCAGCGGCGTTCGCCCAGGTTGCCGAAGGAACCGGGATCCAGAACACCGTTCTTTTTGATCTCAGCCTCGTCCAGGTATACGTCTTTAGCATGGAAATGATAGATAGCACCACGCAGTTCTTTAATCGCTTCCACGGGATCGATGCCCTGCCAGAAGAGGTGGCTGGGATCGAAGTTTGCACCGATGATATCACCAACGGCCTCACGGAGCTTCAGGAGGGTCTTGGGGTTATAAACCAGGAAACCGGGGTGCATCTCGAAGGCGATCTTCTTGATGCCGTGGGCTTTGGCGAATTCAGCCATTTCCTTCCAATAGTTAATAACGATCTCCCATTGATATTCCAGAATCTTGCCGAAATCGTTGGGCCAGGCGCAAGTCACCCAGTTGGGGTACTTGGAGCCTTCGCTATCGCCGGGGCAGCCGGAAAAGCCGATGATGGTATCCACACCCATGGCCTCGGCAAAGAGGATGGCACCCTTGAATTCATCGTGATACATTTTGGCTTCTTCCGGATTGGGATGAACGGGGTTGCCGTGGCAGGATACGGCGGCGGCTTCCAGGCCGTATTTCGCCATAATATCCTTCATCTCCTGAATTTTTTCGGGATGATCCATAATGGTGTTGGGGTCGGTATGATGCTTACCGGTGGTGCCACCGCAGGCCAGTTCCAGGGTCTGGACACCCAGCTCGCTTAAGTATTTGCAGGTTTCTTCAAAAGAGCGGTCTCTGAACAGAGCCGTAAATACGCCTAATTTCATTGGTTTGATTCTCCTTATTTATTAAAATAGTAGGGTTCGCCGGTCTTGGCAGAAATATAGATCCCTTCCAGGATCTGGGATACCACGTAGGCCTGCTCGGGGGTCACGCAGGGAGTGGTGCCGTTTTCCAGGGCATCGTAGAACTGGCGGGCTTCCACTTCGGCAGGTTTTTCCTTTTTGCCATCAAAGAAGGCAACGCCCTTGCCGCCCAATTGGGGCTCGATGTTCACCTGTTTGCCGTGGCGGATGGTATTCAGCTTCAGGCCGCCCCGCATATCGGCGCCGCCCTCGGTACCGCATACGGCGAAGGAGGCTTCCACGCTTTCGTGAGTGTTCAGGGCCCAGGAGGATTCCAGCACGATGGTAGCACCGTCTTCCATCACGATAAAGCCGAAGGCGCTGTCTTCCACGTTGAACTTATCGGGATCCCAATCGCCCCAGATATTGCCGGTGTTGGTCTGCTTATTCAGCTTATGATAGGTGGTACCAACGCAGTACTTGGGCTTATAGTTATCCATGGTCCAGAGGGTCAGATCCAGGGAGTGGGTGCCGATATCGATCAGGGGACCGCCGCCCTGCTCAAACTCGTTCAGGAACACGCCCCAGGTGGGAACGGCCCGACGGCGGATGGCATAGGCTCTGGCATAATAAATATCCCCGAAGAAGCCGGATTCGGCCTCGTCCTTAACGTAGCGGCTATCGGCACGGTAGCGGCTCTGATAACCGATGGTCAGGGTGCGGCCGGTCTCTTTAGCGGTATCCACCATCTCCTTGGCTTCGGCGGCATTGATGGCCATGGGCTTTTCGCACATAACGTCCTTACCGGCCTTCATAGCGGCGCAGCTGATCTCACAATGGCTACGGTTGGGGGTACAAACGTGAACCACGTCCAGCTCCTTGCAGGCCACCAGTTCTTTATAGTCGGCAGTTACCTTGGCACCTTCTACGCCGTATTCCTTGGCGGCCTTTTCGGCACGCTCAATGATAATATCGCAGAAATATACCAATTCGATTCTTCCATCCTCAACCAACTTTTTCAAAGAAGGAAGATGCTTGCCGTTTGCGATACCGCCGCAGCCGACGATACCGACCTTAAATACTTTGCTCATTGATTTTTACCTCCGAAAATCATAATTTTCTATTTTAAGTATAAAAGAAAAGCCTTGATAAATCAAGGCTTTTTTATAAATTCACGGTCAATTTCCACCACGGTGAAGTAATCCGGGTGATTGGCCTTCAAAGCGGCATCAATCCCCTTTAAAATTTCGTCGTCCTTGACGGAAAAGCCGAAGGGAACCACCACGTCGAACAGCACGTTGGTATGGGTGGTTCCCCGCACCAGCCGCAGATCGTGGAACTTGAGTTCCTCCCCAAAGGAATTCAGGATCTGCCGCACCTCGTACTTCAGTTCCACCAGCTCGGGGTCGTTGGTCACCACCGGATCCAGGTGGATGGTCAGATGGAGCCCCAGTTCCCGGCTCAGCTCCCGCTCGATATTATCGATGACGTCGTGGCTTTCCAGCACGTCCCGCTCGGCGGGCACCTCGGCGTGGGCAGAGGCGAACATCCGACCGGGGCCATAGTTATGCACCGTCAGGTCGTGAACACCGATCACGCCTTCGTAGCGCATCATTCCCTCTTCGATCCGAGCCGCCAGCTCCGGATCGGCGCCCTCCCCTAAAAGGGGCTGGATGGTCTCTTTAACCAGCACCGCACCGGAATACATAATGAACAGCGCCACGAAGGTACCCATCAGGCCGTCGGTATTATAGCCGATCAGCCGGGTGATGCCGATGGAGATCAGCACCGCACCGGTGGACAGCACGTCGTTGATGCTATCCCGGAAGTTGGCCATCAGGGTCTCGCTATGGATCCGCTTACCCATGGTGCGGTAAAACAGACCCTGCCACAGCTTCACAGCAATGGAAAGGATCAGGGTACCGTAGACCAGCCAGGAATAGCGGGCCTCCTCCGGGCGGAAGATCTTGGGGAAGGATTCCCGCACCAGGCTAAAGCCCACCAAGATCATCATAATAGCGATGAACAGGGTGGTGATATACTCCATCCGCCCGTGGCCGTAAGGGTGATCTGCATCGGCCTTTTGGGCAGAAAGGCGAAAGCCCACCAGGGTCAAGACCGAGGAAACGCTGTCGGAAAGGTTATTGATGCCGTCTGCCACGATGGCAATGGCACCGAACAGCACGCCGATCAGCATTTTTGCGGCCGCCAGCAGCAGGTTAGTCAAAATTCCAACCGCCCCTGCCACCATTCCGTAGCGGGCCCGGACCTCGGGGTCGGATACGTTTTTATAATCGCGGATAAACCAGCGACAAATCAAATTGATCATAGGATATTCTCCAAAAATTCAGCCGCACGGACTTGTGCGGCTGAAGGGTTTATTCTTGAACGGCAGGCTTCTCCAGAGAATCCTCCGGCGTGGTAGCGGAAGCGTTTTGCGCCTCTGCCTGTTTCAAATTACTGTGGCAACGGTAGAACACGATGGCGGCCTGGGCACGGGTGGCGTTTTCCTTGGGATTAAAGTTCCCGAAGTCATCGCCCTTGAACAGACCGTTGGAGCTGCATTTTGCAACCCATTCCGTTGCCCAGGGAGCAATGGAGGCCTGATCGGCAAAGGTAACGGCGCCCTCGGTATTCAAGGTGACGCCCAGCACCTTCTCCATAGTGCCGGCCAGCATTTTACACATTTCCTGCCGGGTGATGGGATCCTCCGGCGCAAAGCTGGTGGGAGAGCGTCCCTCAGTCACTCCTACAGCATATGCCCAGCCGATCTCTTCGTAGTACCATTTACCCGGTTTCACGTCCGTTAAGGCTTCCGGCGCCTTATAGGGAGTGACGTCCGCACCGCAAAGGCGAGCCAAAGCGGTAACAAATTCTGCCCGGGTGATCTTGCCGTTTACGTTGAAATAGGTGGTGCTTTGACCCTGGAACAGACCGGCCTTGATAGCACCCGCCACCTCTTCGTAATACCAGGACTTCGGGTTCAGATCCGTATAGACCGAAAGATCGACTTCCGGCTGCGGTTGCCCCTCGCCGGGCATATTGCCATAGACGGGAATGATAAATTCCGCCTTGGCATTGGGATCGGTATAGGCTCTTTTCAGAATACTTGCTTCCTTCTGGGGGGCTAAGGCATCGGTCATATAGACCTTATTCTGCAGCCCCGCATAGCGGAAGAAATAGGGGGTAATGGCACCTTGATCCAGGTATTGATCCTTGACCCAGTTGGCACCCTCCACAATGGAGCGGAACACGGTGTTCCAATTGCGGGCCTTGGCATAGGCGGCGCCCTTTTCCGGGTTGGCATCCACACATTGGATCCCAAAGAAGTTATAATAGCCTTCGTAATTAGGCACCAGCCCACGGGCAAATTTGGAACCGCCGTAGCCCGATTCCAGGGCTGCCCGGCAGGCAATATAAACCGGGTTCATCATGATGGATTCGGAAGCGTAATTAAAATAAACGGTGGCATCGGCCTTGGAAATATAGGTCTCGTTGGCCCAGACGGCAGCAATGGCTTCATTAGACCAAAGGGTTGGATCGTAGGAATCGATATCCAGCATAGCAAAGATCTTATCTTCTGCCAGGTAGTTCAAGGGATCGATATACTGCTCCCGCTCAGCGCCGTATTTTTCCAAAGCACCGGCATAGGTCATCTGCACGTCCACAAACCGGAACACCCAGTTGGGGTGCGCCGCCTGCAGAGCCTCCACGGCGGTTTTATACCGCTCGGGCATCTCGATGATATCCCAGGCCACCTGCAGGTAATCCTTATGCACGTAGCCCTCGGTGGCGGAGTTACGCAATTGGATCTTGCACCAATCGCCCTCGGTTCCTAAGTAATAAACGCGGCTGTTGTTTTTGATTTTGGTCAAAACCGCTCCATCCATAGAGGCCGCCGCCCGCAGGTTCACCGAACCGCCGGAGGTGCGCACCCAGGCGTAGGAATAGTCAGCCGCATTGGGATCGGTCAGGGCGATCAGATAGGATCTTGTGGTCTTGTCCGGCAGGGTGGCGGTCACCGTCACCTTGGCGCGGCCGTTGCCCAGTTCCAAAGGCTTCCCTAACTCGTAGGGAACGGCGGTATAGGGCAGATGGGAGCCATACTGCTCCACCGAGACCGTAATGTCGGTAAAGCCGGTGAAGCTATCGATACTGCAGGCCTTGAAATCTGCGGGCTTGCAAAGGTAATAATCGGTATCAACGTCAAATGCAAGGACAAAGCCGCTGACAGAGAGGCCGTAGACCGGCTCTTCGGCGGCGGCAGAAAAGGGAAAGCTCATCAACAGCAGGGCCACCGTCACGGCGGTCAGAGTTCTGATCAGCCCCTTCATCTTATTCAGCCCAGTTATGGGCAACTTCCTGAACGTCGTCGTCATCCTCCAGAGCATCCAGCAACAGCTGCATCTTCAAAAGATCCTTTTCATCGGTCAGGGAGACCTCGTTATCAGCTACCCGGGTCACCTCGGCGGTGATGAAGGAATAGCCGGCCTTTTCCAAAGCCACACGAACGTCGGAGAAGGCTTCGGGAGAGGTGGTGATCTCGAAAGCATCGCCTTCGGCGTTAAAGTCGTCGGCACCGCTATCCAGAGCCACCATCATCAGTTCGTCTTCGTCCACGTCTTCCTTATCGATCACCAGGATACCGCACTTATTGAACTGCCACAGCACGCTGTTGGTGGCACCCAGGTTGCCGCCGAATTTGTCGAAATAGTGGCGCACGTTGGCGGCGGTACGGTTACGGTTATCGGTCAGGCAGACCACAACCACGGCTACACCGCCGGGGCCGTAGCCTTCGTAGATCAAGGAATCGTAGCTGCTGGCATCGCCGGCGCCGCTGGCCTTCTTGATCGCACGCTCGATGTTATCGTTGGGCACGTTGGCGGCCTTAGCCTTGGCGATAACGTCCGCCAGGCGGGAGTTGGAATCGGGGTTCGGGCCCCCTTCCTTTACAATTACCATAATTTCGCGGGCCATCTTGGTAAAGATCTTGGCGCGCTGGGCATCGGTCTTGCCCTTCTTATTTTGAATATTATGCCATTTGGAATGTCCGGACATGGGTTTTCGCTCCTTTTTTACACATTTTTACAATTTAATAGTATAACATACACCGTTCGCAATTTCAAGCCCCCGGGAACTTGAATTCTTTGGTATATTATGCTAAAATAAGATTAATTTAATAAGGAGTTTTTAATTTTATGAAAAAATTTTCCGTAAATAGGCTGATCTGGCCTACGGTTTTGGTCTTTTTGGCCACCTTTATCGGGCTGCGCACTGCCAACGGTGCCATCCACCCGGCGGATCCCATTATTATGCTGATCTCGGTGCTGCTGCCCACCCCCTACGCCCTTGTTTCGGTGGGGTTGGGGAGCCTGATCGCCGATCTGGCCAAGGGCTTTACCGCCATGGCACCCGCCACTCTGATCATTAAATTGCTGATGGTATTGGCGGTCAAGGGATTGATGAAAACAAAGGCGGCAGAAAAATTTCCGGAGATCGTCACCGCACCTGCTCTGCTGATCCCGGTGCCGGGTTATTACCTTGCCAAGGTGATCGAGTTTTTGATCCAAAAGCAGGGGCTGAAGGCCTTTGCAGAAGGCGCCGTGACCTTGAAAAAGGATCTGGTACAGGCGGTGGCCGGTATTTTGGTTTATTTTGTTTTGTATCATTTAGTAACGAGTTTTATCGCGTTCAAAAAATCCTTAAAGCAGCAAAAAGCGGAAGCACCGCAGGAGGATGAGGAATGAAAGAATTACGCTATGCCATCGTGGGCTTCGGGGGCGTCGCCAAGCATCACGCCATGGCCTCTTATCAGGCGGCCTTACAGTTCGGCGAGGAGGTCTGCCCCCGGTTAGTGGGG
>JAZQAR010000052.1:0-16013 GCA_045545315.1 Eubacteriales bacterium | reverse complement strand
CGCTTGGAAATTTTTCCAAGCGCTTTTCTTATACGTCTTCTTGATCGCCCCGGAAGCGTAGGGCTTCGGCAATATGCCCAAGCTCCAGGATATCGGAGCCCGCCAGGTCGGCAATGGTTCTGGCTACCTTCAATACCCGGTAATATCCCCGGGCGGAAAGATCCAGCTTATCAAAACTGTTATGCAGCAGTTCCTCTGCCTCCTTGGTCATGGGGCAGTACTTTTTGATCAGTGGGGAAGAGAGTCCTGCATTATTGTTAAAGCTTTCGTCCCGATACCGCTCCAACTGCCGTTTGCGGGCGGCGATCACCCGCTCCCGAATGGCGGCAGAGGGCTCACCGGCTGCCTTTGTGCTCAATTCCTCGTAGGAGACTGCCGGCACCTCCACCTGTAGATCGATTCTGTCCAAAAGGGGACCGGAGACCCGGTGCCGATATCGGATCACCTCGTTGGGAGTGCAGGTGCAGGGATGGGTAGGATGTCCCAAATATCCGCATTTACAGGGGTTCATAGCGCAGATCAGCATCACGTCGCAAGGATAAGTCACAGACCCCACCGCCCGGGCAATGGAGATCTCGTTATCCTCCAAAGGCGCCCGCATGGAATCCAGCACACTGGGGGCAAATTCCGGCAATTCATCCAAAAACAGCACCCCGTTGTGGGCCATGGAAAGCTCGCCCGGGGTCAGGTTCTGCCCGCCACCGCAAAGGGCTACGTAGGTAGAGGTGTGGTGGGGGCTCCGGAAGGGGCGCTCCCGTCGGATATCTCCCTCCAATCGACCGGCCACCGAATAGATCTTGGTGGTCTCCATGGCCTCCTCGAAGGTCATGGGCGGCAGAATGGTGGGGATTCGCTTGGCCAGCATACTTTTACCACTGCCCGGAGGACCCTGCATCAAAACGTTATGTCCGCCCGCAGCCGCAATTTCCAGAGCACGGCGAGGAATAAACTGCCCCTTGACGTCGGCAAAATCCACCTGGTAATCCGGCAATTCCCATTCTGTGAAAGGAACCGATTCCATAGCCACCGCTTCGGCGGGTTTGCTTAAAAGATCGGTCACCTCCTGGACCGTGGAGACCGGGAAGATCTTTAACTTATCAACAAAGCGCACCTCCGGCGCATTCTCTGCCGGGATAAACAGGGATTTGAGTCCCATCTCCCGGGCCTTCAAGGCCATGGGCAAAACGCCCTTGACCGGGCGGATCTCACCTAATAATGAAAGCTCACCCAAAAAACCGACCCGCCGCAGGTCGTTGGTCACGGTTCCGGCGCAACAAAGAAAGCCGATATACATCGCCAGGTCATAGACCGGCCCGGCCTTTTTGATATCTGCCGGCGCTAAATTCACGGTAATACGCTTGGCAGGGAAGGGATGCCCGGAATTTTTTAAAGCACTGCGCACCCGCTCCTTGGATTCCTTGACCGCCGTATCCGGCAGACCGACGATCTCAAAGGCGGGCAGACCGCCGGCCAGATCCACCTCCACCGTCACCGGGAAGGCATCAATGCCAAGCAGCCCAAAGGATGTGATTCTCGATACCATCAGTGCGCTCCTTTCGTATCTTTTGCATAATTATACCTTCTTTTGTCAAAAAAATCAAATTGATTCCGCATAATCCACAAAAAACTTTATTTTTTCCCTTTACATCCCCGAAAATAAGTGCTAAAATAACAGATGGATTAAAATAATTTTTATATTTTAGGAGGAAACTATGGCTAGAAAAATGAAAACCATGGACGGTAACAACGCCGCTGCACACGTTTCTTATGCGTTCACCGACGTTGCCGGGATCTATCCCATCACTCCGTCTTCCGTAATGGCAGAAATGACCGATAAGTGGTCCGCAGAGGGTCGCGTTAACGTATTCGGCCAGAAGGTTAAGGTTGTTGAGATGCAGTCCGAGGCCGGTGCCGCCGGTACTGTACACGGCTCCTTGGCCGCCGGTGCTTTGACCACCACCTATACCGCTTCTCAGGGTCTTCTGCTGATGATTCCCAACATGTACAAGATTGCCGGTGAGCAGTTGCCCGGTGTTATCCATTGCTCTGCTCGTGCTCTGGCTTCTCATGCTTTGTCTATTTTTGGCGATCATTCCGACGTTATGGCTTGCCGCCAGACCGGCTTTGCTATGCTCTGCGCCGGTAACGTACAGGAAGTTATGGACCTGGGCGCTGTTGCTCACCTGTCCGCTATCAAGGGTAAGGTTCCCTTCCTGCACTTCTTCGATGGCTTCCGCACCTCCCATGAGCTGCAGAAGATTGAAGTTTGGGATTACGAAGATCTGAAGGACATGCTGGATATGGATGCCGTAAACGAATTCCGTTCAAAGGCTCTGCATCCCGATCATCCCGTTCTGCGTGGTTCCGCTCAGAACCCTGACGTATTCTTCCAGGCTCGTGAAGCTTGCAACAAGTATTACGATGCTCTGCCCGAAGTGGTTGAAGAATATATGAACAAGGTTAACGCTAAGATCGGTACCGACTATAAGCCCTTCAACTACTACGGTGCTGAAGATGCCGAGTATGTGATCGTTGCTATGGGTTCCGTTTGTGATACCGCTGAAGAAACCATCGATTACCTGAACGCTCACGGCGAAAAGGTTGGTCTGGTTAAGGTTCGTCTGTATCGTCCCTGGTCCACCAAGCATCTGTTGGCCGTTCTGCCCAAGAGCGTAAAGAAGATCGCCGTTCTGGATCGTACCAAGGAGCCCGGCTCTTTGGGTGAACCCCTGTATCTGGACGTTGTATCCGCTCTGGCTGCAAGCGAGTTCAAGGGCGTAGAGGTCGTTGGCGGCCGCTATGGTCTGGGCTCCAAGGATACCACCCCCGGTTGTATCGCTGCTGTATACGAGAACCTGAAAGCTGCTGAATCCAAGAGCAGCTTCACCATCGGTATCGTAGACGACGTAACCAACCTGTCCCTGCCCACCGTGGATATCCACACCGCTCCCGAAGGCACCATCTCCTGTAAGTTCTGGGGTCTGGGTTCCGACGGTACCGTTGGTGCAAACAAGAACTCCATCAAGATCATCGGTGACCATACCGATAAATATGCTCAGGCTTACTTTGCATATGACTCCAAGAAATCCGGCGGTGTAACCATTTCCCATCTGCGGTTTGGTGATACCCCCATCAAATCCACCTATTTCATCTCCAAGGCTGATTTCGTAGCCTGCCATAATCCTTCCTATATCGGTAAATACGATATGGTATCCGAGGTTAAGAAGGGCGGCTCCTTCCTGTTGAACTGCCCCTGGTCCGTTGAAGAACTGGACGAAAAACTGCCTGCAGACGTTAAGAAATATCTGGCCGATAACGATGTAAACTTCTATATCATCGACGGTATCAAGATCGGTCGTGAGATCGGCTTGGGCGGTCGTATCAACACCGTTCTGCAGTCCGCTTTCTTTAAGATCGCCGGCGTGATCCCCGAGGCTGAAGCCATTCAGTATATGAAGGATGCCGCTACCTATTCTTACAGCAAGAAGGGTCAGCACATCGTTGATATGAACCATAAGGCTATCGAAGCCGGTGCCAACAGCGCCGTTAAGGTAGAGATCCCCGCTTCCTGGAAGGATGCTACCGCCGAAGCCACCAAGGTTACCGTTGATTGCGATCGCGAGGATCTGAAGGCTTATGTTGAGAACATCCTGGTTCCCATCAACGCCCAGAAGGGTGATACCCTGCCCGTATCCGCTTTCGAAGATTATGTTGACGGCCATATGGAACAGGGCGCTGCTGCCTTTGAAAAGCGCGGTATCGCTGTTGACGTTCCCCAGTGGATCCCCGAAAACTGTATCGAATGTAACCAGTGCTCTCTGGTTTGCCCCCACGCTGTTATCCGTCCCTTCGTTCTGAATGCCGATGAGGTTGCTAACGCTCCCGAAGGTATGAAGACCAAGAAGATGATGGGTAAGGGTCTGGATCACCTGACCTTCACCATGGGCGTATCCGTTCTGGATTGTACCGGTTGCGGCAGCTGTGCTGCTATCTGCCCCGCCAAGAATAAGGCTCTGGTTATGACCAACCTGGCTGAAGAAGTTGGTCAGCAGAAATATTTCGATTATAACTATAAGAAGGTTTCCGAGAAGCCCGAAGTAAACGAAGTCTTCAAGGTAGAGACCGTTAAGGGCTCCCAGTTCAAGACTCCCTTGCTCGAGTACTCCGGCGCTTGCGCAGGCTGCGGCGAAACTCCCTATGCCAAGCTGATGACTCAGCTGTTCGGCGATCGGATGTATATCTCCAACGCTACCGGTTGCTCCTCCATCTGGGGCGGCTCTTCTCCCTCCACTCCTTATACTGTTAATAAGGAAGGCCACGGTCCTGCTTGGGCAAACTCCCTGTTCGAGGATAACGCTGAGCACGGCTTGGGTATGTATCTGGGTGTTACCCAGCTGCGTGATAAGGTAACTGCTGAAATCGAAGCCCTCTATGAAAAGACTCCTTGCGAGGATCTGAAGGCCGCTATCGACGAATGGAAGGCTACCTATAACGATACCAAACTGAACACCGCTGCTGCCAACAAGCTGATCGCTATGCTGGAGAAGCTGGATTGCTGCGAAGAAGGTAAGGCTGCTGCTGCCAGCATCCTGGCCCAGAAGGATTATATCGCCAAGAAGTCCGTTTGGATCCTGGGCGGTGACGGCTGGGCTTACGATATCGGCTTCGGCGGTTTGGATCACGTGATCGCCTCCAACGAAGATGTTAACATCCTGGTATTCGATACCGAAGTTTACTCCAACACCGGTGGACAAGCTTCCAAGGCAACTCCTTCCGGTTCCATCGCTCAGTTTGCTGCTGCCGGTAAGGTAACCAAGAAGAAGGATCTGGGCGCCATCGCTCGCTCCTATGGCTACGTTTACGTGGCTCAGGTATCTATGGGTGCCGATTATAACCAGTGCGTAAAGGCCTTTGCTGAGGCTGAAGCATATCATGGTCCTTCCATCATCATCGCTTATGCTCCCTGTATCAACCACGGTATTAAGGGCGGTATGGGCACCTCTATGGAAGAATCCAAGAAGGCTGTTCAGTCCGGTTATTGGCAGCTGTATCGGTATAATCCCGATCTGGCCGCAGACGGCAAGAACCCCTTGAGCTATGATTCCAAGGAACCCACCATGGAATATCGCGACTTCATTATGAACGAAGTTCGTTATAACGCTCTGAGCCGTGCCAACCCCGAAAGAGCAGAAGTTCTGTTCTCCGCCGGTGAAAAGGCTGCTACCGAAAAGAGAGAAAACCTGAAGAAACTCTCCGAAATGTAATTTTTAAAAAACTCCTCTGCTTCGGCAGGGGAGTTTTTTCTGTGGTGCAGGTCGTGCTTGACAATCACCCGGGTATTCTTGTATTATTAAAAAAGAGATATTACCAAATAAGCGGTTGAAGTATTTATATCGGAAAATTCATAAAAATCCGCCATTTTCCTATATTTTTTCCTTGACAAACCGAAAAGATGGTTGTATAATTACTTTAACATTTTATTTAATGAAAGGGGTAAAATCAATGTCCATTAAACTGAATCGATTTTATTACCGCTATACGGACTTTTTGAATGCCCCTCTCAGCAAGTGTTAATGCTTGCGACGTGAGTTCAATCAAAAAGCCCGCGATTCGTTATGCTAATAAAGCAAGATTTGAATTCGCGGGCTTTTTTATTTTTATCAGGAGGCTGTATGGATCTTTCGGAACGAATGCTGGCGCTGGGCAAAAAAAGCTCGGTGATCCGCGAGATATTTGAATATAGTAAAAAGCGCAAGGCGGAGATCGGGGCCGAAAACGTTTTTGATTTCAGTATCGGCAATCCCAGTATTCCTGCGCCGTCGAGCATCAATGAAACCATGATCCGTCTTTTGAAAGAGAAAGATCCCGTTTTATTGCATGGCTATACTTCTGCGGCTGGGGATCCGGCGGTTCGCCAAAAGATCGCCGATTCCTTAAACCGTGAATTCGATTGCGGAGCCGGGCCGGAACTGCTTTATATGACCTGCGGTGCCGCCGCTTCGTTAACCATTTCTCTGGCGGCCATTCTGCAATCTGGGGAAGAGGTGATCGTACCGGTCCCCTTCTTCCCGGAATATAGCGTTTTTGTAACCCACGCCGGTGGAAAATTGGTGCCCGTGCCCTGTAATGATGCTTTCCACCTGGATCTAAAGGCCATTGAAGCTGCCATCACCTCCAAGACCCGGGCGGTGATCCTGAATTCTCCTAATAACCCCACCGGGGTCATTTTCGATTCACAAGAAATCATAAAACTCTCCGCTCTTTTAAAAGAAAAAGAGCAGGAACTGGGCAAGGTGCTTTACCTGATCGCTGACGAACCTTATCGCAAATTGGCGTGGAATGGGGAAGAGGTTCCCTTCCTGCCCAATTACTACGATAATACGTTGGTTTGTTATTCCTTCAGTAAGGCGGTGTCCTTACCCGGTGAGCGGATCGGCTATATTTTCGTCTCACCTAAGATGAAGAATGCTTCCGACGTGTTTGCCGCCGTTTGTGGAGCAGGGCGGTCCCTTGGCTTTGTCTGCGCCCCCGCCTTATTGCAATTCACCGTTGCGGAATGTGTGGATGCCACTGCAGATTTCAGTGTTTATCAACAAAATCGGGAAACCCTTTTGCGGGAGTTGACCCGCATTGGCTATGAAGTAATCCCCCCGGACGGCGCTTTCTATCTCTTTATGAAAGCATTGGAGCCGGATGCCAATGCTTTTTGCGAAAAGGCGAAAGAATTTGAACTTTTACCCGTGCCCAGCGATGATTTCGGATGCCCCGGCTATGTGCGGATCGCTTATTGCGTAACCCCGGAACAGGTGAAGGCGGCAATTCCCGCCTTTGAAAAACTTTTTGATTCATATAAAGGAAAAAACAATGAGTAAATTAGACGAAGCAAGAAAACAGATCAATGAGATCGATCAGCAAATGGCCGATCTCTTTGCCGCCCGGATGAAAGCGGTGGAACTGGTGGCCGCCCATAAAAAGGAACGGGGACTTCCTATTTTGGATACTGCCCGGGAGGAAGAGGTCATCCGCCGCAATGCCCAATATATGCAGGATGAGACCCTCAAATCCTATTACGTCAGTTTTTTAAAGTATAATATGAGCCTTTCCCGCAGTTATCAGCATCGGCTGATGGAAGGGATGCGGGTGGCCTATAGTGGTGTGCCGGGTGCTTTTGCGGAAATTGCCGCAAAAAGGATTTTTCCGGATGGGATGGTAATGCCCTTTAAGGATTTTAAAGCCGCCTATGATGCGGTGGTCAGCGGTGAATGTGATTGTGCCGTTCTGCCTATCGAAAACAGCTATAACGGCGACGTTACCCAGGTGATGGATCTGGGCTTTTTCGGCTCTCTGTATATGAACGGCATCTATGATATGGAGATCGTTCAGAACCTTTTGGGAATGCAGGATGCCACCGTGTGGGACGTTAAGGACGTTATCAGCCATCCCCAAGCTTTGGGTCAGTGCGCCGATTATATCCGTGACCACGATTATACTCCCCACGAAGCCGCCAATACGGCCCTGGCTGCCCAAAAGGTAGCCAACGACGGCAATAAGGAATGGGCGGCCATCGCCAGCCTGGAGACCGCTGAGCTTTACGGTCTGAAGGTGCTGGAAAAAAATATCAACGCCAGCAGCGCCAATACCACCCGTTTTGCAGTCTTTAGCCGGTTCCCGAACCGTAACCCTCAAAAGGATCACCACTTCGTGCTTTACTTTACCGTTAAAAACGAGGCCGGTTGCCTGGGTAAGGCCATTAATATCATCGGCGAAGCGGGCTTCAACCTGGCGGCCTTAAAGAGCCGTCCCACCAAGGAACTGATCTGGGATTATTATTTCTACGCCGAAGGCGAGGGCAATATCAACAGCGAAAGTGGTACTAAGATGCTGGAGGCCTTAAAAGAGGTCTGCAATAACGTTAAGATTGCCGGTTCCTTCGAAAAAGAACAAAAACTTCATTCTTAAGGAGAATCATAATGATTATTCCGATGAATCTTGGCTCCGAGAGCTACGACATCGTATTGGAGCGGGGCGCTTTGAAAAAAGCCGATCAATGGCTGAACCTGAACCGTCGTGTGTTGATCGTCACCGATAGCGGCGTTCCCGCAGAATATGCTCAAACCCTGGCCACCCAATGCAAAACATCCTATATTGAGGTGTTTCCCCAGGGCGAAGGCTCCAAAAATATGGATACCTACCAACAGATCCTGGCACGAATGGTGCAGGAAGGCTTTTCCCGCAGCGACTGTGTGGTGGCAGTAGGGGGCGGTGTAACCGGTGATATGGCCGGTTTTGCGGCAGCTACCTATATGCGGGGCGTTGATTTTTACAATATCCCCACGACCTTACTTTCTCAGGTGGATTCTTCCATCGGCGGTAAGGTGGCGGTAGACTTTAAAGGGTTTAAAAATATTGTGGGCGCCTTTTATCAGCCCAAGGCCGTGATCATTGATCCGGACGTGCTGAAAACCTTGCCCGCTCGTCAGATCGCCAACGGTCTGGCGGAATCCATCAAAATGGCCGCTACTTGTGATAAAGCGTTGTTTGAAAAATTGGAGTCCTGCGATCCAATAGAACACCTGGAGGAAGTTATCGCCGGTTCCCTGATGATCAAAAAGCGGGTGGTGGAGGAAGATACCAAGGAAACCGGCTTGCGGAAGGTATTGAACTTCGGTCATACGGTGGGTCACGCCATCGAAAGTGTCTATGGAACCACCGATCTTTATCACGGAGAGTGTGTTTCCTTGGGGATGCTGCTGATGGCTTCTACAGAAGCTCGCACCCGGCTGCAAAAGGCCTTGGAAAAGGCGGGCTTGCCGGTCAAGTTTAACGTGGATAAAGACCGGGTGATCAAGGCGCTGGCCATGGATAAAAAGGTTTCCGGCGATCAGATCACCGTGGTTTCGGTTCCCGCAATCGGCACCTTTGAATTCGAAACGCTCTCCCTGAAAGAATTACAAAAACGGATGGAGGAGGTCCTTTGATGAAAAATACCTTCGGTAACAATCTGTCTTTAACCTTATACGGCGAAAGCCACGGCCCTTCCATCGGCGTGGTGTTGGATGGCCTGGCACCCGGGATCCCCGTGGATCCTGCCGCCATTGCCGCCCAATTGGATAAACGCCGGCCGGCGGGCAAGATTTCCACCGCCCGGAAGGAAACCGACGAATTTACTTTGGAAAGCGGTGTGTTCAACGGCTTTACCACCGGAACACCCCTTTGCATCCGTATTCCCAATATGGCACAGCATTCCAAGGATTATAGCGCCACCCGCAGTATGGCGCGCCCGGGTCATGCGGATTATACCGCCTATTGTAAATACCACGGCTTCGAGGATTATCGGGGCGGGGGTCATTTCAGCGGACGGATCACCGCCGGCCTGGTGGCCGCAGGGGGTATTCTATTGCCTGCTCTGGAGAAAAAAGGTATTAAGATCGCCACTCATATCCACCGTTGCGCCGGTGTGGAAGACCGCACCTTCGACTGCTATGAGGCAGATTTCGGCCTTTTAAAGAATAGTAATTTCCCCGTGCTCTGTGACGGAGCTGCCGCTAAAATGCGGTCAGAGATCGAAAAAGCCGCCACAGAGGGCGATAGCGTGGGCGGTGTGCTGGAAACCGCCATTCTTGGTGTTCCCGCCGGAGTGGGAGAACCTTGGTTCGATACTTTGGAAAGCTTGCTTTCCCACGGACTGTTCAGTATCCCCGCCGTCAAGGGTGTTGCCTTTGGGGATGGCTTTGCTATGGCAGACCAACGGGGGAGCAAGGCTAACGATCCCTTCCGGATGGAGGAGGGGAAGGCTGTAACGACCAAAAACAGTAACGGTGGCATCAACGGCGGCATTTCCAACGGGATGCCCATCCTGATCCAAACGGCTGTTAAGCCCACGCCTTCCATCTATCAAAAGCAGGATACGGTGGACTTTATGAAGGGGGAGAATGCGGAACTGTTGATCGAGGGCCGCCACGATCCCTGCATCGTGCATCGGGCGGCCGTTGTGGTGGATAGCATTTGTGCTTTGGTGATCGCTGATGCGCTCGTCACCCGCTTTGGGACTGATTGGTTGGGAGAAACGGAATGAACTACGGATGTATCGGCGAAAAATTAGGCCATAGCTTCTCCCGGGAGATCCACCTGCGGTTGGCGGATTATCAATATGTATTAAAGGAGCTTGCACCCGATCAGGTGGGCGCCTTTATGCAGGAAAAGGCCTTTTCGGCCATTAACGTCACCATTCCCTATAAGCAGACCGTGATCCCTTACCTGGATCAGATCAGCCCCCGGGCAAAAGCCATCGGTGCCGTGAATACCGTCGTCAATAAAAACGGTAAGCTCTATGGGTATAATACCGATTTTTTGGGAATGCAGGCACTAATGAATTTCATCGGTGTGGATCCAAAGGGGAAAAAGGTACTGATCCTGGGGAGCGGGGGAACTTCCCGTACCGCTCAGGCCGTATGCAAAGAGATGGACGCCGCCGAGATCTTGGTGGTCTCCCGTAACGGAAACAGCGGTATCACCTACGAAGATGCGATACGGCATCATAGCGATGCCCGGGTGATCATCAACACTACACCCTGTGGAATGTACCCCAATATCGATGATTCTCCTATAAAGTTAAATTGCTTTACACATCTTGAGGGCTTGATCGATGCGGTCTATAACCCGCTGCGCACCCAGTTGGTCAGCGATGCCCTGGAAATGGGCGTTCCCGCTGCGGGAGGCTTATATATGCTGGTGGCCCAGGCGGTGTTTGCGGTGGAATTCTTCCTGGATGAAAAGATTCCTTCCGCAGAGATCGATCGGGTCTATCGGGAATTGATGCTGGAAAAAGAAAATATCGTTTTGACCGGGATGCCCGGCGCCGGTAAATCCACCGTCGGCCGTCTCCTGGCACAAAAACTGAATAAAACCTTTTTGGATACCGATGATCTGATCACGGAATTTGCCGGCAAAAAGCCCGGCGAGATCATTGAGCAGGAAGGAGAAGCCGCCTTCCGTGATTTAGAAAGTAAGATCATTCGGGAGCAGGTGGCAGCTTTAAACGGCTACGTTATTGCCACCGGCGGTGGAGCGATCCTGCGGGATAAAAATGTTCGAAACTTAAAGTTAAACGGCAGATTTTGTTTTTTAAATCGCCCCCTGGAGACCATCAAGCCCACCCCCAGCCGACCCTTGTCCCAAAATCGGGAACTCTTGAAGCAGCGGTTCGAGGAGCGGTATCCCCGCTATATGCAAACAGCGGATATTAGTGTGGTTTCCGGTGAAACCGCTGTGATCACCTGTAACAAAGTATTAGAGGAATTGAAAAAATGAAGTTATTAGTCATCAACGGCCCCAACCTGAATATGCTGGGTCTGCGGGAGCCGGATATCTACGGGCGTGAGACCTATCTGACCCTTTTGGAAAAGATCAAAAACCATTGTGATCAAAAGGGAATTGCCGTAGAATGCTACCAATCCAACCACGAAGGGGATCTGGTGGATGCCATTCAGGGTGCCTATCAAAAATTCGACGGCATCGTCATTAACCCCGGGGCTTATACCCATACCAGCGTAGCGTTGCTGGATGCAGTTAAAGCGGTGCAGATCCCAACGGTGGAAGTGCATATATCCGATGTTTCCAAACGGGAACCCTTCCGCTCCGTCAGCTATATCCGTGCCGCCTGTGTCCTGACCATTACCGGCCACGGCACCAACGGTTACCTGGAGGCTATTGATTATCTGGAGGCCCATTATGGTGGTTAAAATCCAACCCGGCAAGGCTCGGGGCACCGTATCGGCACCGCCCTCCAAAAGTATGGCGCACCGATGCCTGATCGCCGCCGCATTAGCAAAGGGGAAAAGCCGGATCTCGGGCTTGGAATATTCCCAGGATATTCTGGCAACCATTGATTGCTTGCGGGCACTGGGTGTTTCTGTGGAACAATCGGGCTCGGTTGTAATTGTGGAGCGCAAAGGGCCTTTAACGCCCATAGAACCATTGAATTGCCGTGAAAGCGGCAGTACCCTGCGGTTTATGATCCCCCTTTGCCTGCTTTCGGGTCGAAAAGCAACCTTGCAAGGGAGCGATCGGCTGATGGAACGCCCCCAAACGGTCTATGAAGAACTTTCCCGGGAAATGGGCTTTCTCCTTGAACGCTCCCGGAACGAAATATCGGTGGAAGGCCGCTTGAAAAGCGGCGAATATACCGTGGACGGTAGTATCAGCAGCCAGTTTATTACCGGCCTGATCTTTGCCCTCGTCACCTTGGGTGGGGAGAGCCGCATTCACTTGAGCGGCAAGGTCGAGAGTCGCTCTTATATTGATCTGACGCTCAAAGCCCTTGGGGATTTCGGCTTTACCGTTTCCTGGGAAAAGGAGAATACCCTTTTGATCCCCGGCGGTCAGATTGGGGTCGCCCGTGAATTGGCAGTGGAAGGGGACTATTCCAACGCCGCCTTTTTGGAGGCCTTGAATATATTGGGCGGTCAGGTAAGGGTGACCGGTCTTTCTGCCGATTCGTTGCAGGGCGATCGAGTCTATCGGAATTATTTTGCAGATCTAAAAGCGGGTACCCCCACCTTATCCCTGGCTGATTGCCCGGACCTGGGACCCATTCTGTTCGCTATGGCCGCCGCATTGAACGGTGCCACCTTTATCGATACGGCACGGCTTAAGATCAAAGAGAGCGACCGGGGCACCGCTATGGCAGAAGAACTGAAAAAATGCGGTGTTGACCTGATTTTGGAGGAAAACCGCATTATCGTTCCCGGTGGTACTCTTTGCCCGCCCGCCGAACCCATTATGGGGCATAACGATCATCGGATTGTGATGGCGATGTCTGTTTTGTGCACCTTCCTTGGCGGAACCGTTTGCGGAGCCGAGGCCGTTGCCAAAAGTATGCCCGGCTTTTTCAAAACGTTGCAAGAGTTAGGAATTGAGGTATCCGAAGATGAAGCTGAATAAAAATATGAATACCAATATCCTGATCGTGGGGCTTGGCCTGATGGGCGGTAGCTATGCGATGGCGCTCAAAAAACGGGGCTACCACGTGGAGGCCATAACCTTGGAACAATCTTCCATTGATTACGCCTTGGAGCATGGTTTGATTGATTACGGCTCCACCCGTCCTGAGCCGGAAATGATCCAAAAGGCGGATCTGACGGTGTTTGCGCTTTATCCTAAAGTGTTTTTAGAATGGATAGATGCTAACCAGCAATATTTCAAATCCGGGGCTATTTTAACGGATGTAACCGGTGTGAAAGAAGGGGTTGTGCAAGAAGTTCAAAATAAATTGCGTCCCGACATCGAATTCATCGCCGCCCATCCCATGGCCGGGCGTGAGGTCTACGGGGTGGAAAACAGCACCGATAAAATGTTCGAGGGTGCCAACTATATCGTGGTTCCCACCGAAAAAAATACCCCGGAGGCCATTGCCCTTTGTGAAGAACTTGGTTGGGAGCTGGGGTTCCGCTCGGTGTCCCGCCTGAGCCCGGCGGAGCACGATGAAATGATCGGCTTTTTATCCCAACTAACCCATTGTATTGCGGTTTCCCTGATGTGTTGCCACGATACCGATGCGTTGGAACAGTACACCGGCGATTCCTTCCGGGATCTGACCCGGATCGCCAAAATTAACGATGCTATGTGGAGCGAGCTGTTTATGATGAACAGGGAAGAACTGCTCCGGCAAATGGACGTGTTTGCCGATAAATTCCGTGAACTGCGGGATTCGTTGGAAACCGGAAACGTGGAATTGATGCGTGAAATGATGCGGATCTCAACGGTTCGCCGTAAGCGCTTCGACCAGTAAAGGAGAAGATCACTATGAATATGACGTTTAACCGCAAATTACCCATTCCTAAAGATATTAAGGAATTATATCCCGCCACGGAGGAAATGCTCAATACCAAAGCGGCCCGGGATACCGAAATTAAAAAAGTCCTGACCGGTGAAAGCGATAAGTTTTTGCTGGTGGTTGGCCCTTGCTCCGCCGATAATATGGAATCGGTTCTGGATTATATCGGCCGCCTGCGCCTTCTGGAAGATAAGGTGAAGGATAAGATTTTGATCATTCCCAGAATCTATACCAATAAGCCCCGCACCACCGGTGACGGATATAAAGGAATGTTGCATCAGCCCGATCCCAATGAAAAGCCCGATATGCTCAAGGGCATTTTGGCGATTCGTGACGTTCATATGCGGGCTTTGGCTGATTATAAGTTCAGCTGTGCCGATGAAATGCTCTATCCCGAAAATCATCGCTACCTTTCCGATCTTCTTTCTTACGTAGCCGTGGGCGCCCGCTCCGTTGAAAACCAACAGCATCGCCTCACCGCCAGCGGTCTGGCGATCCCCGTTGGGATGAAGAACCCCACCGGCGGTGATCTTTCCATTATGATGAACTCCATCACTGCCGGTCAACATTTCCATACTTTCCTGTATCGTGGATGGGAAGTTGTGAGCCACGGCAACCCCTTGACCCACGCCATTCTGCGGGGCTATGTGGATTCCAGCGGCAGAAGCCTGCCCAACTACCACTACGAAGACCTGATGAACCTTTTGAACCTGTATAGCAAAACCGATCTGCAAAATCCCGCTGTCATCGTGGATACCAACCACGCCAACTCCGGCAAAAAATATCTGGAACAGGTGCGGATCGCCAAGGACGTACTGCATAGTTGCCGCCAAAACGATGATGTTCGTAAATTGGTGAAGGGCCTGATGATCGAAAGCTATATTGAAGACGGTGCCCAAAAGGCCGAAGAGTGTGTTTACGGTAAATCCATCACCGATCCCTGCCTGGGTTGGGAAAAGACCGAACGTCTGGTGCTGGATATGGCCGAGGTATTGTGATGAAAAAGATTGATTTTCACGTTCATATTCACGAGCGGATCCCCGTTGAAGAAATGGCAAAGTATTTCAAGGGGATGATGGAAGAAAACGGCTATGATGGCATCGGGGTAATGTCTTTGATTCCCAGTTCCAATGATGCGGATAAGCCGGAATCCAACCAAGAAGCGCTGGAATTGAGAGCACTTTTGCCCGGCAGTTATGCCTTTGCCGGCATCGATCATAATATGCCCCTTTCTTTTGGGGAACAGGCCAGGCTTTATTATAAACAGGGTTTTGATGGGATCAAATTGATTGAAGGTAAGCCCAGTATGATCAAACGCTACGGCTACGGCGCCGATGATCCCCGCTTCGACGGTCTCTATGCTTTTGCGGAGGAAAAGCAGTTCCCTGTGCTGGTCCATATCGGTGATCCGGAATTCGGTTGGGATATCACCCGTGCCACTCCTCGGATGATCGAGCGAGGATGGGTCTATGATGAAACCTACGTCACCTTTGAAAGCGGCTTCGAGATGATTAAAAATATCCTTTCACGCTATCCTAAATTAAAGGTCGCCTTTGCCCATATGGGCTTTATGGCCGATCGGCTGGATTTTGCGGCGGAGCTTTTGGATCAATATCCCGGAATGATGCTGGATATGACACCGGCTCTGCCGATCTATAGTGATCTTTCTGCCACTCCGGAAAAATCCCGGGCGTTTTTGATCAAATATCAGGATCGCTTGATCTACGGTACCGATGCAATATCTGAACTGGTTGGCGAAGCTTTGGCTTATAACCGTAAAAAGGTTAAGGTCATTACCCACCTTCTGGAAGGAACCGGCGAAAAGCAGATCGAAGATCTTTTGATCCAAGGCCTTTCTTTGCCTGAAGAGGTCTTGAAAAAGATCTACGCAGAAAACGTCATCCGCTGGTGCGGCGAACCCAAATAAGAAGCAAGCAGCATCTTCGGATACTGCTTGTCAGACTGTCAAAAAAGGCACCGACCGCAGAAAAAAGAAAAATGTATGTTCCCCATAAGCGCCCCCTGCCTAAAGGGGATAAGTGACACTCCAAATCTTCGATTTGGTTAGGGTAGAGCAAATAACCCGAACCCGCCCCAAAGGGGCATATTTCGGCACTTTTTCCCCAATTTGTTCTCACCAGGCGGCAGCCTGCTTTCGCCCAAATTGAGAAAAAATCCC
>JAZQAR010000051.1:0-9630 GCA_045545315.1 Eubacteriales bacterium | reverse complement strand
CCGAAGGGGCCGTTTTCTTAAGGACAATGCTTTATAAAAAGCAGAATTTGCTTATAACGCTAAAAAACTTCCCGAATGAGCATTCTCATTCGGGCAGTTTTTTGTCCATATATTGCTTCGCAATGCGATATTTTTTCTGACGAAAAATCGATATATTTACCTTTCGGTAAATTCGATATGATATAAATCCCTCCACGCCCCGCAGGGCATATCGAGTGCGTAGCACATATCGAGTTGCGTTAGCAACATAAGGAAACTCCCCTTAGCCATTTATATCGTTGCATTGTGTCCCTTGGGACACAATGCTAAGAGCGTGGTCTTTTTTACTTCTTGCGATAATAGGCAGGGGAGACCCCCTCGTGGGCACGGAAGGTTTTAGAAAAGGCGGGGGCGGTGCGGAAGCCACAGAACAGGGCGATCTCCTCCATAGAAAGGTCGCTTTCCCGCAACAGTTGTTTGGCGGCGGTCAGCCGGCATTGGATCAGGTAATCCTGCACGGTCTGCCCTGTTTTTCGATGGAAGGCCTTGGAAAAGTGGGAGCGGGAAAGGGAGAGCATCTCTGCCAGGCCGCTGACGGTGATGGGCTCCCGATAATGGAGTCGGATGTAGCTTTTGGCCCGCTGGATTTCGTCGGGGTGTTCGTCGCCTTGGCGCAGAGCTTCCAGATAGTGCAAGAGGTAAAAAAGTTGTTCCTGCAACAGAAGGGGGCGCTCCTTTTCGTTATACATCGTCTGCCAGATCTGCTCCGCCTTGGCGGCGGTCTTTTGGGGCTCCCGAGGGCGGAAAACCGGTTCGGTGGGGGCAAAGCCCAGCCGGTTCAAGGTGGTCGGTACGTCCCGGCCGATCAGTTCCACACAAAACCGATCCCAGGGATCCTCGGGATCCGGTTGCCACACGATCTGCTCGCTGGGGTACAGGCAAAAAATATCCCCCGCCTTCAAGGGGAATACCCCCTCCGGGGTTTCAAAGGTGCCCTTTCCTTTCAGAACAAAAAAGATAAAATGGTGATTGCGCCTTACACGGGTGACGGTATGGTAGGGTGGTTGATGGCGGCAAAAATAATACAGACGGATGTCCGGGCAAAAGCTTTGGCCCAGCATCACGGCGTTTGGGATCGGTTCCATAGGGATCATCTCCTTTCCTTTATTTTAAAATATAGTCGGCTTTTTTGCAACACATTTTTGCCGTTATAGGACACAAAGGTTCCTTTACAAACCGATTGATTCTTCGTAAAATAAAGAAAAGTGAGGTGTTTTTATGCTGAAAGAAAAAATCCGAAAGGGCCTGCCCGTTGTGGGGATGTACCTGGGAATGGGGGATATTGCCTCGGCACGGATCGCCGGATTGACGGGGTATGATTACGTTTGGATCGATTTGGAGCACAGTAACATCACTTTGGAACAGTTATTGGCGCAAATCATTGCGGTTCACGCAGGTGGCACTGCTGTGATCGTGCGGGTGCCCCAGGATGACTTGACCTACACCAAAAAGGTGTTGGAAATGGGGGTGGACGGCATCATCTTTCCGATGATCCGCTCTGCGGAACAGGCGAACCGACAGATTGCTTCCACCCTTTACCCGCCCAAAGGAGAACGGGGCTTTGGGCCGCTGAATGCCATCGGGTATAATTACGGCGGGAGCCATTCGGCGGATTATATTCAAAAGGATGAGGAGAGCCTTTGTCGCTTTATTCAGATCGAGCACAAGGGTGCTGTGGAGGAATTGGACGAGATTTTAAAGAATCCCTATATTGACGGATATATTTTGGGGCCCTGCGACCTTTCAGGCTCCTACGGTGTATTTGGCGACGTGAACGCCCCGGTTGTTACCGAGGTGGTGGAAGACGTCGTAGAGCGGGTTCATCGAGCCCAAAAGAGCGTGGGACTTGCCACCTTTGATATTGGGGTTGAGGGATTGCGCCATTGGAAATCACTGGGGGTTGATATGATCACCGCCGGAGCGGATTTTGATTTTATCCGTCGGTTGGCAGAGGAAAATTTGCTGAATTTACGGAAGATTTATTGTGAAGGAGAATGATAAAATGAAAATCAAAGCTTTTGGATCGAACATTAACGTGACACCGGCTGAAAAATATGCCGAGGAAAAGCGGGCCTGGCAGGGGGCACCCTCCATTGCCTGCACCAAGGGCGGCCGCTTGCTGGTGGGCTTTATGAGCGGCGGGATCTATGAGCCGGATCCCCGGAACTGCTGTTTGCTGGTCTATAGCGATGATCGGGGTGAAAACTGGTCGGAGCCGGTGCTGGCCATTGAGAGTATTCCGGCGGAGCGGGTGCGCACCTCTGAAATTGAAATGTGGATCGATCCAAAGGGCGCCTTATGGTTCTTTTGGACGCAAGTGCCTTATAAAGCGGGCTTGGCGATGCCCGATTATACCCAAGAGATCGATATGGAAAACGATTCTGAATATCACGCTCTGGAGGCACAGGGGCAGACCTGGTGCGCTGTTTGCGAAGATCCCGATGCGGAAACTTTGGTGTTCGGGGAGCCCCGTTGTCTGTTTAACGCCGTGATCCGTAACCATCCTCTTGTAACCCAAAGCGGGCGGTGGATCTTCCCCACTTATTTGGCTTGTCCCCGGGATTTTTATCAGTTTTATTATTCCGACGATCAAGGCAAGACCCTGCAACCGACCCCGCCACGTACCGGCAGACCCGGCGGTCGGAATTACGACGAGCCCTGCCTCTATCAGATGAAGGACGGGCGGATCGCCGCATTGATGCGCACCACCTATCACGGGATGTACCGGATGTTTTCCGAGGACGACGGCCTCACCTGGACCGAGCCGGAGTTCTTTTTGGAGGTGGCCTCCCAGCGGCCTTGCGCCAATAACGATGCAGAGGGCGGCGCTTGGTTGATTCCCAGCATCCATCGTAAGAGCCGCAACGGCTTGCGCCTACTTTATTCCGCCGACGGGCAGGACTTTGAGGAACGGCTGATCCTGGAGGATCGCCCCCGGGTCTCCTATCCCGAGATCGTTTTCGATGACGAGGGTACCATGTACGTGGCCTATGACCGGGAGCGGAATAATAAGATCAATAAAAGCTGGATCACCGGTCTTGCGGAATCCGCCAAGGAGATCCTTTTTGCCCGGATCCCCGCCGAGGTGCTGAAAACCGGAACCGTCACTCCGGAGACCGTCCGTGCCCGAATTATCAGCAAAGCCAAAATTAACGAACTGGATAATTATCTGAGCCGGGAAAAATAATAAAAGCGTGTCAAGAGAACGGCCCCGTGACCGACCCCTCCGGCGTGTAAGCGTACACGCCGTGTCCCCTTCCAAGGGGACATACAATGAGATAATAAAGCGAATAGCGAACCCCCGCAGATAAAGGATCTGTGGGGGTTGATTTTATGGGATGGTGAATGAAAAAGGATCAGATGAGGGTGTCAAGAGAACCGTCCTCGTGACATACAATAAATAAGCCCTGCGAGAGATCGCTTTCTCTCGCAGGGCTGTTTTGACAAGTGTTTGATTTCTTGCTGAAATTATGATTTTTCAGGCAATTTGATGTGGGTATAGATCATGGGGTGGTCGCTATCTTCGGTTTCGCCATCTAAGTATTTTACGCCAACCTGCGTACTTTCGTCCAAGTAATACTCGGTGATATCCTTGGAAATGATGATATTATCGATAAAGGTGATTCCGGCAAGACCGAACATAAAAGTATCATTGCCGTTAAGGGGTGTGAACTTTTTGGGATCCAGGTGCCCCTTCATTCGATCATAGCCGATATTGAAGTCGCCGGTGATGATCACGGTTTTCTTTGCGGCATAATCCTTCTCGGCGGCAGCCATCACTTCGTCGAACTGATCCATAAATCCCATAGAACCGTTCAGATGGGTGTTGTAAAGAACCACTTCGGTGCCGTCTATATCTAAAATATGGCGTTCCATATTTCGTTTTTCTTCTTCACCGTCGGTAAAAGGATTATTTTGTGCTTTGAAGAAGGTGACGTCACTTTCTTTGATGGGAAAACGGCTTAAAATACCGTGTCCGTATTCCCCACCGCGGTAATTGGTCAGGGTCGCACCGAAATACCAATGATCATATCCCAAGTCGTGGGCAAGCTGTTCCACTTGGTTAGCAAATTCACCGTTTTGGAGTGTGCGGTCCGTTCCGTTATCGCATTCCTGCAAGCCAACGATATCCGCATCGACACTCTTGATGTTTTCGACCACACCGGCCCAGGTCTTACCATAGGTGGCGCACTGAATATTATAGGAAACAACGGTCAAATAATCGGAATAATCGGTTTCCTCATCTTCAAAGAGTTCCTCATTGTCGGATGCTTCTTCCTTGGTTTCTTCTTTTTTGGGTTCTTCTTCCTTTTCTTCTTCAGATGCTTCCTTTTCGGGATCCTCTTTCTTTTCTTCTTTGAGTTCCTCTTCTTTTGGTTTCTCTTCCTTGGGCTTCTCTTCTTTTGATTTCTCTTCTTTGGTTTCTTCTTGCTTGCTCTCTTCCTTCTCCGTCTCGTTTTGCTGATCCGCTTCCGGATCGGGTTCGGAAACTTCAAATTCAAACTGTTCCTCCCGTTTGCAAGCAGAAAGGTTGCAAACGAGCAGTAAAGCGCAGATGGTCAGTAAAGCGATTTTCGGAATCCATACTTTTTTCATAAAGAAAACTCCTTTTCTATATCGGCGGAAGGTTGCACGGTAGCAATCAAAACGGCAGAGTTCATATTATTTGAATGTTGATTTAATTATAAATAGTTGACAAAAAGCCGTCAATAAAGTAATCTTAATGTGGAGATATCTAAAAAATATATGGTGATATTTGAATACTTTTGGAGGATGTCATGTTTGAAAAACAAGTGGATTACGGCTTAGTAAGAATCACCAGTTATTTATTTACACCGACGGCAAAGCGGTATTTGAATTGCTGTCAAAAGATATGCTGGCATCAAAGTAATGCGCAATACCAAAGAAACTATCCACGGGGAATAGACACCGTCACGCTGTTTTTTACGGCATACGGAGCCGGCTGGATCCGATTGGACGGCCAACGGCATTTACTGAAAAAAGGGAGCTTGGTGATGTTGCCTGCCCATACTCCATTGGAGTTTGGCACTGATTGCGATCAAGTGGAGCCGATCTGGGAGGTTTATTTTCTGAAGCTGGAGGGCGATCAGATTCAGGATTTTACCGCCAAGCTGTGGCAGGATGGCTTTGCGGTACACACCTGCCCTCGGCCAGAGGAGTATCTGCCGTTGTTTCGCTCTTTACTGGAGAACGAAGAAATCTTCTGCCGGCGGGAAAAAGAAATTTCGGATCAGATTCGCCGAATCTGTGATCAAATCGTAAATGACTGTTTGTTTGAGCAAGAAAGCCATCAGGATCCCCGGGTAGATGAAATCCTTCAATATCTGCAAACCCATTGTGCAGAGGAGCTGTCGTTGGAGGAATTGAGCAAGCGTTTTTATCTTTCTCCCAATCATTTGATCCGTATATTTCGGCAGGGTACCGGCTATACCCCCTATGAATACGTGGTACGGTATCGGCTGATGAAGGCCGGTGAACTGTTGCAGACGACTTCTGCTCCTATTAATGAGATCGCAGAACAACTCGGCTATCATAATCAAAGCCATTTTTCTGCACAGTTCCGCAAACTGTTTGATATGACTCCAAGAGAATATCGGCGATCCTTTTTGATGCTGTAATGCCAAAAATGTGTCAAGAGAACCGTCCCCGTGACACATAATAAATAAGCCCTGCGAGAGATCGTTTCCTCTCGCAGGGCTTTGCAATTTGATTGAAAAATTCCATTTTTTGTCCCCCGGGGGACACGACCGGTTCGCCAACCGGTCGGAGGGGGATTAAAATTTGGCGACGATGGCCTGCATCTGATCCTGCTTTTCTTCCATCTCCTGCACCAGTTTGAACTGGGTGTGGGCCCGCACCAGGTTATGGTCGGGATATTCGGTCTTAAAGTAGGTATCGCCGTTCAGGTAATCAGCCAGGAAGCGGATGCCGCATTCAAAGGTCATCATCCAGGCACCGGTGGGCAACAGGGCTTTTTCCGCATCGGTCAAAACGTTGTCGCAACCCTCCAGGAAGCCTTCGGTATAGGCTTCAAACAACTCCAGATCTAAGTGTACCTTATCCAGATCCTTTTCATCCTCGGCGGCGGTGGAAGCGCCGTAGCGGATGGAATCGCCGAAATCAAAGATGGCCTGACCGGGCATTACGGTATCCAGGTCGATGACGCAAACACCTTCGCCGGTCTTGGGATCCAAGAGAACGTTATTCAGCTTGGTATCGTTATGGGTCACCCGCAGGGGCAGAACGCCCTCCTCCTGCAGCTGCATCACAATGGCGCAGGATTCCTCCCGGGCCAAAGCCCATTCTACCTCTTCCTTTACGGTATCCAGCCGACCGGCCGCATTGCGGGCAATGGCGTCCTTCAGCTGCTGCATCCGTTGGGGGGTATCGTGAAAATGGGGAATGGTCTCGAACAGGGTATCGGCGGGGTAATTGCCCAGTAATTTTTGAAACCGCCCGAAGGCCTTGGCGCTGGCATAGAAATCCTTAGGCTCCCGCACGGCATCCAATGCCATCAGGTCACCCTGGAATCGGTAGGCGCGGTAAGCGCCCTCCTCGCCTTCATAGAAAAGATCGCCGTTCCGGGTAGGGATAAAGGTCAGGGTCTCCCGATTGGGATCGCCGCCCTCCTCCAGGATACGCTTTTTCAGAAATTCGGTTACCTTAAACACGTTTTCCATCAGTCCCTGAGGGTTGGTGAATACGTTGGTGTTCATCCGCTGCAGGATATACTGGCTCCCCTTATTGGTGGTCAGCAGCAGGGTATCGTTGATATGGCCGCCGCCGAAGGGCTTTGTCTCGGTCACGGCGCCGTCAAAGGCAAAGGCGTTGATCACGTTGTTGATGGCTTCGGTCATATTATGCCTCCCACAGTTTTTCGGGGTAAACGCCCGCATCCTTCAAAGCCTGAATGCTGGCCTCTACCATGGGCTTATCTTCCTTATAGGTAACGCCGAACCACTTGGCGTCGCAGTTCAGCACCTTAACGGTGGCCCGCTCCTCCTTCAGAAGCTCATCCACCACTACGGGCAGATAGAATTCGCCCTTCAAAGGATTCTTTTCCACGGTCTCCTTTAAGAAGATGGGGAACTTTTCTTCCAGCGCCTTCAGGTAGGCCAGGGGGAAGCCCCACATATTCATTGAAACGGGTGCGGTGTTGGAAACGGGGACGAAGGTCTCGCCGCCGTCCTCGGAATAATGAGCCTGGCCGTCGATCTTTTGGATCATGGTGCGCTCATCGGTCTTTTGCAGATAGCCTTCCTCGCTGACCTGGCATACGCCCCGGGCCACGTGGCCGTTTTCGGTCAGGGTGTTTTCCAGGATATAACCCACCATAGAGATCTTCATGGGATCGGTCTCCACGTCGCCGGTCAGGAAATTGTATAAGGTCTCGAAGCTTTCGCGACCGTAAAAGTCGTCGGCATTGATGACGGCGAAGGGCGCATCCAGCACGTCCTTACAGCAAAGGATAGCGTGGCCGGTACCCCAGGGCTTCACCCGGTCGGCGGGGATCTCGATCACCCCTTCGGGGATCTTATCCAGCTCCTGGAACACGTAATGCACCTCGGCCTGCTCCGCAATGCGATTGCCGATAGCGTTTTTAAAATCCTCTTCGATCACGTGCTTGATCACGAAGACGAACTTTTTAAAGCCGGCCTTCATAGCATCGTAGATGGAATAGTCCATAATAATATGACCCTGGGGGTCAACGGGGTCGATCTGCTTCAACCCGCCGTAGCGGCTGCCCATACCGGCGGCCATAATGACTAAAATCGGTTCTTTCATATCAGGATCCTCCTGTTTTGTAAAATTTCTTCCTTATAATATATAGCGCAGTTCCTGCACTAATGTTTATTATATCACCATTCTCTTCGAATGTAAAGGAATACTTTTTGGTTCTTGTTAAATTGCACAAAAATCGGGGGCTTGCCTTTGGCACATTTGTTGAAATAAAAAATAAAAAAATACTTGAAATTCCCGGGTGGGTGTGTTATTATATATGGGCACGACTATGGAATGCGACGAAACGGGAGGTGGCCATAGCGCCGATTTTTCCCGGCGGATATGGGGAATTTCCGTGGAGCAGACCGATCGCAATCGGTCGAAAAAGTCAGGAAAAACAAAGAGTTGGCCGTTCCTTGGAACTGCACGGCGTGCCGTGTAAGCCGATTTTTGGGAGTGGAGCTTTGTTCGGACAAGAATGTCCGATTTTATTTAACCCACCTGTGAAACACCCGGGTGTGTGTTAAAGAATTTTCCGTCAAAGTCGCCGAAAACCAAAAGTCAAATATTAAAAAGGAGGCTTATTAAGCATGGCTGACAAAATCAGAATCAGACTCAAAGGCTACGATTCCACTCTGGTGGATCAGGCAGCTCAGAAGATCCTGGAGACCGCCCAGAGAACCGGCGCGGTTGTATCCGGTCCGATCCCCCTGCCCACCAAGAAAGAGGTTGTTACCATTCTGCGCGCTGTTCATAAGTATAAGGATAGCCGTGAGCAGTTTGAGAGAAGAACCCACAAGCGTCTGATCGACATCGTGAAGCCCGCAGCAAAGACTGCTGAGGCACTGGCAAGCGTTGAACTTCCCGCTGGCGTTGAACTTGAAATCAAGCTGTAAGCGTCGCCGCGAAGGTCATGTTGATGCAAATCAACCAATAACCAAATGGAGGTAAAAACAATGAAGAAAGGTATTATCGGTAAGAAAATCGGAATGACCCAACTCTTCGACGAAGTTGGTAACGTAATTCCGGTAACAGTCATTCAGGCAGGCCCCTGCGCCGTAGTTCAGAAGAAGACCGTTGAAAACGACGGCTACGCTTCCGTTCAGCTCGGCTTCATGGATCTGGCTGAGAAGAAAGTAACCAAGCCTATGAAGGGACACTTCGACAAGGCCGGTGTTGCTTACAAGAAGGTTTTGAAGGAATTCCGTCTGGAAGATGCTGAATCCTATAACGTTGGTGACGTTGTGACCGCAGACGCTTTTGAAATCGGCAGCTGCGTAGACGTAACCGGCATCTCTAAGGGTAAAGGCTTTGCCGGCACCATTAAGAGATACAACGGTCATCGCACTCCGATGACTCACGGTGGTGGTCCTGTTCACCGCCACGCCGGTTCCATGGGCGCCTGCTCTTCTCCCTCCCGTATTTTCAAGGGTAAGAAGATGCCCGGCCACATGGGTGCCGTTAAGGTTACCGTTCAGAACCTCGACGTTGTAAAGGTCGACGTTGAGAATAACTTGTTGGTGGTTAAGGGTGCTATCCCCGGTCCTAAGGGCTCGGTAGTAACCGTTAAGTCCACCGTTAAAAATGGTTAAGTAAGGGGGAAATGAAGAATGGCTAACGTAGACGTATTCGATATGAGTGGCGCTAAGGTGTCCACCATGGACCTTGCAGATTCCATTTTTTGCGTAACTGCTAACGAAGCTGCTATGCATATGGCAGTAAAGAACTTCCTGGCTAATCAGCGCCAGGGCACTCAGAGCGCTTTGACCCGCGCTGAGGTTTCCGGCGGCGGCAAGAAGCCCTGGAGACAGAAGGGTACCGGTCGGGCTCGTCAGGGTTCCACCAGAG
>JAZQAR010000050.1:0-30998 GCA_045545315.1 Eubacteriales bacterium | reverse complement strand
TCTCTTTCATGTCTAGGACCTCCTTGTTATATTATTTGTTCGGTTGGCAGACCTCTCTCATAATATAACAAGGAGATTTTTTATTGTCCATAGCTAAAGCTTTTTATCCACTGGCAGAGCCAGTGGTTGTCTTATGAACACAAAAGGCTTGACCAAACGGTCAAGCCTTTTTGTTGTATTCAAATAAGTTTATTCTATCTCAATAAACCAATGGGCAATATTCACTTTTTTATGATCATAGGGAACGGAGCTTTGTATCAATACTCTTTGCCCGCCATCTTTTGTTTCAAGGACAAGGTTATTGGAATAGTAAGCCCCCTTGCCCGGGATCTCGCAAAGGTATCTGCCTTCATCCCAGTTTATTCCGTCGTGGCTGGTATAAAGCACCAGATAAAAGGGCAGTTCATCGCTCTCACAGCCCGACCGGCCGTGCAATAAATAGCCACCCTTTACCCTTGCGACCTGGGGATTACGGATCCGTTTTGCGCAAAAGCTTGTGCCGGTTTCTGCCCAGTTCAGCCCCATATCCGGGCTGATGCAATAATCCAGATGGTATTCATCCTCTTTGTTATAAACGTAGCAGATCAGGGCACCATCCTCCCGGAGGGTCATATTCCCGTAGGCCCGGTTGACGGGATCGATCGGAAGCGAACCTCGCAGGGAAAAGTTGCGTCCGCCGTCTGTGCTTTGATAAATATAAAACTGATGCTCCGGGCTTTGGCCGATCCAATCGGGAGCGGCGTGAAACAGCACGTAAATCACGCCGTCCACAACCATTGCATCATATATTCTGCCGCATTTTTCACAAAGTTGCGTGGGTTCTCCCCAGCTTTCTCCCCCATCGTGACTGATCACCACGGTGGGTTCCAGGTACGGCTCCCAGCCGTTGGGGTTGGTGCACCGTGTGCAAAGAGCGATGATCTCGTTTTCTCTTGTGGACACCGCCTTTTCGCAACTGACCGTAAAGGGCTGATTGATAAAGGCATCATAGGAATAAGGAAATACCCTTGCATCATTCCAGGTTTTTCCGCCATCTCGGGATCTTTTATATTCCAGCCAGCCAAAGCCGTTATGGCCGTTATTTCTTGTGCCGGAGCAATTGGAATAAAAGGACAAAATACACCCCGGCTTATATTCCACCAATCCGTGGCTTAAATGCCCGCTCCGTTGATTTTTCTGATGATCCACGAAAAGGGTTCCTGCACCGGGAGTCGTTTTATAGTGCACGTACATCGCTTCTCCTTTTTTCAGCAGGTGACCGCCTTGCGGAAGGCGGAGCGTTGTTCGGCGGTCAGTTCCATGGGAACTTGCTCGGGATATTCGCCGAAGAGGGTGTAATAATGGGTCAGAGCCGCCAGGCAGGTACCCAGGTAGGAGGGGTGGGTCTTATCGGGGTCGTAAAGCTCCATATCCGGGCAATGCTCGGTGACCCAAAGGAAGCTTTTACCCACCGGGGAGACGGTGGCACCGATCTCACGGGCGGCACGGGTATAACCTTCATATAAAGCCTCGGCCATGGTGCGGGTGGTCCAGTTACGTTCTTCCAACACCTTATGCCCCGCCTTTCTGCCCCAGGTGGCATAGAGATACAGGCGGTCTGCCCGATCACCGATCATTTGGCGCACCTGCTCCAACCCCTGCCGGAAGGTATCGTAATCGGAGGCGGGCAAAACGCTTTGCTCCTGAATAAAGCAGACGTCATAATGCCGCTCTGCCAGGGCTTGGATCAATTCTTGGGTGATGGGATCCCGGGGATCGGTATTGGCGATCAGCTTGCGCCCGCCCTTGGTGACCCGATAAGCAGAAACCTCCCGGCCGTTGGCCCGGCACAGTTGTTCAAAGACCTGATCCAGGTCGTTATAGTAAGTATAGCTATTGCCGATAAATAATACGTTCATCGTTCCTCATCCTTTTTGATTTTTTTGATATTGCAACGGGGAGCACCCGAAACGAGCCTTAAACAAGGCAGAAAACTGGGCCGAGGTGGAAAAGCCACACCGAAAGGCGATCTCGGTGCAGTTCCATTGATTGGAAAGCAACAGCGTCCGGGCGGCGTTCAACCGGCATTCCAACAAAAATTGACGGGGTGAAACGCCGGTAATACGCTTGAACTTATGCTGAAAATAATCGTAGCTCAAGTTCATTTGGGCGGCGCAATCGGAAAGCCGGATCCGTTCGTGATAGTTTTCCCGAAGGAAATTGATGATATATTCAAAACTCCGTTCCCTGCCGTCCGTTTTATCCGCTCGTTCCAAACGAAGCAACAATTCCTGCAATTTAACGGAAAGCATCTCCCGGTAGCCGTAGTTTTGCTTCAGAACCTCATCCAGGAGTTCTTTTAAAATGCGTAGTATCTCTCCGGAAGGATCCGGGCGAAATACGGGGGATAATTTTTTCTCGGCAGAAAAACCCAGGCAGATCACTTCGCCGGCAGAGCGGTGTTCTTCATCGTGCGAAAGACCGCAGGGGATGATGGCAAAGGTATGGTCACCGAAATCGAAAGCCTGTTCCCCGATGTGGGTATGGCCGTCGCCCGATACGTAATAAACCAATTCGTGATAATGGTGCTGATGGAAATTCACATACAAGCCACGCTCTCTGTTTTTGCGCCAAATAGAAACAACTTGTGTTTTTTGCATCGGTCCTCCCCCCTTCTCTACTGATTATAACAGAAAGTTCAAAAAATGCAATAGAACCAATTCATATAAAAATCAAACCATTTCATTATAGTTTTAAAAGATGCTGTATTTTATACTTTTTAAAAAGGAGGGAGTTTTTGATGACGACTGAACAATACTTTAAAAACCTGACCCCGCCGGAGGGACCGGTGGATATTGTTTTAGATACCGACGCCTTCAACGAGATCGACGATCAGTTTGCCATCGGGTATATGATCCGCAAAACGGAAAAGTTCAACGTTAAAGGAATCTGTGCCGCACCCTTTTTCAATTCCAATTCCACCGGCCCGGCCAATGGGATGGAGCGCAGCTATCAGGAGATCCTCAAGCTTCTGAAGCTGGCGGAGCGGCAGGATCTGGAGCACCTGGTTTACAAGGGCTCTTTGGATTATCTGAAGGACGAAAAGACCCCGGCGGAATCGGAGGCGGCGGATTTTATGGCAAAAATTGCCGAAGAATACAGCCCCGAAAATCCCCTTTATATCGTAGCCATCGGCGCCATCACCAACGTGGCATCCGCCATTTTAAAAAATCCGAAGATCAAGGAAAATTGCGTAGTGGTATGGCTGGGCGGCCACGGACTGCACATTCCCCAAGGCTGCACGGAATTCAATATGAAGCAGGACATCGCCGCCGCCCGGGTGGTGATGGGGTGTGGTGTACCCTTTGTACAGCTGCCCTGCGCCGGGGTGGTGGAACGGTTCGCCCTTTCCAAATACGAGTTCCTGCACTTTTTGAAGGACAAAAACCCCTTAAGCAATTATCTTTGCGAAAACACCATCCGCGCCCTGGATGCCCGCCATGCAGGAAAGCCCTGGTCCAAGGTGATCTGGGACGTAACCGCCGTAGCCTGGCTCTTGAACGGAGAGGAGCGGTTTATGAAAAGCAAGTTGATCCCCGCCCCCATCCCGGAATACGACGAAGAATACGCCTATAACGACCGCAGACATCTGATCTGCTACGTTTATCAGATCAAACGGGATCTGCTGTTTGAGGAATTATTTGATACCTTAAACGAAAAATCATAACAAAAAGCCGAGGAAAAATCCTCGGCTTTTTTAATCAAAGAAAACCCAATTCTCACATTTAAGAATGTAAAATAAGTCTAATAGCAAATATCTAAAATTCGATAATACTGTACCTGTTTATCAGGGGTTTCAAAACAAATTTGATCTCCGCTCATTTTATTTATAATTGCTTTCCCCAGTGGGCTTGACACAGTAACACATTCGATATCTTCCCCTATAGTCTCCCCTAAAAGTTCAGAATCACCGAATATTTCAACCTTTGCGCCATAATATGAACCACCGGCCCTGGAATATATTCGCTTATCTTCAGTCGGGATAATATAAACCTTTAAAACCTCCTGTGTCTCTTCATCGCACAACGTGACCAAAGATTCAATCTCCACTTTACGAAGAGTATTTCTTTCGTACAAAGTTTTTCCTATAACGTTAACATCTCTTGTGTACTGCTTACCTTTATAAAAAACGATGAGACGATTTACATCATTAGGATCAATCATCGCTTTTACAATTTCGCCATTTTTACATACATATTCTTTCATATAGCCAAAATTTATTCCTCATAGCAATTGTATTGCTTCAAAATATAGACCCCGGTTTGGTAAAGGAGTTTTTCGAAGGCTTCCTTCAAAAAGAGGGGTGTTTCGTTCAGGGCGGGAGATTGATCCCAAGGCATCCGGCGGTCAGGAGGCAGCAGGGCGCCATCACATTCAAAGGTAAAATAGCCCCGATAGCCGCAATCCCGCAGGCCTTGCAGCACCTCGTCCAGGTTGATCTTGCCCATATAGGGCATCATATGATCGTCCCGCCTGCCCCGATTATCGTGGATATGCACTGCCCGCAGATCCTCGCCCAGATCCATTAGATCCCGGTACTGGTGCCCCTCCAGCAGAGCGTGGCCCACGTCCCAGCAGGCGTGGAGCAAGGGGTGGTTCACGTAGTTTAAAAAGGCCTTCATCTCTGCACCGGTCATAAAGAAATACTGCTCCCCCATATTGACCCGACAGCTGTTTTCAATCAGCACGTTCACGCCGGTCTGCTCCATAGTGGGGATCAAGGCATCGACAAATTTTTTATTTTCGGCAAAATAGGCGGGCTCATCCTCTTTGCAATAGCGCACGTCCTTGCGCCAGCCGGTATGGATGACGATATTAGGGATCCCCAGCCGACCGCAGATCTCGATAGAGCGGCGGGTGCTTTTGACCAGCAGGTCATAATCGGCGGGGTCGGTGGTCATAGGGTTGATGCGGCTCCCCGGAGCGTGGGCCTGGACAAATTGCATTCCCAACTCTCCGGCGTAGGCCTTCAGTTCGTCGATCTTTTGTTCCCAACCGGGTTGCAGATAGACCCAATCAGCGGAGTCCCCCTGGTACATCCCCAAGTCAATATAGCGGAATCCCGCCTCATAAAGAGCCTTGACCCGCTGAAGATCATCGGGAAAATAATGGGTAAAATCACCGGTGGTGGTGGCTAATTTCATAAGAGAACCTCCTTATTGGTTCCATAAAAAACATCCGGCTGATGGCTGATCAGTTTGAAAAATTCCTCTAAGCGGATCCAATAATCGGGGGCGTAGTCCATTTCGTAGGCGTGACCCCAAATATAAAAAATTTGGGGTGTTTTGGCCTCCGTTGCCAAAAAGCGTTCGCCCAGTTCCATCATAGCATCGAAATGCAGGTGGTAAACGCTGGGATCAAAGCGGTAGAGATTGGATTGGGGCGCAAAATTGCCGGTGGTGGTAATGGTGCGGGCGTATTTTATGCCGGTGTTTTCCTTGATCAGCTTTGCTACCCGGTCATCGTTATTCACCCCGCCGCCGGGGTAGGCCATCCCCACCACCTCGTAGCCTGCCAATTCCGAAAGGCGCAGGCGGTCCTCCTCCACCTGGCGGATGACCTCCGCATCCTCCTGCTTGGGTAGGCTGGGATGGGTCAGGGTGTGGGCGGCGATCTCGTGGCCTTCGTAGACGGCACGAACATCCTCCGGGTGAATTTTATAATGGGCGATGCGCAGCCCCTCACGGCTGAGCATTCCCTTTTTGCCCAACAGCCCGGAATTCAGGTTGAAGGTACACTTTAGGTCGTATTTGTTCAAAAGCTCGATCAGCCGGATATCCTGGGTAACGGCATCATCGTAGCTGAAGGTAACGGCTTTCAAAAATTTCATAGTACACCTCAAATCACGTTAATAATGATCAGCCCCGCAAAGGCGATCATAATACCGCCGATGGCCTTGGGGGTCAGTTTTTCTTTAAACAATACGGCGGACATAGCAGAGGAAAGAATCAAGGCGGCACCTTGGTTCAAGGGATACAGCAATACTGCATCCAGCCGATCCGCCGCCAGGGTCTTGAAATAGGAATTGGCAAAGAGGCAGATCGCCATCACCAAAACGTAGCCGAAGATACCGGTGAAGGTCTCCTTGGTGGGTTTGGGCTCATCGGTCTTAAAGAGGAAATAGGCGATAATTAGGGTGAGCGCCGCAAAAATATAAGTATAAAAATTAAAAGCAGAGGCTGAAATTTCCGGCATGGTTTTCACAAACAGTTTTTGAGAAAAATCGGTGATGCCGTTGGCCACGCCGCTGGCCAGCAAGATCAGAAAGGCGGGCAGGGTGATCTTTTCCTTGATGGAATTATTGTAGGAGCACATCAACAGCACCGCCACAAACAGAACAGCAATGCCCAGCCATTGGGTCCATTTGATGGATTCGTTAAAAAAGATACTGCCGGAGATCAAGGGAATCAAAGTGCCCAGCATCAAAAAGACGTCCAGCATCATATAGGCGCTCCGCTTGACGGAGATCAGCCAGGTGACCACGAACACCGAGGTGGAGATACCGGAAAGGGCGCCGATCAGCAGCATAGGCCAGGTGGGCACCAGCTCGGCAGGATCGCCGGTAACAAAGATCATCACCAGCCCGATGACGATACAGAGCAACATCCGGATGATATTGGCCAGCATAGAATCCTTGATGCCGTTCAGGTAACCGCTGGTCTTTTTACCGCAAAAGCCCTTGGTGGCACCGGCCAGCAGGGCAATGAATAAAAATAAATAACCCATTGTTTTGCTCCTTGTTTTATTATCCCCATTATAATGAAACTCATCGAAAAATACAAGGGATAAAAAAAGAAAACCGGGTAGATACCCGGTTTTACGATAAATTACAATCAGAACATCATTCCGTTCATATATTCTTCGGCAAAAGTAGGGTCGTTAGCCAGTTCAAGGTGAGTGGCTTTTTGGGCCAGTTCCCTTGCCTTGGTACGGCAGGAACGATCCAACAGCAGAAGGGCGGCACCGCTCAAAGCACCGTTACCGGTGACCCGCACCTTTCCGGTCAATTCCGCCGGGAACAGACCGATCCGGGCGGCGCTGATCAGGTTCAGATATTCCCCAAAGCCGCCGGCGATATAAAATCGATCCACCTGCTCGGGCTTTAGTTCTGCCGAAGTCAAAAGGGCGATGATCCCGGCGCAGATGGCGCTTTTGGCCAACTGCACCATTCGGATATCCTTAGCCGTAAGCGCCACGGGTGCCGCAATGACTGCATCCTCCTCTAAGAAACCGGTCTCGTCCAGTTCTTCCAGTTCCAAAAGGCAGGCGATGGCATCCACCAATCCGCTACCGCAGATACCCTTGGGGGTGCCTTCTCCAATAATATGAGCCTGCAGTTCTCCGTTTTGGCAGGTAACCTTATCGATGGCTCCGCTTTCGCCCCGCATCCCCATAGAGATGCCCGCCCCCTCAAAGGCAGGGCCGGCGGCGGTGGAGCAAACGGTTAGGGTTCCCCGATGCCATAAGGCCAGTTCACCGTTGGTGCCGATATCTGCCAGCAGGCGGGTCTCCGCCTTATCGCAGAAGGTGGAGGAAAGCATAGCGCAGACCGTATCCGCCCCTACAAAAGCCGAGATACAGGGCGGCAGGTACACCGCCGTACCGGGAGACAGTTCTTTTAACCCCAAATCCTCTGCCGCAACCTCCTCCCCAAACAGCCGCTCCGCCTTAAAGGGCGCCCGAGAAAGAGGGGTGGGATCGGTTTTGGTCAGCAAATGGAGCATTACCGTGTTGCCGGTGAGCACCAGTCCATCGATGGCGGAAATTGCCGCTTTTTGTTTTAGTTCATTTAAAAGGCCGTCCAGGGCGGCGGCGATGGTGTTGGCCAACCGCTCCCCTTCCCCTTTCAGGGCGGCTTCCATCCGGGTAACCACGTCTGCCCCGAAGGTGCCCTGGGGGTTCATAGCGGCGGCCTCCGCCACCAAAGTCCCTTCTGCATCATACAGCCGGGCGGCCAGGGTGGTGGTGCCGATGTCGATGGCGGCACCGTATTGGCGGAAGGCGGGGTTCAATTGATAAGCGGGCATCTGACCGTCGGCGGCGATCTGCCGCAGGGCGGTCTTTTTTTCGTCCTCTACCGTACATTCTCCCTGCACCGTAGCATAGCAGGCCAGCCGAACGCCCCGTTCCAGATCCTCGGGGCTCAAAAGTGCCCGTTCCCCATCGGTCACGGGAGAAAGGGCGCCCCGGGCGATGACCCGACATTTTCCGCAGGTGCCGTGGCCGCCGCAAGGGCGATCTACCGCCAAAAGCAGGGAAAGCCCGGTGCCCAAGGGCACCGAGCGTTCTGTTCCGTTGACAATTACTTTTACGTTCATCATTTTAAGAAAATAGCTCCGAAATAGGTAACGGTATTTTCGCCGTTCAGGTATTTCATTCCCGCAGAGGCCGCCAATTTGGATACGTGAATGCCGTAGGCCTCCAGGGAGCTGATGGCATCCTCGGGGAAGGGGCAGGGCTCGCCCTTGACCTTGGCGCAGGGACGGCACCGCTGGCAACCGCCTGCACTCAAATGCAGGGCGTCGGGTGCCAGGGGCAATAACCCCCGGGAGAGGACGTTATGGGCGGCCTTGGCCTCCTGCATCCCCTCGAAATCAAAACTATCCTCCAACTGCCCCACCGTTTGGTATACCACCGCTTTACGGTAGGTCTTCAGTTCCGCCATCAGATCCTCGATGGCGCCGATATCCGGCGGGCACATCCAGCACTTGCCATAGAGCCCGCAACCGTTGCTTTCACAGATATCCCGAAAGACCGTATCCAACACCAACTCCTCCACCGGGACCTCGCCCACTTTATAGGCGCCCAGTTCCAGGGCTTTTTCCTTCAGCAGCTCAGCGATCTGCATAATACTCCTCCGCAGTTTTGAAGAAGACCTCCAGATTGTTCCAGGGAGTCTGGGGCGGAATATCGCAGCCGGAAGAAAGCAGGAAATTGGGATAATTGCTACATTTTTCAAGAACCGACAAGGTTTCTGCCTTTACATCTTCCTCAGTACCAAAGCGAAGGGTTCCGGCGGGATCCACGTTGCCCATAATCAGTTTATCGGCAGGGGCTTTCTTCATCATCTCAGCCATATCGATGGCGTTGCCGAAGTGATAGGCGGCGGCACCGTTTTGGAAGATGGACTCGGTCATCTGCAGGACGTTATCGCCGCAGTTATGGTAGATGACCACGAAATCGTCGGTCTGCACCGCATCCACGATCTTCTTGACGTAGGGAGCGGCGAATTCCTCCTCCAGGGAGGGAGAGAGCAGGCCGGCCACCGGCTCGGCCATCATAATACCGTTGGCGCCGGCTTCTTTATAAGCCTTTGCATAGTCGATCAGAAAGGCGGTGCATTTTTCCATCACCAACTCCACCATTTCGGGCTCATCGTAGCAATCCATCATGATCTCGGACACGTCCAGAAGGCGGGCGGCCAAAGAGAAGGGGCCGATGATCCCCGCCAGCACGGGGCGGTCGGTGATCCGTTCTACCGCCTTGCGGATAGATTCTACATATAAACCGGAGCGAGCGGCACCCACGGCGGGCACCTCTAACGCCTCGGCTTCCTCCATATCGTTGACCAGGCGGCCGGTAACGGTGGGAACCTCGTCTTCGGAGAAACGCACCTGTGCGCCAAAACATTCGGCCTCTACCGAAAGATCCATCAGGCTGACGGCGGCGGCGGAACCGGTCTTTTCGGCGATCAGCCGCATCCCTTCGGCCTGCAGTTCACTATCCCCGATCAGTTCCTGAACGGATACGTTCAGAAGGCTGACGCTTGGAAAAGATAAAATAGGCAGAGGTCTTTTTTGGGCAGGTAATGCCTGCAACCAGGCTTTCATATCTCTTTTCATAATCATTGATTCCTTAATATTTACCTAATTTTTTGGCCAGGGCGGTGATCTCGGTCATATTGGCAAAGGAGACAGAGTTGGGGATGCTATGGTCGGAGGCGAAGATATAGCCGCCCCCTTCCTTCATCACGGGGATGATGCGCTCCATCTCTGCCTTGACCAGATCCATCTGATCCCAAAGCTGGGCATTGATACCGCCGCGAAAGGCCAATTTGTCCCCGTAAAGATTCTTCAGGCGGGCGGGATCCATCCCGGCCTTGACCTCCAGGGGGTTCAGCAGATCCACACCGGTCTCCAGGATATCCGGCAGCAGTTTTTCAATGTAGCCGCAGGAATGAAGTTCCGCCACCAGCCCACGCTCGTGGGCCCACTCCACCGCCTTTTTATGGTAAGGCTGCAGAAGCTCCCGGTACATCTCCGCAGAGAAGAAGGAGGTACCCTTATAGCCCATATCATCGTACCAAAAGATTCCGTCGAATTCATAGCCGGCATCCAGGATCCGTTGGCAAAGATCCAAAGCGGTGGTCAGATAGGTATCAACGACGTCCTCGAACCAGTCGGGATCCTCGTACATTCCGATCAACACGTTCTCGGTGCCGATCATATGGGAATGGGCTACGTCGAAGCCGAACCAAAGCACCAGCTGGCGGAAATCGCCCCGGGCCTTCCAGAGGGGGGCGTTTTCCTTCAGGTAATCCCAGGGGATGCGATCCTCGTGGTATTCCAGCATTTTTGCCTTGGCTTCTTGCCATTTTTCCGGCGTATCGTAGTAGCTTTCCAAAATCTCCGGTGTGGAATCCAGTTCGTTGAAGACCCGCCGTGTCTGACCCCATTGGCTGGTGATGATCTGATACCGATCCGTTTGCTCCAACACCCGCTTTTCAAAACGGGGAGAATTATCCGGCCGGAGCTGCACCACCCGATCATAGCCAAAGTGATCCTGCCATTCTACCCCTTGGGGCAAGCCTTCCCGATACCATCGGCGCAGGGTGCCCTTCCAGGGAATATCCACCAGGGGGATCCGATCGATCTCCTGGCGGCGGTAGGTTCGTAATATCCGTTCACGGCTGGTCAGTTTCATAGGAAAGCCCTCCTATATCGATTTATGGATTATTTGCAGAGTTCTACAGCGGCATCGGCTGCGGAAGCAGCATCGGAGGTATAGCAATCGGCGCCGATCTTCTTGGCGAATTCTTCGCTGACGGGGGCGCCGCCAACCATAATTTTAACGGTATCACGGATGCCGGCGGCTTCGGCGGCCTTTACCACTTCTGCCATAACGTCCATGGTGGTGGTCAAGAGAGCGGAGCAGCAGATCACCTGACAATTTTGCTCCTTGGCAGCCTGAACGAAGGCTTCGGGAGCCACGTCGGTACCCAGGTCTACAACTTCCAGACCCTTACCTTCCATCATCATCTTTACCAGGTTCTTGCCGATATCGTGCATATCGCCCTGAACGGTACCGATACATACCTTACCGTTGGCTTCCACACCGGCGGCCTGCAGATAGGGCTTCAGCACCTGAGTACCCATATTCATCGCCCGGGCGGCAACCAGCACCTCGGGAACGTATACTTCGTTATTCTTGAACTTCTCACCGATGATGTTCATCCCGTGGAGCAGACCTCCATCCAGGATCTCGGCGGGAGATACACTTTCGTCCAGGGCCTTTTGCACCAGTTCTTTTACGATTTTAGCCTTGCCCTTTTGCAGATTTTCGGAAATTTCGTTGATAATGCTCATGATTTCTTCTCCTTTATTTGTGTTTTGTATTCTATATTGTGCGGGAGTGAGACCCACCGCTTCATTAAAGATTTTATAAAAGGAAGGGATATCCCGCAGGCCACAGCTGGCCACGATCTCCTCCACGTTGGAATCGGTCTTGCGCAGAAGCTTACAGGCATATCCCACCCGATGGGCCCGCAGATAGACGGAAAAACTTTCGCCGGTCAGCCGCTTGAAAAGGCGGCTCAAATGGGATTCGCTGACAAATAACCGGGCGGCAATGGATTCCAGGGTCAGTTCCCGATCGGTGAACTCCTCCTCGATGATCCGGCGGGTGGAATGAACCAGCCCCCACTCACGGCTTTGCACTGCGGGGATGTTCTTGATGGCGTCGGTCACGTAGCGACCCACGGTGATCAGGAGCAAAGAAAGCTCTGCCTTGACCGCCTCCCGCCATTCGAACCGCCGATCCGCCAGTTCCCGGGCGATGGATTGATAAAAATCCTCGATGGAACGGCGGGTACGCGGAGTCAGCATAGCATAGGCCACCGCCGCATTATCGCAAAAGACCCCGTAGCAATACTGCCGATCCTCCGGCTGCAACACCTTTTCATCCAACCATTCACGGGGATCAAACATCAGGTGGCGCACCTTCAGCCCTTCTTCCCCTTCTGCCTCAAAACCGTGGAGCACGTCGGCATTAATGATGTAAAGGTCGCCAACTTTACACGGGATCTCCTGATCCAGGATCCGATGAACACCGCTCCCCTCCACCACCAGGCTGATCTCCGGGGTTTCGTGGCTATAAAGCACCGGTTCTCCCCCTTGTTTAAGCACCGTGGTGTACTGATAAATGGGCGGGTCCCGCAAAAAATCTTCTTTTTTTAATCGCTTATTCTGGTTCACGGCTTGATCTTTTTGATCTCTTCGGTATAGTACTGCACCAACTCGAACTTGGAGCCGGGCATCAACCGATGATCGGGGCAGGGAATGAATCCGCCCAGGGCGGCCATCCGTTTCATCCGTTCCAATTCCGCATCTACAGCGGCCTTATCCTTGCGGAATGCGGTTTTATCCATACCGCCCACGCCCAACTGTTTATTACCAAAACGTTCCCGGGCGGCGGCAAACTGATCGCCCCAAACGCCGATCTCCATGGGGAACAGCACGTTTACGCCGTTTTCGATCCAGGTGGACTGGATTTTTTCGGTAACGCCATCGCAATCCAAGGAAATGATATCGATACCATAACTATGAAGCAGTTCATTCCGTTTTTTATAATGCTTAGCGGCCAGTTCTTCGAACATATCAGGCGCCAGCAGAGGGCCGTTTTTAAAGCAGATATCCTCCCAATAGTGAGCGAAATCGAACTTTGCGCCGGTTTCCAAAATTGCTTTAACGCATTGATACTGCAATTCTGCTAAGGTGTCTACGATATCGGCAAAGAGTTCTTCGTCTTCGTCATACATTAAGTAACTCATCCCCATTACAGAGGTCATATCTCGGATCTTACCGATGATACTGCCCACGTGGAGGCCGATGGGGGCATCCTGGGTGCAGGTTTTATTCAGGTTGCGATAATAATCCAGATCGATCCGTTCGGGAGTAAATAACATTTTGGGTTTATAAAGCGTTTCGAAGGCTTCCCGATCCTTTAAAATATAGTCATCCTCAGAGGGGATGGAGCCCGCACCGGGTTTCAGCCGTTCGATACAACCATATCTGTTTTGGATCCGCTTAGTGCCATCAGGCAAAACTTCCAATACTTTTTTTTCAAAGTAAGGGAACAGCTCGTGGTTATGCTTGGATTTTTGGGGAGCCCAGTTGAAATCCCAGCCCAAAATCTTATTCAGTTCCCAATCGGCTTCGTTGTTATCAGTCCAGTTCTTTGCCAGATCTTTGGAGATCAAGCCCTGATCCGCCCATTCCAGCAATAATTCTCTCCAATAGCCGAAATGTACAGCCGGCAAGCGATCTACCGGTTGATAATGCAAAATATTCATTGCACGCTCACGGTTTGTCACAGTATCTTCCTCCTAATATTTTATTGTTTTAATTCTAACAAGTTTTGCCCCATAGGTAAATAGGGTGAATTTTCCTTTTAATACACCCGTGGAAAGAAAACCACAAAGTTACTCTGCCGGGATATAAAAGACGGTCTTAATGGTACGCACCATCCCTACGCAACTCCCCGAGGAAGTGGAGGGCAGGCTCAGCTCCATAAAGCTGCCGTTATGCACCAGCCCCAACACAGCAGAGCCGCCCCCATCCACGTTCATCAGATAATCGATATCCGGGAACAGTTCCCGGGCGATGGCGCACATTTCCAGATAATCTGCACCGGCGGAGCGCCGGGTCCGGCCGGAAAAAACCAAAACGACCAATTCTCCGGAGCGAGTGGTGCCAATGGCGGTGCGGGGATGTTTGACGATGGAATGGAGGTTGGATTCCTGGGTCTGGCGGGATAAGGGGCTGGTCCAGCCCTCTGCCCGGAACCATTGCTCCAGATCCTCTTTTTGATCCAACCCCTCCCCTTTCAGGATCAGAGATAGACCGCCGCCATAAGACCATTGGACTGTGTTCCACTCGGCCGGATCCACCTCGGCAGGAGGATCCAGATGCAAACTGAATTCCAGCCCCTTTACATCGCAATACCCTTCGGGATCGGGAGTCAGACCCCATTGGAGCAACAGTTGCCGGCCAAGCTTTTCTTCCAGAGAGATCACGGCGCCCACGCTGGGCAACACCACGTCCCCTTGACGGATACAAACGATCTGATCCTGCAGGATCACCAAATTCAGCCGTCCTTCCCCCACCAGCCGACGGTAGGTACTGCGCTCGCCTGCCTCATCCTCCAGGGAAAGATGGGGGGTATAGACCCGAACCGGGGCGAGTGCTTCGGTATCCACCGCTTCTTTTGTCCAGGAAAGTTCCACGCCATTCACAGTGGCTTTTCCGCCGCCCAGCCGGAAATTAAAAAAGATAAATTCGCCGTTTTCCTTCATAGCAATACAGGTTTTCCGAAACAACGGGAAAGTTTCGATCCGCTTGCCATCCCGGTGGAATAACATATAATCCAGGTGGCCGCCCAAAGGAGTCTGTTCCCGGGGACGATCCTCTCGCAGAGCATTATAAAGATTCACCAGTCCGGCAGTCATAAAGAACAAAAAGTTGGAGGCCAGCCCCGTTTCCGGCAGGTTCAGTTCCCGGAATTTTGCCCGCAGGGTGGTCTCGCAGGAGATGACCCGGGCATTGCGGGAGCGTTTGACCCGCACTCCGTTGACCAGGATGCCGGGGCCTTCAGCCCCCTCCTTGGGGGCAAAATAGGAGGAATAATAGCGGACGTTTTCAAAGCCGGACAAATAGCGCCGCAACGCCTCTTCCTTTTCGGCATCATATTTCTCCAGGCTTTGGAACCCGCTCACCTGCAAGGGTAAGGGCTCGGCGGGCTCGTTTTCGTAAATATTATAAAAATAGGCAGGATACTGTTGATAAAGTTCCAAAATGCTCCGTTCATAGATTCCCATCCCGTGATCCCGCCAAAGGCAATAAAGCTGCCAATAGGAACAGCGGGTGGGTTGCAGGATCCGCACCCATTGGGTGATATCCAAGCCCTTGGGAACGTAAACGGCGCAGGAGCGCTCCAGGCTCAATTGCCCCGCCGCGGTCTGGCTCTGGTAGCCCCGTGGATCTGCATAGACGAAGGACTCCACCGCCAGGCTACGGCACTCCAGCAGCCCCGCCTCACCGTAAACAAAGAGGCAGGCCTCCCCCCGGTCGATCTTCTGTTGAAGTTCCTCGTCATAGGCGATGCCCTTGGCGTGGGCGGGCAGTTCCCGCACTCCGGGGATCGTACCGGGTGCGGGCAACAGATCCCCGGGCTCCCCGGTCAGCAGGTAGCACGCCCCTGCCGCTTTTTGAAGATCGGCTTGTAATAAAGAGAAATATTCCGGCTGCAGCAGCACAAAGATCACCGCCTTGCACCGCCCCAAAAGTTCCTCGGCAACGGCACGCTGGTCGATGCCCCTTTGGGGATCGAAGGTGCAATTTCCCTGCATCTTGCGTTTTTTCCATTCCTCCAAAGGAGCGGTCCCTAACAGGGCTTTGCGGCATTGATGCAGTTCCTCGTAAACCTCCTCCAGGGAGGATTCATAATAGAATTCGCCGGTGAATTTTTTTATAACCTCTTTAAAATAGGCATCCCGTTGGTCGGGTGTGATCAGCCCCATTGCCAACAGCTCCTCCGCCAGGGGATCCTTGATCTTTGAGGCGCGGCGGGAAAAGGAGATCTCCACCCCGTTGTGCCGATATTTGCGGTCCAACACGTCCCCAATATATTCTTTGCGGTAATAGCTCCCCCCGGAACGGGTGGGCAAACCCAGCTTTAAAGACTTCATGATAACAGCTCCCCTTCTCCTTGTTTACCGGAATGCAGTTTTCTATATATGGTTATTATAAAATAAAAAAGGTTGAATGTAAAGAAAAAAGGCCTCTTATTAGCATTGTGTCCCAAGGGACACAATGCAACGATATAAATCCCTATCGGGATTTTCGATATGTTGCTAACGCAACTCGATATGTGCTACGCACTCGATATGCCCTGCGGGGCGTGGAGGGATTTATATCATATCGAATTTACCGCAAGGTAAATATATCGATTTTTCGTCAGAAAAAATATCGCATTGCGAAGCAATATATCGACAAAACTCCCCGAATGAGTATTCTCATTCGGGGAGTTTTTTAGCGTTATAATCAAATTCTGCTTTTTATAAAGCATTGTCCTTAAGGAAACGGCTCCTTTGAGAAGCCTTTTTGGATGAATATTTCTTCATTACTGCTATCGGTGGTGTTCCTTATCACAAAGAGCCAAAAATCATTATTGTGCGCAGTTTCCACAAGGAGTTAAACCAGCCCGCTGTGCATCTTCAAGTAATACTGAACGACTATTTTCCCCGCCACAGTCAGGATCATAATGATATCTTTTGCCATATGGTGTGCGATACACACAAGGAGAGCCACAAGTTGCACACGCTCTACCGGACGGAGTATGCCCCAGAGCATTTCCGTCGGTCGTACCGCAGACGGAACATTTTTTGGCGGTAGTGCAGGTGGCATTATTCCACTTATGACCGACGGCATCCCCTTCTTTTGCACCGCAGAAAGAACAGGTTTTAGGCTCGACACAGGTAGCATTCTTCCAGGAATGGGAGCCTTTTTCGCCTTCGGTTACGTTGCACCGGGTGCAGGTTTTGGGCGTTTGGCAGGTGGCTGCCTTCCAATCGTGACCGGCAGGAGATCCCTCGGTGGCACCGCAGGCACAGGTCTTTGCCGCAGTACAAGTCGCCGCTGTCCAGGAATGCTCGTGCACATCTTCCTTCGGTGGTTGAGGTGTAGGTGTTACAGTCGGTTGCTCGCTTACGGGCGGTTCGGGGACCGGCTCAACATCAGGTTCCGGATCCGGTTGAGTATCGGGCGTTTCAGAGCCAACCTCCTCTTGAACCTGGGAATCAGACGGCGTTTCGACCGGCGGCTGTTCCTCGGTGGTGGAGCAAGCGGCAATCATAATGATCCACAATAAAAACCAGCCCGCCGTCAGCCAACCGGCAATCCTCTTGATTATTTTCTCCACGGGCTCCTTCCCAATAGAGGCATAAACAGCGGTAACAAAATACCGCATAGTGTCATAAAACCAACCAAAACCGAATAAACCTCCGGTAAAGAGATAAAGTAAACCTAAGCCTACTTTATTATCCCGGAATTTATGAACACCGAAGCTGCCGAGAAAAAAACAAATTGCATAATCGATCCACGCCTTTTGGATCAAATCATTTTGATTCATTGATGATCCTCCCTATTTTGTAATCCATTTCCAAATATCGCTGAGACCAAAGGTGGTTTTGCGGTAAATCTTATTGCGGATCGCCCGCTTGGGGTTTTTAACAAAGCCCATCCCCTTTTTACCATAAAGCGGATTAATCGTCCGCTTGATCTTACGTTTGAGTTTTCCGGTCGTTCTTGCTTTGAGCGACCGTTTAATGCTGGGTATTCGAAATCCGATCTTCATTGAAAACCTCCGCTTACATAACCGTATGGTTATATTTTTAAAAATTATACCCCATTCGTGTTACTATGTCAATACCGAACGGTTATCAATAAGGTGGTGGGATTTTGGATAATTATTACCCCCGGCTGAAGGATCTGCGGGAGGATCACGATCTTTCCCAGCAGTTTGTGGCAGAATATCTTGGAATGAAGCAACCCCAATACAGCCGCTATGAGCGAGGATTGCGGGATATTCCCACCGACGTTTTGATCCGGCTGGCCCGATTATACAAAACCACCACGGACTATCTGTTGGGGTTGACCGAAAAACCCTAAAAGACCTGTTTTTCAGGTCTTTTTTTATTGCATAAAATTGCCTTTTTCTCCACATAATAAAGAAAAAACAGCGGGGTGATATCGTGGCGAAAAAGTTGGGCAAGGTAGCCTTTGTTTTTGAAAAAGAGATCTATATCAACGGCTGGGGAAACTGTGTTGGCAAGAAGGAGCAGGAAGGGCCCTTGGGGGCGCTTTTTGATCAGGTGGAGGAAGATTTTTACTGCGGGAAAGAGACCTTGGAAAAGGCAGAGGTGCACCTGCAGAAAATGGCTTTAGAGCACGCTTTACGGCGGGCGGGTTGCCCGGCGGAGGAGTTGGAGCTGGCGGCGGCGGGAGATCTTTTGAATCAATGCATCAGCTCCGCCTATCATTTTCGCAATTCGGGGGTACCCTACATCGGCTTATACGGTGCCTGCTCCACCATGGCGCTCTCCACCTTAGTGGCGGGAATGAGCATTGAAGCAGGGATCTCCCGCCGGAGCGGGGCGGTGACCTCCTCCCATTTCGGGACGGCGGAGCGACAGTTCCGTTATCCCCTGGAATACGGCGGGCAGAGAGCCCCCGCCGCCCAGCACACGGTGACCGGCTCCGGGGCGCTGATCTTAAGTACCCTGCCCGGGTCCATCCGGCTGGTGGGCGGTGCCTTTGGCACCATCATCGACCGGGAGGTCACCGATATGAACAATATGGGCGGCGCTATGGCGCCCGCCGCCCTTTGGCTGATCACCGAATACCTGAAGGAGACCGGCACCTCCCCCGCCGATTACGACGGCATCTTCACCGGGGATCTGGGAGAGATCGGCCATCAGACGGTGACGGAGCTGGCGGCCTTACAGGGGCTGGATCTGGCGGGCGTTTACGAGGATTGCGGGCTTTTGATCTACGATCGGGAGGCTCAGGATATGCACGCCGGCGCCAGCGGGTGCGGATGCAGTGCCAGCGTTTTGACGGCCTATATTCTGCCGAAGTTGGCCAGGAAGGAATGGAAGCGGATCTTATTTTTATCCACCGGGGCTTTAATGAGCCCCCTATCGGTGATGCAGGGAGAATCTATACCCGGCATTGCCCATTTGGTACAGTTGGAGGCGGCGGAATGATCATCGATTATTTAAAGGTATTTTTGGTAGGCGGGGTTCTTTGCACCCTGGCGCAGATCCTCATTGACAAAACCAATTGGACCCCGGCTCGGATCGTGGTGCTCTACGTGGTGGGTGGGGTCGTTTTGACCGCCATCGGGTTATACGATCACATACGGGATTTTGGCGGAGCGGGCGCCACCGTACCCCTGACGGGCTTTGGCTATTCCCTGGCCAAAGGCGTGGAACGGGCAGTGGACAACCGGGGGTTGATCGGCGTTTTCACCGGGGGTCTGCAGGCCACCGCCGGCGGGATCGCAGCGGCCATTGGGTTCGGATTATTTTTCAGCTTATTTTTCAAGCCCAGGGATAAATAAAGTGGGGCAGATCATTGAGATCTGCCCCTATTTTTATATATAAATTTATCGATATTTTTCTTGCTCTCACCTTTCATTCTTGTTATAATATAATAATAAAGGAGGGAGCATTGATGGCCAACACCGTTCCGATGAAAATTATCGGGCATATCCGCACGGATTTTACCACCAAGTTCGGCGTCCCCAGGCAGAGCGGCCTGGTACAGGGCTTACAAGCCGCTATCGTTTTTGAGCCGGAGTTTCGGGTGGCCGAGGCCTTCCGTGGATTGGAAGGATATTCCCATCTTTGGTTGCTTTGGCAATTTTCCGAAGCGGTACGGGAGGACTGGCGCCCCACCATCCGTCCGCCCCGGCTGGGCGGCAATACCCGCATGGGGGTGTTCGCCAGCAGAAGTCCTTACCGCCCCAACGCCATCGGCTTATCCTCGGTGAAGTTAGAGCGGATCGAGACCGACACCCCGGAGGGGCCCATCCTTTGGGTGAGCGGTGCCGACCTGATGGACGGAACCCCCATTTTTGACGTAAAGCCCTATTTGGCCTATACCGATGCTCACCCGGAGGCTACCGGGGGGTTCGCTCTGCAGGAAAAGGAGGGCGCCCTGGACGTTACGTTTTTAAAGGAATTACCTCCGGAGTTCCCAGCCGAAAAGCAGGCAGGGCTCATAGAAGTTCTTGCCCAGGATCCCCGCCCCGGCTACCACGAAGATCCGGAGCGGGTATACGGGATGGAATTTGCCGGCTTTGAGGTACGCTTTCGGGTAGAGGGCGACCGGCTGACGGTGGTCGACCTATTTAGGCAAAATTCATAAGTTTTTTCAGCCCCGTTCCCCTTTCGTTAGCGGGGCAACCAAAAGTTTTTTCCTCTATTGACATTTAATAATATATATGTTATCTTTATGGTGTTGATAGAGGTGCATTGCATCATTAGTAGCCCGGTTTATCCCACCCTTGCCAAGGTGAAACCGGAGGAAAGGGATGGGTGCCGAAGGCGGTTCGCGGCAAAGGACCGTTCTGGCAGCTGGAAATAAGATTCCTTCTGCTGTCGCAGTTATGCGGAGCGCTATCTTTTTCGATATTTGGCGGGTGTTTTCCTGCCAAAAGTTTGTAGATGAAAGGTAGTTGCTTTGCAGCTATCTTTTTTGTTTTTTATAAAGGAGGTTCTTCCTAATGACTAATCCGATCTTTAAGGGCGTTGGTACCGCCATTGTGACCCCCATGACCAAAATGGGTGTGGATTACGAAAATTATGCCAAGCTGTTGGATTTTCAGATCAACAGCGGCATTAACGCCATCATCGTGGCCGGCACCACCGGCGAGGGCTCTACCCTGACCGATGAGGAGCACAAGGCGCTGATCGACTATACTGTTCAATACGTAAACGGCCGGGTACCCGTTGTGGCCGGCACCGGCTCCAACTGCACCGAATACGGCGTGGAGCTGAGCAAGGCCGCCTGCGCCTACGGCGTTGACGGTCTCCTGACCGTTACCCCCTATTACAACAAGGCCACCCAAGAGGGGCTTTATCAGAACTTTACGGCCATTGCGGATGCGGTGGATAAACCCATCATCCTCTACAGTGTTGCCAGCCGCACCGGCTGCAACATTGAGCCTGCCACCTGCGCACGGCTGGCGGAGCACCCCAACATTGTGGCTATTAAAGAAGCCAGCGGCAATATCTCCCAGATCGCAGACATTGCCGCCGCCACTGCCGGAAAGTTAGATATCTATTCCGGCAACGACGATCAGATCGTACCCATTATGTCCCTGGGCGGCATCGGTGTGATCTCGGTGCTTTCTAACATCCTGCCCGCAGAGACCGTTGCCATTTGCGATAAGTTCTTTGCCGGGGATCTGGAAGGAAGCCTGAAGCTACAATTACATTATCTGCCCCTGGTTCACGCTCTCTTCAGCGAGGTGAACCCCATCCCCGCAAAGGCCGCCACCGCCGCCATGGGCTTTGGTGAAAATTATCTGCGCCTTCCCCTGACCCCCATGAGCAAGGATAAGGAAGCCAAGTTGTTCGAAATTATGCGTGCAGAAGGGATCATCAAATAAAATGAAAGTCATTATCAACGGAGCTGCCGGCCGGATGGGTGTTGAACTGACCCGGTTGGCAGAAGCCGGTTGTCGGGGTGCTGAATTCTTTGCCGGAGTGGACTTGGCAGGGAACGAAAGCGGAAGCCCCTGTTATCAGAATTTAAAACAGGTACCCCAGGGTGCGGATTGTATTATCGACTTTACCCACCACACCGTGACCGAGGGGCTCCTGAATTATGCTGTTAAGCATAACCTGCCCGTGGTGCTGGCCACCACCGGCCACACCGATTCGGAATTAAAGGCCATCCGTAACGCCGCCAAGAAGATCCCGGTCTTCTTCTCTGCTAATATGAGTATGGGCGTTGCCCTGTTGACGGAATTGGCCAAAAAGGCCGCCGCCGTTTATCCGGAGGCGGATATCGAGATCGTAGAGACCCACCACAACCGCAAGCTGGATGCCCCCAGCGGCACGGCGCTGATGATTGCAGAAGCCTTAAAAAAGGTGCGGATGAACGCCAAGTTCATCCTTGGCCGCAGCGGACAAGCCAAGCGGGAGCCCGGTGAGATCGGCATTCACGCCGTGCGCCGGGGCAATATTGTGGGCACCCACGAGGTTTTGATCTCCACCGACAGCGAGACCATCACCTTGAAACACGAAGCCCACAGCCGGGCCCTTTTTGCCGAAGGGGCTATGGCCGCCGCCGCTTTCCTTTGGGACAAGCCGGCCGGCCTTTACACCATGCAGGATATGATTAAGTTTTAATAGAGAAAGAGAGAATTTTCCACATGCTTAAAGTTTTGAAATTCGGTGGCAGTTCCCTGGCCAATGCCGATCAGTTCCGTAAGGCCGCCGCCATCATCAATGCCGAGCCCGAACGCCGCTACGTGGTGGCTTCTGCGCCCGGCAAGCGCTTTTTTGAAGACGAAAAGGTGACCGATCTGTTGCTGCGCTGTCATTCTTTAGCCAGCGACCGCAATCCCTATGACGATACCTTTGGCAAGATCGCAACCCGGTTCAAGGAATTGGTAGCCGATCTGGAATTGGATCTGGATCTGGATGACGAGCTGGAAGAGGTACGGGTAGCCATCGGTCACGGCGCGACCTCCGATTACGTAGCCAGCCGGGGTGAATATTTTAACTCCAAGATCATGGCCGCCTTTTTAGGTATTCCCTTTATTGATGCCGCTCAGTGCATCTGCTTCTCCCCCGACGGTAAGTTAGACAGCAAGCGCACCGAGACCGTATTGGAGAATATGCTGGCTCTGACCCCCCGTGCTGTGATTCCCGGATTTTACGGCGCTATGCCCGACGGCAGCATCAAGACCTTCTCCCGGGGCGGATCCGACATTACCGGTTCCATCGTGGCCGCCGCTGTGGAAGCCGACCTTTATGAAAACTGGACCGACGTTTCCGGCATGCTGATGGCGGACCCCCGGATCGTGGAAGATCCCGCCCCCATCGACGTGGTTACTTATCGGGAACTGCGGGAGCTTTCTTATATGGGTGCCACCGTTTTGCACGAGGATGCCATCTTCCCCGTTCGCAAGGCCGGTATTCCCATCAACATCCGTAACACCAATGCCCCCGAGGATGCGGGCACCATGATCGTACCCCACAGCGACAGCCATCAGCCCCGCCGCCTGGTGACCGGTATTGCCGGTAAGACCGGGATCTCCGCCATTTACATCGAGCGGGATATGATGAACGGCGAGCTGGGCTATTGCCGCCGGGTGCTGGAGACCTTAGAGCGCCGGGGCATCAGCTTTGAGCATCTGCCCTCCGGCATTGATACCGTATCCGTGGTACTGAACACCGCCGCCATCAAGGGTCGGGAGGATATGATCATTGCCGACCTGAAGCGCACCGCACACCCCGATACCATCCGCATTCTGGAAGACCTGGCCTTGATCGCCGTGGTAGGTCAAGGGATGATCCAATCCCCCGGTACCGCCGCCCGTGTGTTGGGCACCTTGGCAAAAGAGAACATCAATATCCGGATGATCGATCAAGGCTCCAGCGAGTTGAATATCATCGTGGGGATCTCCGCCAAGGACTTTATCCCCGCCATGAAGGCTCTTTATAAGGAATTTGATCCGAGGAAAAATGGATGATCGCAGATAATCTGACTGTACAAAACGGCCAGTTGCACTTTGCCGGGCAGGAGGTTGCCCGCCTGGCAAAGGAATACGGCACCCCCCTTTACCTGATGGACGAGGAGCGGGTCCGCCGCAATTGCCGCACATATCGGGAGGCTATGACCGCCTCCTTCGGAGAAACCGCCTTGCCGCTTTATGCCAGCAAGGCCGCTTCTTTTAAGGAAATTTACCGGATCGTTGCCGAAGAGGGCTTAGGGATCGACGTGGTCTCTGCCGGGGAATTTTACACCGCTATGCAGGCGGGCTTCCCTATGGAAAAGGCCTATTTTCACGGCAACAGCAAGACCGACGATGCCATCCGCTACACGGTGGAAAACGGCGTTGGCTACATTGTGGCCGATAATTACGAGGAACTGGATGCCATTCAGCGGATCGCCGCCGAGCTGGGCAAACGCCAAAAGATCCTTCTGCGGTTGACCCCGGGCATCGACACCCACACCTACGAGGCGGTAAACACCGGCAAGGTGGATTCCAAGTTCGGGGTAGCCATTGAGACCGGCCAGGCCGAGGAAATGGTACACTATGCCCTGGAGCTGAAGTCCGTTGATCTGACTGGATTCCATTGTCATATCGGAAGCCAGGTCTTTGATTCCGACACCTTCCTGCGGGGAGCGGATATTATGCTGACCTTTATGGCCGAAATCAAAGAAAAATACGGCTACACCGCCGAGATCCTGGATCTGGGCGGCGGCTACGGAGTCCCCTATTTAGAAGACGACCCCACCATCGATATCGCCGCCAATATTGCAGAGGTGGCAAAGGCTGTAAAAGCCCAATGCAAGGCCTTAGCCTATCCCCTGCCGGCCATCCGGATGGAGCCCGGCCGTAGCATTGTGGCAGATGCGGGGTTGACCGTTTATACGGTACAGACCCAAAAGACCATCCCCGGCTACAAGACCTATATCTCGGTGGACGGCGGGATGGCGGATAACCCCCGCTACGCCCTTTATCAAAGCCCCTATACCATCGTTGCCCCCGAAAAGATGGAGGAGGAAAAGGACCTGATCTGCACCGTTGCCGGGTGCTGCTGCGAAAGCGGTGACGTCCTACAGGAAAAGGTGGCGCTCCCCTCTTCCCTGGAGCGGGGCGACCTTTTGGCGGTATTGACCACCGGCGCCTATAACTATTCCATGGCTTCCAACTACAACCGCATTCCCCGCCCGCCGGTGGTGATGCTCCGGGAAGGAGAAAGCCGCATTGCGGTGGAACGGGAAAGCTTGGAGGATCTTTTAAAAAATGACCGATAACGTCCATCTGCTGGCCAGCGATTACGACGGAACCTTATCCCTAAACCGAACGGTCAGCGACGAAAACATCGCCGCCATCAAAAAATGGCAGGCGGCCGGAAATCTCTTTGTGATCTGCACCGGTCGGGGCTACCGTTCGATCTTTGAGGTGCTGGAGCAATATGATCTGCGACCCGATTATTTTATTTTGAATAACGGGGCGGCAGCCGCCTCCTTCGAAGGGGAGTATCTGTTTCAGCATCTGATCCCCCGGGGCTATAGTGAAAAGTTATTTGCCTTGATGCAGCCTTTAGGTTGCAAACATATCACCGTGACGGGGGCGGATGGAAATCATCTTTATTACCGGGAGAATGATCCCAATCCTAATGAACACGCCTGTGAACTGGCAGAAGTTTTTTCCTATAGCCCCTATACACAGGTAGCAGTTCATTTTCGGGATGAACCTGAAAAGGCCCCTGCCGGCGAGCAATTGATTTTAAAAGAATTGCCCATCCTATTTCCCAACCGTAACCATGGCAACATCGATTGCATCCTGGCGGGACTAAATAAAGGAACGGGAGTCGCCCAGCTGGCAGAGCATTTTCACCTCTCCCCCGCCCAATGCCACACCATCGGCGACGGAATGAACGATCTGCCGATGATCGCCCGCTTTAACGGAGCGGTGATCCGGGATACCCGGGAAGCGGAGCTTTTGGAGGCGGTGGACCTGAAAATGGACTCGGTGGCCGCTTATATCGAGTACCTCTTGAAAAACAGTTGACAAAATTTTTGAATAATGGTATATTAATGAAAGAAAAGCGATGACGGAACCAGTAACTCCCGCCGGGATTTTCAGAGAGGGGCGCATTTTTGCTGTGAGCGCCTTAAATTCCAAGGAGCGAAGACCACTCCCGAGCTGCCCGTGAAATAAGCGGTGCCGTGCCTCTGCGTTAAGGAGTTTGAGTGAAACTCAAGGTGGAACCGTGTGTAATTTTTATGCACCCTTGCGATAAAAGCAAGGGTGCTTTTTATTTTGAAAAGGAGATCGTATTATGAAAGTTTCTGAGCATAACGGAACCGTTCGGGAATGTACGGCTGAGGAAGCCCTGCATATTATCCGCCACTCTGCCGCCCATATTCTGGCCCAGGCAGTAAAGCGCCTTTATCCCGAAGCAAAATTCGGCTATGGCCCCGCCAACGAAAAGGGCTTCTATTATGACATTGATCTGGGCGAGACCAAGCTTTCCGACGAGGATCTGCCCGCCATCGAGCAGGAAATGCGCAAGATCGTGAAGGAAAACCTGCCCATTAAACCCTATATCCTGCCCCGGGACGAGGCCATCGCACTGATGGAAGAGCGGGGCGAAAGCTACAAGGTGGAGCATATCGGCGATCTGCCCGAGGATGCGGAGATCAGTTTTTATCAGCAGGGCGAATACGTGGATATGTGCGTTGGCCCCCATCTTTGCTACACCAAGGCTCTGAAGGCCTTTAAGCTGACCGCCATCTCCGGCGCCTATTGGAAGAACGACAGCAATAACAAGATGCTGACCCGTATTAAAGGTATCGCCTTTGCCACCCAGCCGGAGCTGGAGGAATACCTGAAGCTGATGGAAGAGGCTGAAAAGCGGGATCACCGCCGCATCGGCAAAGAGATGGATCTGTTCATGCTCTGCGACGAGGCGCCCGGCTTCCCCTTCTTTATGCCTAACGGGATGCAGTTGAAAAATGCGCTTATCAACTATTGGCGTGAGCTGCACACCCGTGAAAATTACGTGGAAGTGCAGACCCCGATGATTATGAACCGCCACCTTTGGGAGACCAGCGGACATTGGGATCATTATAAGGACAATATGTACTCCACCGAGATCGACGAAGAGACCTTCTGCGTGAAGCCCATGAACTGCCCCGGCGGTGTGATGGTTTATCGCAGCCGTCCCCACAGTTATCGTGAACTGCCCCTGCGGGTGGGTGAACTGGGTCTGGTACACCGCCACGAGCTGCGGGCTGCTCTCCACGGCCTGTTCCGGGTTCGTTGCTTTACCCAGGACGATGCCCACATCTTTATGCGCCGGGAACAGATCACCGACGAGATCATGGGCGTTGTTCACCTGATCGACGAGGTTTATAACAAATTTGGCTTTAAATACAACGTGGAGCTTTCCACCCGCCCCGAAGACAGTATGGGTAGTGACGAGGATTGGGAAGCTGCAACCGAAGGTTTGAAAAATGCCCTGGAGAAGCTGAACCTGCCCTACACCATCAACGAGGGCGACGGCGCCTTCTACGGCCCCAAGATCGACTTCCACCTGGAGGATTCCCTGGGACGGACCTGGCAATGCGGTACCATTCAGCTGGACTTCCAGATGCCCTTGAACTTCGATCTTTCTTATATCGACGAGCAGGGCGAAAAGCAACGCCCCATTATGATCCATCGGGTATGCTTTGGCTCCATCGAACGGTTTATCGGCATCCTGACCGAGCATTTTGCCGGTAAGTTCCCCACCTGGCTGGCCCCCACCCAGGTGAAGGTAATGCCCGTTTCCGAAAAGAGCGAGGAATATGCCGCTACCGTTTACGAAGCATTGCGGGCCAAAGGCATCCGTTGTGTGTTCGATAACCGCAACGAAAAGATCGGTTACCGCATCCGTGAGGCGCAAATGGTTGACCGTGTTCCCTATATGCTGATCCTGGGTCAGCAGGAAGTGGAAGCCGGCACCATCTCTGCCCGGAGCCGTGACACCGCCCAGACCGAGACCATGAGCACCGAAGCCTTTATCGAAAAGATCCTGACCGAGATCGCAGAAAGAAAGTAAAAATACAAAAGCCGCTATCGAAGGATAGCGGCTTTTAAACTTAAGGAGCTTTTTTGAAAAAACCTCCTTAAAATCCTCAAAAAACGTTCAATCTGACGGTTTTAAAGTTTCAGAGGGGTATTCTCATAGTGTTTTCAGGAATTCTTCGATACGGGCGGCCAGGATGGCGTGGCCGGCATCGTTGAAGTGCAGACCGTCGGCGGTATACTGTTCCCGCTGAACCGGGTCGTTGGGATCGATTCCCAGGTCGTGGTAGAAATCCAAAACGGGAATACCAAAATCCTTGGCCTGACGTTGGATGGCCTCCGCATAAGCCAAAAGCGGCTTGGCACAGGGCAGTTTATTTGCTCGAGTTGAAGGCGCCAGATCCCCGACCCGACGGGCAGGAGTAACGAATACTACCGTTGCATTGGGGTATTCTGCCTTCAAGAAATTCATCAGCCAATAGACTGCGCCGCAGTAGGTGGCGGGGGTCTGATCGCCGTATTCCCCGAAGGGAACGTCCCCGTGGCCGTAATCGTTGGTGCCGCCGTAGACCAGGATGATATCGGCATCCTTATTCAGATCATAAGCACGGCCGCAGAAGCAAAGGTCGTGACGGGGCTTTTCGCTGGGGGTTCTTTGGTGGGCCAGGCGGGTACCGCCGATGCCGTAGTTATAAGTAGCCTTCAGCCCGCAGTTGCGCTCTAAAACGCGGTCAAAACGGTTATTCGCCCGATCCTGAACGCCAACACCTTCGGTGATGCTATCCCCTAAAAAATCAATAATTTTACCCTTTAATTCCATTCTTATAACTCCTTTGCAAGGTCGTCCAGAACGCCCAGATCCCAGGCCAGGCGGGAAACGATGTATTTATCCCGGATATCCTTGGTGGCCTTAAAGCAAACCGGCAGTATGGCGGGATCGATACCGATCTCCGCAGGGGTTTTCGGGGCGCCGATGGTATCCAGCAATTTTTCCAGATCGGCAGAAGAAGGCAGTTCCTCTTCCATAATAGCGAGGATCTTTTGCCAATGCGCCAAAATGATCGGGAGGCGGGCGGAATGCTTCTCAACGGAATACTTCTGTTCCTTGGCTTCCAGGGCGATCATTGCCTCGGCACCCTTGCCCCAATAGGTACGCAGTTGCTCTGCCCAGTCTTCAAAGGAGAAGGTTTTGACAAAGGCTTCTGCTTTTTCAGGATCGGGCGTAAGGGTCTTGATCCGTTCGTAAAGCTTGACCGCCATCAGGGTTCCGATGGCGCATTGAATTCCGTGGAGATCCGCCGGAGTACCGAATTCCAGCCCCCGCATATCCCAAAGGTGAGAAAAATAATGCTCCACCCCGGAGGCGGGCCGGGAAACGCCGGCGTAGGTCATGGCGGCCCCGCCGATCACCAAGCCTTCAAAGACGGCCTCCACTGCTTTTTCATCCCGCTTTAAGAGGCCTTCGGCATTATCCGTACAGCGTTTGAGCGCCAACCGAACCAAGGCAGCCACCTTTTCGCAATAATATTCACCGTTGATCAGATGGCTGATCCGCCATTCGCAGATGCTGACGTATTTTGCCAGCATATCACCCAGGCCGGATTGCAACATCCGCATAGGGGCATTTTTCAGAATATCGGTATCACCGATGATAATATCCGGACAACGGCTGGAAAGGGAAATCTTCAGCCCGTCCATATCCATAGAAGAACTGGCAGAAGCATAGCCATCCATAGAAGGAGCAGTACCCACGATGATGCAGGGCACCTTGGCGGTATTGCTCAGGATCTTGCCGATGTCGTTCAGCACCCCGGAGCCTACGGTCACGATGCAATCGCAGGAATGATCGAAATGCATCACCGCAGAGCCCACCGCCCATTCATCGGGCTTAAGGGCCTTCTTTTGGAAAACGTAGCGCCCGTAAGCGATCCCCTCCTCCTCCAAGAGAGCGGCCACCTTTTCGCCGGCGGCCTTTTGGGTATTCACGTCCATCAGCAGGAAGGGCTTTTTGGCGCCCAGTTTTTCAAGGCAGGCAGGCAGTTGGCGGATGGCGCCCTTTCCGATCACCACGTCTTTCAGATCCAGGCAATGCTCCTTGCCGCAGGCGCAGACCGCACCGGGCTTTAAATTCATATAATCAACAGACATATTTCTTCTCCTTATTTTTTTATGCTTTTATTATAGAATCAAAGGGAAATAAAGTCAACAAAAAGCGGGCTGACGCCCGCTTTTATTTGATTTTATTGCCATTGAGAACGGCGCTGATCAGAGTATCACCCTCGTAGTCCAGCTTCAGATGGAAGAAGGGTGCCTTCTCCATCAAAAGCCGGAAGAAGATCCGATCCCCTTCCCATTGAGGCAAGGCGTCCATTTGATCCTGGTCGATCCATTCCAGCACTCCTTCGTTACAATCCTTTAAGGTGCCGCTGAACTCCTCGATCCAAAAAAGATGCATCCGTTCCTCCGGCCAGCCGGGGCAACGGAAGTCCACTGTTCCCCGATAATCCATAGCGCCCACGGACAGCCCGGTTTCTTCCAGGATCTCCCGGCGGGCACATTCTTCCGGTGTTTCGCCGGGCAAAAACTTGCCGCCGATGCCCACCCATTTATCCTTATTCACGTCCACCTTCTTTTTGATGCGATGGAGCATCAGGAATTTGCCGTCACGGACGATATAACAAAGCGTGGTATCCAACATAGCGCTCACTCCAATTCAAAGGCGCCGGTATACAGTTGATAATACTGGCCCTTTTCTGCAATGAGGGAATCGTGACTCCCCCTCTCAATGATCCGGCCGTGATCCAAAACCATAATCACGTCGGAATTCTGGACGGTAGAGAGCCGATGGGCGATCACGAAGACGGTGCGGCCTTCCATCAGCTTATCCATCCCCTGCTGAACGATCTGTTCTGTGCGGGTGCTCCGTAAGCAGTCCCGTCATCTGAATGATCCGATCCGCCAGCGTGGATTTGCCGTGATCAATATGCGCAATAATACAAAAATTCCGGATTTTGCTCCTGTCCATATCCTTAACTTCCTTTTTACAAATGTAAGCCTATTCTACCAAAGCTAAGATAGAAATGCAAGGGAACATCTATTCCCTTGCATTTCGTCTATCCATTAAAATTTCGAGCCTTTTCCCACTCTAAGAAACCATTGAGAGCGATTGGCCTGGAGTAGAAGTATCCCTGGAAGCTTTTGACATTGAAGCATATATCTATTATAGTATCCGGCAAAAAAAACGTCAAGAAAAAGGACAGAGGGTATCCTCTGTCCTTTGGGAATCGTTGAAAGATAGGAACTCGATCAGTCTTCGGCGCCGTCTTCGAGCTGGTCTTTGCGGGCCGCGATCTGCTTCT
>JAZQAR010000049.1:0-4604 GCA_045545315.1 Eubacteriales bacterium | reverse complement strand
TGACACGCTGGCAGACGAACAAAAAAGAGTGCCGATTTCGTCAACTCGACCCGAAGTTGTACAGAGGTACTACGAGAGGGAGAGTTGGCGGAAAGCAGAAAAAATTCAATTAAAATGCGGCTTTGGCCGCATTTTTTCCTTATAACAATCCCTCCACCGCTATCGCGGTCCCCCTCCCGTTACACAAGGGAGGCAGAATTGCTATCCCATCCGGTTTTTCCTTTTTTCTGCGTTCGGTGCCTTTTTTGACAGTCTGAAAAAGCGAAGTTCAAGTTTTTGAACTTCGCTTTTCGATTATAGAGTAATAACACACACCGGCTAAAATCAAAACGCTCCCCGCCAGCTGCAACCAGCCGGGGATCTCTTGGAACAGAATAGCCGCAATGATCCCCGCTACCACCGGCTCGCACAGCTTGGAGGCGGAAACAAAGGCCGGGGAAAAATATTTTAAGCACCAGCTGAAGATGCTGTGCCCCAGAATGGTGGAAAACACCGCCAACAAAAGTCCCACGATCAAAGGGCTTTTTCCATAGTCCCAAAGGGCTGTCCCCTGCAAAAGGCAGGTGACCAACAAGGCTGCCGAGCAGGAGCCGTAGACCAAAAAGGTATAGACGGTGGTGGAGGTATTCTGCCGCACCACCCGCCCGATGAGGGTATAGGCCCCCACCGCCACCGCTGCCAGCAGGGACAAGAGGTCGCCGTAAAGCCCGCCGCCGGAAAGATCCCCCCAGGCGATCAGAACACTGCCCAAAAGGGTCAGCCCGATGGCCAACAGCCCCGCTTTGGGGATCCTGCCCTTTAAAAAGAGCCAAAAGCCCAGAGCCACCCACAATACCTCCGTACAGACGATGACGGTGGAGGCGGCCACGGTGGTATGTTTCAGGGATTCGAACCAAAGCACAAAATGGGCGGCCAGAAACAGCCCGCTCACGGTGCAGAGCACCGCTGTTTTCGCATCCAATTGTTTAAATTCCGCCAGCTTTTTCAGGGCAACGGGCGCCAGCAGCACCACACTCCAAAGTAAACGAAAACAAGCTGTTACCGCCGAAGGCGCCGTTGAATAACGCACAAAAATGGCCGAAAGGGAGATGCCGATCACCCCTAAAATGATCATCAGGATGGGATTCTTTTCAATAAACTTCATAGTTTGTTCCTTTTTGCATTTTTCCTTATTGTAGCACAACAAAAAACCTCTTGCAACCGGAAAAGGGACTTGCTATAATAAATACATCAAGAATAAGGAGTTGATCTTTATGATGCGTTACCGCTTTTTGCGTTTTCCCGAAGGGAAATACAAGGCCGTGACCTTAAGCTACGACGACGGCCACGTTTGTGATAAGCGAATGGCGGAGATCATGGAGCCCTACGGCCTAAAATGTACCTTTAACATCAACAGCCGCAGGATGGGGAGTTCCCCCAAAAAGCTCACCGCCCAAGAGATCCAAAAGGAACTGGTGGATCGGGGTCATGAGATCGCCGTTCACGGCCGGGATCATCGGGCACCCTGTGCCATCCGGCCGGTGGAAGCAATGGGCGAATTTTTAGACGGCCGCCGGGAACTGGAAGAAATTTTCGGGCGCATTATCCGGGGCTGTGCTTACCCGGATAGCGGGATCCGCGTTCAAGCCAACGGCAGCGACTATGAAGGAGTTAAAAACTTTTTGACCGCTATGGATATCGTATACGCCCGCACTCTGGGCGGGGATAACGACGGCTTTGAAATGCCCACCGATTGGCACGCCTGGATGCCCACCGCCCACCATCGGAATCCGGAAATCTTTTCGTATATTGAAAAATTCAACAAACTAAAGGATGATGGAAAATCCACCGGACGAAGACCCCGGTTATTTTATCTATGGGGGCATAGCTACGAATTCGATCAGGAAATCCCCTTTAACAGTTGGGCACATTTTGAGGCCATTTGCAAGGCTCTGAGCGGCAAGGAGGACACCTGGTACGCCACCAATATGGAGATCTACGAATACGTAAAAGCCTACGACAGTCTGATCTTCAGCGCCGACGGAAAGCGGGTCTATAACCCCACCCTGCAAAAGGTTTGGTTTGACCAGGACGGAGTGCTCTATACCATTGACAGCGGCGAAACGATTTTGATTAAAGAATAAAATTTTTTATATTTCGTAACCGAGTCACAGATTTTTCCTAACAAAACAGGCTATACTGTTTATAACAAATAAAACAAAGGAGAATAAGGTTATGAAATACGTTTGTGACGTTTGCGGTTGGGTTTATGACGAGGAATTGGGTGCCCCCGAGCACGGGATCGAGCCCGGAACCAAATTTGAAGACCTGCCGGAGGATTTTGAATGCCCCCTTTGCGGTGTGGGCAAAGATCAGTTTTCAGAAGAATAATTAAAAACAACGCCCCGACCGAGTCTGTCGGGGCGTTCAATAGGAGTAAAAAAGAGAATGCATATTACCAACGATATCAAATACATCGGTGTGAACGACCACGAAATCGACCTTTTTGAGGGGCAATACGTGGTGCCCAACGGCATGGCCTATAATTCCTACGTGATCCTGGACGAAAAGATCGCCGTGATGGACACGGTGGATGCCCGGTTCACCCATCAATGGCTGGATCAGCTGCAGAACGTTCTGAACGGGCGCAAGCCCGATTACCTGGTGGTCCAGCATATGGAGCCGGATCATTCCGCCAACATCCGCCAGTTCATCAACGCCTATCCCGAGACCAAGATCATCTCCTCCGACAAGGCCTTTAAAATGATGCAGAACTTTTTCGGCACCGACTTCCCCGATCAGCAGATCGTAGTCGGCCAGGGGGATACCCTGGAGCTGGGGAAGCACACCCTGTCCTTTGTGGCCGCACCCATGGTGCATTGGCCGGAGGTGATCGTAACCTATGATTCCTACGATAAGGTGCTGTTCTCCGCCGATGGCTTCGGCAAGTTCGGTGCTCTGGACGTGGAAGAGGATTGGGCCTGTGAAGCCCGCCGTTACTACATCGGGATCGTGGGCAAATACGGTGCCCAGGTACAAAACCTTCTGAAAAAGGCTGCCGGGCTGGATATTCAGACCATCTGCCCCCTCCACGGCCCCGTTCTGAAGGAAAATCTGGGTTATTACCTGGATCTTTACAACACCTGGAGCAGCTACCAGCCGGAGACCGAGGGTATTATGGTGGCTTATACCTCCGTTTACGGCAACACCAAAAAGGCGGTGATGCAATTCGCCGAGCGGCTGAAGGCCAACGGCTGCCCCAAGGTGGTCGTTACCGACCTGGCCCGCTGTGATATGGCCGAGGCGGTGGAGGATGCCTTCCGCTACAGCAAGCTTGTTTTTGCCACCACCACCTATAATGCGGAGATCTTCCCCTTTATGCGGGAGTTTATCCACCATCTGGTGGAGCGGAACTTCCAGAACCGCACCGTGGCCTTTATTGAGAACGGTAGCTGGGCACCGGTGGCCGCCAAGGTGATGAAGGGGATGTTCGAAAAGAGCAAGAACCTGACCTACGCGGAAAACGAGGTTCGGATCCTTTCTGCCCTGAATGAGGAAAGCACCAACCAGCTGAATGCGCTGGCAGACGAGCTTTGCAAGGAATACCTGGCCCAACAGGACGAGACCGCCAATAAAAATGATCTGACTGCCCTCTTTAACATTGGCTACGGTCTTTACGTGGTCACCAGCAACGACGGCAAAAAGGACAATGGCCTGATCGTGAACACCGTGACCCAGGTGACCAATACCCCCAACCGGATCGCCGTTGCCATCAATAAAGAGAATTATTCCCACCACGTGATCAAGCAGACCGGCAAAATGAACATCAACTGCCTGACCCAGGACGCCCCCTTTACGGTTTTTGAAACCTTTGGTTTTCAAAGCGGGCGGAACGTGGATAAGTTTAAAAACTGTGAACCCCTGCGGAGCGATAACGGGCTGGTGTTCCTGCCCCGGTATATCAACTCCTTTATGAGCCTGAAGGTGGAGCAATACGTGGATCTGGACACCCACGGAATGTTCATCTGTTCGGTGACCGAGGCCCGGGTACTCTCCGATAAAGAGACCATGACCTACACCTATTATCAGAACCACGTGAAGCCCGCCCCGGAGACCGAGGGCAAAAAGGGCTTTGTCTGCAAGATCTGCGGCTACGTTTACGAGGGTGATACCCTGCCCGACGACATCGTTTGCCCCCTGTGCAAGCACGGTGCCGCCGATTTTGAACCCATTCAATAAATAAACCAAACTGCCTGTGCCGATGCGCAGGCAGTTTTTTTACACCATTTTACAGGACGTAAAAAAATAAAAAATCGACGGAATTTTATTGAATTACAAAAACTTCGTTGTTATAATGGAATTACAAATAATGCGCCGAAGCGCAAAGGAAAGGAGTTTTTCAAAATGAAAAAAAGAATCCTCAGCTTTTTGTTAGTTTTTTGTATGTTGGTCTCTGCCTTCAGTATGGCAGTACCCGCCTTTGCAATGGATCTTACCGCCATTGAAGGCGAGATCCTGCTGACTGCACCGGTGGCGGAAACGGGGGCAACCTCCTCCACCAACGTGATCGTACCCACCGGGGCCAAGTTCACCGCCGGTGCCGAATAAGTCGGATCGTAGCCATG
>JAZQAR010000048.1:0-5628 GCA_045545315.1 Eubacteriales bacterium | reverse complement strand
ACCAGCCCGGTGATGCTTACCGATGCTTTGGAGCGGCTGATGCGCCCCCTGGCGGTGTTAAAATTTCCTGCCCACGAGCTGGCTATGATGATGACCATTGCTCTGCGGTTTATCCCCACCCTGATCGACGAGACCGATAAGATCATCAACGCCCAAAAGGCACGGGGTGCCGATTTTGAAACGGGTAACGTGATCAAGCGCGCCAAGGCGCTGATCCCTATTTTGATCCCGCTTTTGGTATCGGCCTTCCGCAGGGCAGAGGAACTGGCAGACGCTATGGAGTGCCGCTGTTATCAGGGCGGTGCCGGTCGTACCCGCTATAAGGTCTATTCCTTCGGCTGGCGGGATTGGGTCGCCCTGGGCGTAATGCTTTTGGGGATGGCCTTGATTATTGTGTTGCGAGTGATTTAATGAATGAACGAATTTTGTTAAAAATCCGATATAACGGCTCCGCCTTCGTGGGCTGGCAGGTGCAAAAAAACGGCCTGTCCGTCCAGGAACAGATGCAAAACGCCATTGAAAAGGTGTTTGGCACCCGGGTGGGGGTCACCGGTTGTAGCCGTACCGATAGCGGTGTTCACGCCATGGAGTATTGCTGCTGCTTTGATCCTCCGCGGCCGATGGAGCTTCGCAGGATCCCCCTGGCTCTGAATGCGGCGCTGCCCGATTCGGTCAGCGTGCTTTCCTGCCAAAGTGTACCCGCCGAATTTCATCCTCGCTACGATGCGGTGGCCAAGGAGTATATCTATCGGTTCTACGACGGTATTGCGCCGGATCCTTTTAAAAAGGGGCTGGCACACCACGAGCGTAAGGTCTTGGATGAGGAACTGATGGATCGGGCGGCCCAATGCTTTTTGGGTACCCACGATTTCCGGGGCTTTATGTCCACCGGCTCCAAGATCGAAGAGACCACCCGCACCATCTACTATAGCGGGGTGGAGCGCCGGGATAACGAGATCACCTTCCGGGTGGTCGGTAACGGATTTTTGTATAATATGGTTCGAATTATGGCAGGAACCCTGCTGTTTGTGGCCTTGGGTAAGATCCCCTTGGAGGATCTGCCCGGGATCATTGCCTCGGGAGATCGGGCCTTGGGGGGCAAGACGATGCCTGCTCACGGCCTGTATCTGAACCGGGTCTACTATGATGAAAAGGAGGTGCCCCACCGTGAGAAAGCGTGAAGAGATCTTTGAAGAGGACGAGGAACTGGAGGAGTCTAACGTCAAACCGCCCGTGTCCTTAAAATATATGCGCTACGTACTGTTGCTGGCTATGGTGATGGCGGCCTTGATCTTTTTGTTTTCCAATCGGGATCAGATCAACGGCGATAACTTCCGTCGGCTGATGACCAAGATCAATATGGGAATGAATTCCGTGGCTGCCGATAACGGCGAGATCCGGTTCGATTCCGCCGCCGTGGGTAAAACGGTGGTCTATAAGGACGGCTTGGCCCACGCTACCGTGGAAAAACTGATCATCACCGATCGGAACGGAACTGAATTCCAAAATACGGCATTGGGTTATCGGAACCCCTGCATTTCTTCCAACAGCCGCTACGTCTTCGTCTACGATAGCGGCGGTACCGGGATCACCGTGGCCGATTCCTTTTCTGTGTTGTTTGAGCACCATATGGAAGATCCTATTATCACCGCCCGTATGAACGAAAACGGCTGGCTGGTGGTGGTCACCGAGAGCGAAGGCTACCTGGCCAAGGTCTTTGTGTATGATTCCTCCTATCGGGAGGTATACCGCTATAGCAGCCTGGGGCGCTATATTCTGGATGCGGCAGTCACTTTGGATCATAAGTCCGTGGTGCTTTCTGCCCTGAACGTGGAGGGGAGCGAGATCGTTCCCGAGTTGGTCTGCTTCCGCCTGAATAAGGAAAAGGTGGAATGGAGCCTGCCCTTTGAAGGGGATCCCTGCGTTCATCTTTCCGTTAAGAAAAACGGCGTGATCAACGGCCTCTTCCGTTGGGGGATGGTTGCGGTCTCCGCCAAGGGCGCCGAGATCGGCCGCTATGAGTTTGATAACCAGGTTCTGCAATGCTTTACCATGCAGGACGGCGAACATAACGTCTTTGCCCTTTCTCCTTCGGAAAACGGCGATAGCCAATTGGTGATCTGTAACGAAAAGGGCAAGGTCATGGATACGTTGACCGCCGAGTTTTACGGCAAATCCGTGGATTACCGCAACGGGCGGGTCGCCCTTTTGGGAAACCGTAAAAGTGCGGTCTATTCCTCTAAGGGAAAAGTGCTTTGGACGGATGAGCCCGAAAATGCCGAATCCATCGCTTTTTTACAAAACAATGCGGTGGTGGTCATCGGCGATATGAAAAGTGTTTATAATAAAATCTCTTAGGAGGCATAAGATATGAATTGGATCTTAGATTTGATCGTAGTGGCCATTTTGGCTGTTTCCGTTTGGTTTGCAATGAAAAAGGGTCTCATTAAGACCGTCTTTTCTCTGGTGGGCGGTGTGGTAGCCGTGGTGTTGGCCATCAGCTTCAGTACCCCCGTTGCCAATTGGCTGGATACGGAGTTTGTCCGTCCCGCCATCCAAAAGACCATCCTGACCGCCGTGAACGGCAGCGACCTGGTGGCCGATTATGACGAAGCCATCGCCACCATCGACGTGGCGGGCAAATTGGCAGCGATGCCCGAAGGTCTCCGTAAAACCCTGGAAAAAATGAACGTGGATGTGGATCAGATCTCTGCCGATGCGGCGCAAAGCCAGGCAAATTCTGCCGCCGCCCGGGAAGAACTCATCAACTCCATTGCCATCCCCGTCAGCAAGTCTGTTTGTAAGGCGGTAGCTTTGGTAGGTCTGTTTGTGGTCTTCTTTATTCTGGTCTTTGTGGCCAGCCGTCTTTTGGATGCGGTCTTCCGGGTATTGCCCTTTGCCAAATCGGTCAATAAGTCCGGCGGCTTTGTGCTGGGGCTGCTCCGGGGCGTTCTTTTGGTGCTGATCTTCAGCGCCGTGGTCTATGGGCTGGCGGCCGGCAATATGCTGGTGAACACCCAACAGGTGGAAAAAACCATACTGCTTAAGTGGATCAACCAGGTCAACCCCATTCTTACTCTGTTTAAATAAGGAACTGTATGATGCTTTGTGTAAAATGTAAAAAAAGAACCGCTGTGGTCTTTATCAGCCGGATGGACGGCAATAATAAGCCTGTGAACGAGGGCTATTGCCTGAAGTGCGCCAAGGATATGGGCGTTCCCCAGGTCAGTGAGATGATCAAGGGGATGGGTCTTACCGACGAGGATATCGACCAATTTTCCGAAGAATTCGATAATATGAGCGAGGAGCTTGGCCTGGATAACGACGGCCTGGATTCTCCCACCGCTCCCACCATGCCCCCCTTCTTTAATAAGCTGATGAACAGCTTTCAACAGCAAATGAAGGCGGCGGACGAGGAGCCTGCCGGGGAGGAGGATACTGCTCCGCCCCGTCGGGAAAAGAAACCCGACAAAAAACGCAAAATGCTGGAGCAATTCGGCACCAACCTGACCAAAAAGGCCAAGGACGGCCAGCTGGATCCGGTGGTGGGTCGGGATGCGGAACTGAACCGGGTGATCCGGATCCTGAACCGCAGAACCAAAAATAACCCCTGCCTGATCGGTGAACCCGGTGTGGGTAAGACCGCCATCGCCGAGGAACTGGCCACCCGTATCGCCAAGGGTGACGTACCGGCCAAGCTGATGGATAAAGAGGTGTACCTCCTGGATCTGACCGCCCTGGTGGCGGGCACTCAGTTCCGGGGGCAGTTCGAAAGCCGGATCAAGGGCTTGATCGCCGAGGTCACTGCTTTGGGGAATATCATTTTGGTGATCGACGAGATCCATAACCTGGTGGGGGCAGGAGAGAGCGAAGGCTCTATGAACGCCGCCAATATTATGAAGCCCGCCCTTTCCCGGGGCGAGATCCAGGTCATCGGCGCCACCACTCTGAAGGAATACCGCAAGTATATCGAAAAAGATGCCGCCCTGGAGCGCCGCTTCCAGCCGGTGATGGTAGATGAGCCCTCCGTGGAGGATACCATCGCCATTTTGAAGGCATTGCGCCCTCGATACAGCGAATACCACCAGGTACAGATCGGGGATCACCTTTTGGTGCAGGCCGCCCAGCTTTCGGAGCGGTATATCACCGACCGCTTCTTGCCGGATAAGGCCATCGATCTTCTGGACGAAGCCTGCTCCGGTGCCTCCCTGGAAAACGTGGCGCGGAACGAGATGATCAAGATCGACCGCCGCCTCACCGAGATCGAAGGCGCCCTGAACGCCCTCAGCGAGCAAGAGCAGGGGGAAGAGACCTACCGCAAGATCGCCGAGCTGAAGAGCGAAAAAAGTCAATTGGAGGCCACCATGGGCGGTCTTGCCGGTGCCGAGGATGCCACCCTGACCTTTGAGCATCTTGCCTACGTGCTGGAGCTGTGGACGGGGATCCCCGCCTCCAAGATCAAACAGCAGGAATTTGAAAAACTGAATCAATTGGGCGATACCCTGCGGAGCCGTATCGTAGGTCAGGACGATGCCATCGACAGCGTGGTCCGGGCCATCAAGCGTCGCCGTGTGGGGGTCTCCCTTTCCCATAGCCCCGCCTCCTTTATCTTCACCGGCCCCACCGGGGTGGGGAAGACCGAGCTGGTGCGCCAGCTTTCCATCGCCCTCTTTGATAGCGTGGAAGCCCTGATCCGGGTGGATATGAGCGAATATATGGAAAAACACTCGGTCTCTAAACTGATCGGTGCCCCTCCGGGCTACGTGGGCTATGACGATGCGGGGCAGCTGACGGAAAAGATCCGCCGTAAGCCCTATAGCGTGGTGCTGTTCGACGAGATCGAAAAGGCGCACCCGGACGTATTGAATATTATGCTGCAGATGCTGGACGACGGCAAGCTGACCGATGCCCAGGGTCGGGTGATCAATTTTGAAAATACTATTATCGTGATGACCACCAACGCCACCGCTGATACTGCCAACGCCACCGGCTTTAACCGTAGCGAATCGGAACTGGAAAAGGATAAGGCTACCCGTGCGTTGCTCAAGTTCCTGCGCCCGGAATTCGTCAACCGCGTGGACGAGATCATCACCTTCAAGCCTCTGGAAAAAGAAACGGTGCAGACCATCGCCGCCATTATGATGGGCGACCTGCAAAAGGCGCTGGCCCAACGTTCGGTGGAACTTACCTACGACCAAGGAGTACTTGGCTATTTGGCTGAGCAGGGATACGACCGTAAGTTCGGTGCCCGCTCCCTGAAGCGTGCCATCCAGCGGCAGGTTGAGGACGAGATCGCCCAGCAAATGATCGATTATTACGATCAGGAGATCAAGGGAATTCATTGCTCTTTGGCGGATGGAAAAATAATTGTAGAATTACTGTAAAAAATCCTTGACATTTGCCCTGCGATTTTGTATAATTACCGATGAACCTGTGTTTTCATAGGTTGATCGTTTCAAAAGCGGAGGGAGGGAAAACCAAATGGCAGAAATCCGCATCAAGGAAAATGAATCCTTGGATAGTGCTTTGAGAAGATTTAAAAGACAATGTGCTAAGTCCGGCGTTCTCTCCGAAATCAGAAAGAGAGAGCACTACGAAAAGCCCAGCGTTAAGAGAAAGAAGAAATCC
>JAZQAR010000047.1:0-16967 GCA_045545315.1 Eubacteriales bacterium | reverse complement strand
GGCTTGTCTCCCGCCGAAACTTCCCGATCTCCACAGCACCGAATCCGGCACATCCCACCACACTGATGAAAGCCTAAAACCCTTACCGCATTTAAATCCATTCTTTTCAGCGACTGTGCTTGCGGTATTGCAGCGGGGACATACCGTAGCGGCTTTTAAACAACGTGTAAAAGTAATTCACAGAGCCCACATTTACATAGGCTGCAATGTCTGCGATCTTCATATCCGTATTTTTCAGCATGATCTCTGCCCTGGCAAGCTTCTTCTCCGTCACCATTTCCACAAGAGAACACCCCCACTCCTTTGCAATGATCCGGCTGACCTGCCGGGTACTCAAATATACATGGGCAGCAATGTCTCCCAGGGTGATCCGCTGGGCAAGGTGATTGTTGATATACTGCTCAATGGCATTCATATGGCCGGAGGGATCCTCCGCCACACTTAAAGACGCCTCCCTGGGTAAAAGGGCAGTGACGATCCGTGTAAACAGCAGTTCTATGAGAAGCTTCGCCTCCCTGCCGGCATTCTCTGTTCCCTCCTCCAGCTTTTTCGCCGCCTGGGCAATATAAAAGGCAAGGTCCTCCTCCAGCTCCAGCTGACAGATCCCCCTGTCCAGCAGGGTCTTCAGCGCCCTGGCCCAGGGTTCCTGTTCTGTCTGCCCTTTCTCCAGAGAAAACAGCAGGCAAAAGCTGCCCTCTTCTTTAACAAAAGCGCAATGCCGGATCTTTGGCGGAATGATCACGATCTTCCTTTCATAGACCGTTGTTTCCCGGTCCGTCACAAGTTCCAGCGTCCCTTCTGTCACGAAGAAGACCTCATAGGTAAAATGGGAGTGTATCCCTTTCAGGTTATCAGGATCCCCGGCAGACCTGCGTGGGTTTTTCAGGCGAAGGCTCCTGCCTGTTTTAAAGACATTCAGCCGAATATCCCGGAGGGTATAGGCAAAGGGCAGCCTGGCAGCATCGTTCTTTTTCATGTTTTCAATATAACACAGCTTCCCGAAAACCGCAATCCTTCCGGGTAAAAAACTTCAAAATCAGGACATCAAATGCGCAATCTGTCTGTCCTGTTACTTGATAATTTTTTCCTTCTTACTATAATAAAACCAGAAAGGACGGTGCTTTTTATGACCGAACTGAAGATCCAACAGAATATGAAACACGAGATCTCCCCTTACCTTTATATGCAGTTTATGGAGCCCCTGGGAGTCTGTGATACCTCCGTGGATGCTGCCTGGAATTTCAAGAAAGACGACTGGCACGAAAAGGTCATCGATAAGACCCGGGAGCTTGCCCCCACCATGCTCCGCTGGGGCGGCTGCTTTGCCTCCTATTACCACTGGAAAGAAGCCGTGGGCCCTCAAAAGGACCGGATCCCCATGGAGAATATCTGCTGGGGCGGTATGTACTACAACCAGGTAGGCACCCATGAATTTGCGGACTTCTGCCGCAGGGTGAACGCCGAGCCCCTGCTTGTGGTAAATATGGAGACAGAGGGCTATCCCAGCTGGCGCTATGATAAGTTTGGCAGCTGCCGTGTGGGCACAGATGAAGAGGCAGCCGAATGGGTCGCCTACTGCAACGATCCGGAGAACGCCCTGCGTATCTCCCACGGCGCAGAGCGCCCCTATAACGTGAAATACTGGCAGATCGGCAACGAAACCTCCTATTCCAACGGCGGCGCACTGGGCTTCACCTCTGACCAGTGCCGGGAGGTCACTGCCCGTTTCGCAGAAAAAATGCGCAGAGCGGACCCCGATATCCGCCTCATTGCCTGGGGCGACGAGACAAAGCTCTGGTCCGACCCCTCCGTAACGGACAAGTCCTGGTGCCGGAAAATGAGCACTCTGGACGATATCGACCTGATCGCCTTCCACCACCACTTCGATTCCGGTCTTCCCGATTGCCCATTCCCCGGAAATCAGTACCGGGTGGATTTCGAGAACACCTGGAATCACTTTATGCACGCCCACAAGTCCATGGAGGATAAGATCGCCGAAATGCGGGCCCAGTGCGGCGGCAAGCGCCTGGCCATGACAGAGGGCCACTTCTCCTTCAAGGGCAAAAACCGCGGTAATACCCTCTCCACCTGGGCGGCAGGTGTAGCCTACGCCCGGTGCCACAATGTGATCCACCGCAACAGTGACATTCTGGAGATCGCCACCCTGGCAGACTTCTGCGGCAATATCTGGTCCTCCAATGCCCTGATGATCCCCACCCCCATCCACTCCGGTGAGTGCTACCTGATGCCTGTGGGTGCCATTATGAGCCTTTTTGGCCGCCATCAGGGAAAATTTGCTGTGGATATCTCCTGCGGAGGCAGTGTAGACGTGGCAGCCTCCCGCACCGGGGATACCTATTTCCTCCATGCCGCCAATACCGATATGCATGAGGCACAGACGATCAAGCTGGCTGTGGAGGGCAAGCCCATCAAAAAAGCCACAATGTACTATATCGATGCCGACCCGGCAGAGGAGATCGGCCTGATCAATCCCCACTGCTTCGACCCCAAAACGCTTATCCTGGAGGGCGATACCGTCACTCTCCCCGCTGCCGCTGTAGCCGCCATCAAGATAGAAACCTGACCACACCGCTAAATCGGAATTTGAAAGCGCTACTAAAACACGTTTCGGAGGTGCTGCATTTTGCAGCACCTCTTTTTGTTAAAACCGCCAAATGTCACCTGCTTATTCATAAATTGCGGGTTGCATCTAAATTTATTATATGGTATACTTTAGAAAAGTATAATATTTACAAAAAAATAGAAGGGGAGGTATGCCGCTATGAAGCACTCGCTTTTGATCCTGGGTGCCGGGCAGTACAGCTGGGTAGCCAAGGAGACTGCGGAAGCCATGGGCTGTTTTGAAAAGATCGCCTTTTTGGACGATACCAGCGAAGCTGCTATGGACAAGCTGGATTCTTATGACCGGTTTACCGCCTCTTTTTCTCACGCCTTTGTAGCCATGGGCAACCCGGCGCTCCGGCTGCAGTATATCCAAAAGCTGCAGCAGTGCGGCTTTACTCCCGCAGTGCTGGTCCATCCTCAGGCCACAGTGATGCCCTCTGCAGTGCTTAGCCCCGGTTCCATTGTGGAAGCCCGGTGTGTCGTCAATTCCAATACAGCCGTAGGCACCGGCTGTATCCTCTCCGCCGGTGCGGTGGTAAACCACAACAGCACCCTGGGAGAAGGCTGCCATGTGGACTGTAACGCGACAGTCCCCGCCGGAAGCATTCTGCCTCCCCATACCAAGGTCCCCTGCGGAACCGTATTTGCAATTAAGGAGTAGATCATTATGTACAAGCGTTTTGGAAAGCGGCTGCTCGATATCATCCTGTCTGCCTGCGGCATTGTGGTGCTGGCCCCGCTGTGGCTGATCCTGGCCATCGCTATCAAGCTCGATGACCCGGGCCCTGTGTTTTTTAAGCAAAAGCGGATCGCCCAGGATAAGAACGGCCAGAAGCAATTCTTTCAGATCTTTAAATACCGCTCCATGAAGATGTGCACCCCCAAGGATACCCCGACTCATCTGCTGGAAAATCCGGAGCAGTATATCACCAAGGTCGGTGGCTTCCTCCGGAAGACCAGCCTGGATGAGCTTCCTCAGATCTTCAACATTTTCTGCGGTCAGATGAGCATCATCGGCCCCCGCCCCGCCCTTTGGAATCAGGAGGATCTGATCGCCGCACGGGATCAATACGGTGCCAACGATATCCGCCCCGGCCTCACCGGCTGGGCCCAGATCAACGGCCGGGACGAGCTTCCCATTGAAGAAAAGGCCAAGTTGGACGGCGAATACGTGGAGAAAATGAGTTTTCTTTTTGACTGCAAGTGCTTCTTCGGCACCATCGTCTCCGTTTTGAAACACGAAGGCGTGGTGGAAGGCGGCACCGGGCAGATGGAAAAGGAAAAGGAGCAGGAAGAGGAATGAAAAAGATCCTGATCACCGGTGCCAACAGCTATATCGGCACCTCCTTTGAAAAGTATATGAGCCAATGGCCGGCAGATTATCAGATTGATACGGTGGATATGATCGACGGCAGCTGGCGGGAAAAGGATTTTTCCGGCTATGACGTTGTGTTCCACGTAGCGGGCATTGCCCATTCCGACACCGGCAAAGTCACCGAGGAACGCAAGGCTTTTTATTATAAAATCAACACCGACCTGACAATAGAGACCGCCGCCAAGGCTAAGGCCGACGGAGTGAAGCAGTTTATCTTTATGAGCAGCGCCATCGTCTACGGCGAAAGCGCACCCATCGGTAAGGACAAGATGATCACCCGGGAGACCCCCACCGACCCTGCCAATTTCTACGGCGACAGCAAGGTGCAGGCGGAAAAGGGCATCTTGCCCCTGGAGGACGAAACCTTCAAGGTGCTGATCCTACGGCCGCCCATGATCTACGGCCCCGGCAGCAAGGGCAATTACCCGGTGCTGGCCAAACTGGCCAAAAAGTTGCCCCTGTTCCCTGCAGTAAACAACCGTCGCTCTATGCTGTATATTGAAAATCTGAGCGAATGTATCCGGTTGATGATCAACAATGAAGAAACCGGCATCTTTTGGCCTCAGAACGCCGAATACTCCAACACCACCGAGTTGGTCCGGCTGATCGCCGAGGCGCACCAAAGAAAACTTTGGATCGTCAAGGGCTTTACTTGGGTCTTAAAACTACTAAGCCCTTTTACCGGACTGGTAAACAAAGCATTTGGCAGTTTATGCTACGATCAAAGGATGAGTGCTTATAAAGAAGATTACCGCATAAAAGATCTGCGGCAATCAATTATGGAAACAGAGGGGGCTGAATAATGAAAATACTCGTTTTTTCACAGTATTTTTATCCCGAAAACTTCCGGATCAACACCCTTTGTAAAGAATTAGTCAAGCGCGGTCATCAAGTAACTGTTGTAACCGGATATCCCCAATATCCCATTGGTCAAATCTATGAGGGTTATGGATTTGATCTTCCCTATGACCGGGAATGGAACGGCATCAAAATTGAGCGTGTAAAAGTCCACGCACGAGGACACAATGTTCTTGGGCTATTGCGCAACTGCGTGGATTACGTGGTCGCCGGAAACCGCTGGGTCAAGCAATGCACCGAAAAATATGACGCTGTCTTCGTCTTCGAGGTTTCCCCCGTTACAGTGGGGTTGCCTGCGGTAAACTATAAAAAGAAATTCGGCACCCCGATCTTCTTTAATTTGCAGGATCTTTGGCCGGAAAACGTCCACGAGGTTTTAGGCATCCGCTTCCCGCCGCTGACCTTTGTCATCAACAAGATTGTGGATCGGATCTATAAAAACAGCGATAAAATCCTTTGTGCCTCCAACGGATTTGTCAAAAATCTTTTGAACCGGGGCGTGCCGGAAGAAAAACTGGTCTTTTGGCCCCAGTTCTGCTCCACCCCCGATCTGACAGAGGTGCAGAAGCCGGAACTCTATTCCGAAGAGTTCTTTAATATCGTATTTACCGGCAACATCGGGGATGCCCAAGGCTTGGACCTTTTGGTGGAAGCCGCCCGGGAACTGAAGGGCAAGGGCATCCGCTGGCACCTGGTTGGGGACGGCAGAGCCAAAGAACGGCTGGAGAACCTGGCAAAGGAATACGGTGTCACCGAGGACGTGGTCTTCGTGGGGCGGGTCAGCGAGGCAGAAGCCAACCGCTACGTCCACTTTGCAGACTGTGCCTATCTTTCCTTCACCAATAACCCCCTTTTCAATATGACCCTTCCCGCCAAGTTGCAGACTTATTTAGCCTGCGGCGCACCCATATTAGCAGCGGCAGGCGGCGAGAGCGCCGAACTGATTGAAGGCGCAGGCTGCGGAATCGCCGTTCCGCCGGAACTTTCCACGTTGGTGAGCGCCGTACAAAAAATGGCCTCCTTGCCTCCGGTAGAACGCACCCGGATGGGAGTTGCTGCTCAAGCCTATTTCGCAGAGCATTTTCAAATGGATCACTTGATCGACTGTCTGATCGATCTAATGATATAAAAATGATTTTAAAACCGTAAGGAGATAAAAAAATGAGTTCTTTCAAAAATAAGACCCTGATGATCACCGGTGGTACCGGTTCCTTTGGAAACGCCGTTCTGAATCGGTTTTTGAAGACCGATATCGGCGAGATCCGCGTATTCTCCCGTGATGAGAAAAAGCAGGACGATATGCGCCACGAGTTCCAGGCCAAAATGCCCGAGGTTGCCAACAAGATCAAGTTCTTTATCGGTGACGTACGGGATCTTGCCTCCGTTAAAAACGCCATGCACGGTGTGGACTATATCTTCCACGCCGCCGCTTTGAAGCAGGTCCCCTCCTGCGAGTTCTTCCCCATCGAAGCTGTTAAGACCAACGTATTGGGCACCGAAAACGTTTTGACCGCTGCCATTGAAGCCGGTGTTAAGAACATCGTTTGCCTTTCCACCGACAAGGCCGCCTACCCCGTGAACGCCATGGGTACCTCAAAAGCTATGATGGAAAAGGTGATCGTGGCTAAGAGCCGCACCGTATCCCCCGAACAGACCAAAATCTGTTGCACCCGTTACGGCAACGTCATGTGCAGCCGCGGCAGCGTGATCCCCCTGTGGATCGAGCAGATCAAGGCCGGCAATCCCATCACCATCACCGAGCCTTCCATGACCCGCTTCATCATGTCCCTGGACGAAGCTGTGGATCTGGTGCTCTTTGCCTTTGAAAACGGTGTCAGCGGCGATATCCTGGTACAAAAAGCCCCCGCCTGCACCATCGAGACCCTGGCCAAGGCCGTTACCGGCCTCTTTGCCCCCGACCACGAGATCAAGGTCATCGGCATCCGCCACGGCGAAAAGATGTACGAAACCCTTTTGACCAACGAGGAATGTGCCAACGCCATCGACCTGGGCGATTTCTATCGGGTACCCTCCGACAAGCGGGACTTGAACTACGATAAATATTTTAAGGACGGCGACGTAGAGCGTAACCCCTTGAGCGAGTTCGATTCCAACAACACCGACCTTCTGAACGTGGAAGAAGTAAAAGAAAAGCTGCTCACCCTGCAGTATATCCGGGATGAGCTGGCCGCCTGGGAGGCAAAATAAATGAATATTCTGATCACCGGTGCCGCAGGCTTCGTGGGCAAAAATCTGACCGCCGCCCTGCAGGCCATCAAGGACGGCAAGGACCGCACCCATCCGGGGTTGGAGATCGGGGAGCTGTTTCTTTACGATATCGATTCCCCCGCCGCACTCCTGGAGGAGGCCTGCCAAAAGGCTGATTTCATCTTCAACCTGGCAGGGGTCAACCGCCCCCAGGATCCCAAGGAATTCATGGAGGGGAATTTTGGATTTGCCTCCACTTTGCTGGACCTTTTGAAGAAATACAAAAATACCTGCCCGATCCTGCTTTCTTCCTCCATTCAGGCCACCTGCATCGGCCGCTACGACAGCGACTACGGACGAAGCAAAAAGGCCGGAGAGGAGCTGTTCTTCCAATACGCCGAGGAGACCGGTGCCAAGGCTTTAGTCTATCGGTTCCCCAACCTGTTCGGCAAGTGGTGCCGCCCCAACTATAATTCCGCGGTAGCCACCTTCTGTAACAATATGGCCAACGACCTGGAGATCACCGTCAACGACCCTGCCATTCAGCTGGAACTTTTGTACATTGACGATCTGGTAGACGAGATGCTGGCCGCCCTGGAGGGCAAGGAGCACCGTTGCGAATTTGATGGCATCGACACCGTGCTGACCGAAGGCGGACGCTACTGCGCCGCCCCCATCACCCACAAAGTGACCTTAGGAGAGATCGTGGATCTGCTGAAGGCCTTCAAGGCTCAGCCGGAAACGCTGGTGATGCCGGAGATCCCCTATAACTCCTTTGCCAAAAAGCTGTATTCCACCTATCTTTCTTATCTGCCCAAGGAGAAAGTCTGCTTCCCCTTAAAGATGAACGTGGGTCCCCGGGGCAGCTTTACAGAACTGCTCCGCACCGAAAAATGCGGGCAGATCAGCGTGAACATCTCCAAGCCCGGCATCACCAAAGGGCAACATTGGCATCATACCAAGTGGGAGTTCTTCATTGTAGTCTCCGGCAAGGGGCTGATCCAGATGCGTAAGATCGGTTCCGACGAGGTGCTGAATTTTGAGGTCTCCGGTGAGAAGATCCAGGCGGTTCATATGCTGCCCGGCTATACCCATAATATTATCAATTTGAGCGATACGGAAGATCTGGTCACCGTGATGTGGGCCAACGAGCTTTTCGATCCTAATAAGCCCGATACTTTTTTTGAGGTGGTTGAATAATGGATATTAAATTAGATTACTCTGACGTTAAATTCAAGGACAACGGCAAGCTGAAGCTGTTGATCATCGTAGGCACCCGGCCGGAGATCATCCGCCTGGCCGCCGTCATCAATAAGTGCCGCCAATATTTCGATTGCATCCTGGCTCATACCGGCCAGAACTACGACTATAACCTGAACGGCATCTTCTTCCGGGATCTGGGTCTGGCCGATCCCGACGTCTATATGGATGCTGTGGGCGATGATTTGGGCTCCACCGTGGGCAACATCATCAACTGCTCCTATAAACTGATGGCACAGATCAAGCCCGATGCCATGCTGATTCTGGGCGACACTAATTCTTGCCTTTCTGCCATCCCTGCCAAGCGGCTGCATATCCCCATCTTCCATATGGAAGCGGGCAACCGTTGCAAGGATGAGTGCCTGCCGGAAGAAACCAACCGCCGGATCGTGGATATCATCTCCGACGTGAACCTGGCCTACTCCGAGCACGCCCGCCGCTATCTGGCCGATTGCGGCCTTCCCAAGGAGCGCACCTACGTGACCGGTTCCCCCATGGCCGAGGTTCTGCATCAGAACCTGGAGTCCATCATGGCCTCCGACGTGCATCAGCGGTTGGGGCTGGAAAAGGGCAAGTACATCCTGCTCTCTGCCCACCGGGAAGAGAACATCGATACCGAAAAGAATTTCTTATCCTTATTTAATGCGATTAATAAAATGGCTGAGAAATACGATATGCCCATTCTCTATTCCTGCCATCCCCGCTCCCGGAACCGGCTGGAGGCCAGCGGGTTCCAGTTGGATAAGCGGGTGATCCGCAACGAGCCTTTGGGCTTCCACGACTATAACTGCCTGCAGATGAACGCCTTCTGTTGCGTTTCCGATTCCGGCACCCTGCCGGAAGAGAGCAGTTTCTTCACCAGCGTGGGCCATCCCTTCCCTGCTGTTTGCATCCGCACCAGCACCGAACGGCCCGAAGCCCTGGATAAGGCCTGCTTCGTGCTGGCCGGCATCGACGAAAAATCCCTGCTCCAGGCAGTAGATACCGCTGTTCAGATGAACCTGGACGGCAACCACGGTATCCCCGTACCCGATTACGTAGAAGAAAACGTTTCCACCAAAGTGGTCAAGCTGATCCAAAGCTACACCGGCGTGGTGGACAAGATGGTGTGGAGAAAGTATTGATCCTTCCACCCCAGGAAAGGACTTTGCATTGAAAGTTTTACAGATCAATTCCGTTTGCGGTTTTGGCAGCACCGGCCGGATCGCCACCGATATTGCCGACCTTTTGGCAAAGCAAGGGGACGAATGCCGGATCGCCTTTGGCCGTGGGGAAGCGCCGGAACAATACCAAAGCATTGCCGTGCGAATCGGCAATGCTTTGGATAATAAACTCCACGGTCTGCAGACCCGCTTTTTCGACAGCCACGGCTTCGGCAGTAAAAAAGCCACCCGGGAGTTTTTAAAATGGGTAGAGCAATACGACCCCGATCTGATCCACCTGCATAATATTCACGGTTATTATATTAATGTAGAAATCCTGTTCGATTATTTGAAAAAATGCGGCAAGCCGGTGGTATGGACCCTGCACGATTGCTGGACTGTGACCGGCCACTGTGCCCATTTTTCCGCTGTGGGCTGTGATCAATGGAAAACCGGCTGCCGAAAATGCGTTCAGCTGCGCCAATACCCCTCTACTCTGCTGGGGGGCAACGTGGCAGAAAATTACCGCAGGAAAAAGCAGGCCTTTACCGGGCATCCTAATCTGACGATCGTTACTCCTTCTCACTGGTTGGCTTCTGTAGTCAAAGAATCCTTCTTAGGAGAATATCCTATTATTCCTATTTATAATGGAATTGATCTAAATCTTTTTAAACCCACTCCGGGAGATTTTCGTTCCCGCTATCACCTTGAAAATAAAAAAATCATTTTAGGGGTAGCAAACGTTTGGGAAGGGCGGAAAGGTCTTGATGATTTTATCGCATTATCCCAAATACTTGATGATTCCTATAAAATTGTTCTCGTTGGACTGAATGAACAGCAAATCAAAAATTTGCCGGACAACATTATTAAAATTGTCCGTACCGAAAGCATCCGGGAACTTGCAGAAATCTATTCTGCCGCAGATGTGTATATTAACCCCAGCATCGAAGAAACGATGGGGCTGACCACCGCCGAGGCTCTGGCCTGCGGCACCCCCGTCATCACCTACAACAAGACCGCCGTTCCGGAAGTGCCGGACGAGACCTGCGGTATCGTGGTGGAATGCTCCCCCGCCGCCATTAAGGAGGCCCTGGAACAGATCGATCTGCCCCAAGAAGCCTGCCTGAAACGGGCATCCGCCTTTGAAAAACATCAACAATATCTGAAATATATCAACCTTTATCGGGAAGTGACCCAATCAAAGGAATAAAGGATCTGAATTTATGGAAATCTTATATATCTCGTCCGTCCCGTCCCCCAAGGAATTCGACCGGATCAAGACCCAGGTCAAGGAAGGCATCCTGCTGACCACCTACGGCATGAATGAATCCGGCTTTAAATTCCATACTTTGATTATGAACGGGATGGTCGCCGAAGGCAAAAACCGCATCCTCTCTTTGGTGGGGCGCAGTGTCAGCCGCAGTACCCACAAGGGTCTTTTTTGGAAAAAGATCCGGGAAAAGGACGGGCTGATCGAGCATCTGCACTTACCCTTTATCAACTTTCCCGGCCTAAAGCACCTTGGGATCGGTCTTTCCTTCTTCTTTAACACCCTGGGCTGGCAGATCCGTAACCGGGGCAAAGAAAAGGGCATTGTGATGGATGCCTCCTACATCTCCGTTTTACCCTTTGTGCTGGCAGCCTGCAAGGGCTTCCAATGTAAAAAAACCGCCATCTATTGTGATATTTACGATTATATGGCCAACGTGAAGGATGCCCGGGAGAATGAAAACATCGGCTTTATGCGCAAAATGGCCCGTAAGATCACAGCCAACAGTTATCGCCAGCTGGATTCTTACGTCTTTTTGACGGAGCAGATGAACGAAGTGATCAACCCCACCGGCAAGCCCTATATCGTGATGGAGGGGCTGGTGGATATCAATATGAAAACCTTTGATAACGAGTTGAGCCAAAAGGCAGAGGGCAAGGTGGTTATGTACGCCGGCGCTCTGCGGGAGGCCTATGGGCTGAAGAACCTGGCAGAGGGCTTTATGAACTGCACCAACGGGGACGCCCGCCTTTGGATCTTTGGCGATGGCGATTATAAGGACGAACTCAAGGCCTTCCAGGCAAAGGATCCTCGTATCACCTACTTCGGGGCGGTGCCCTTAAAAACAGTGGTAGAAAAGGAGCTGGAAGCAACGGTGATGATCAATCCCCGCCCGGCGGATATGGAATTCACCAAATATTCCTTCCCCTCTAAAAATATGGAATATATGGTCTCCGGCACCCCCATCCTGACCACCCGCCTGCCCGGAATGCCCCAAGAATACTACGATTATATCTATACCGTTGACGGCAGCACCGCCGAGGATATCACCCTCGCGCTGAACAAGGTGTTGGCCCAATCAAAGGAAGAACTGCACGAATTCGGCAAAAAAGCCAAAGAATTCGTTTTGTCGAAAAAGAACAACACCGCTCAGGCCAAACGAATTTTATCACTTTTGGAGATAACAAATGATTAAAAAAGCCATTGCCCCTTTTAAAAAATTCTTTTCGGGAAATAACGACACTCCTTTGAGTGTTCATTTTTCAGGTATCACAAGATTCGCCCCTTTGATCGTAGTCGGGGGCTTTTTCCTGTGCACCGTTTTGGCCTTTGCCTTCGGTCCGTTGGAATGGAATATTCAAAATCCCGTTAAGCTGTATTCTTTTTTGATCGCTTGTACCGTTGCAATGATCGGTGGCTATTGCCTGGCAATTTTCAAAGGGAAGACCCCACAGAAAAAGCTGAACATCAACATCGACCATATGCTGTTGCTTGGAGCGGTCGTATTCCTGGTGCTATATATCCCCACGGTTTATATCACCACCGGAAAATTCTATCCGGATATCTATACCGGTATCACCGATACCGGGCTGGCATACCGATTGAACAAGTACTATAATGAAACAGCCTCTCCGCTGATCTTATACGTTCGGATGCTTGCTTCCCCGTTGATGATCTTCGTAACCCCCATCACCATCTATTTTATGCCCAAGCTTTCTTTGCGTGGCAAGATCCTGGGTATTTCCGTGATCACCCTGACAACCTTTTTAGGCATTGCGCAGGGTATTAATAAGAGCGTTGCAGATCTGACCGCCCAATTGGTCCTGGCGTTGTTGATTTTACTTTTGGCCGGTAACGGCAAAAAAAAGAATCCGTCCTATCGGATCAAATTACTCGCCATTATTTTGGTGGTTTGTCTGCTCTTCTTCCTCTATTATGCAAACTCTATGACCAACCGGGTCACCAGTGATATCCAAAATCCTACCACCGAAAGCGAGGGAGAGGAAGAACCGCCCCACTCAAAGCCAAAGGATCCTCTCCACACCGTCGATCAGGAGGAATTGGATGAAGCGATCCAATCAAACGCTCAATTCGCCGTAGGCACACAAAAGGAAAACTACTTTTTAAATAAAATCCTTCCTCCGCGCATAATGTCCATTGCATCCTACCTGTGCAGTTATCTGACCCACGGATACCACGGCCTTTCCCTGGCACTGGATGAAGAATTCACCTGCACCTACGGTCTCGGCTTTTCCGATTTCTTCCGGCATAACTTTTTAAAATTAGTCGGTAAAGGAGATACAGAAGCCGCCGTCAAGGCCCAGACCTATTACGGCAAGATCTCTGCCAAAGGATGGCCTGTCGGTCTGTTCTGGTCCTCCTTCTTCGTATACCCGGCCTCGGATATTACCTTCCCCGGGACCGTTTTGCTGGTCTTCTTGATCGGTTTTCTCTTCGGCCTGAGCTGGAAGGATTCCATCATCACCCAAAACCCCTTTGCCATCGCCTCTTTCTTTGGCTTTTCGACTATGATCTTTTATTTTTCCGCCAACAATCAAATGTTCCAGGGCGGTGAAAACTTCATTGGCTTCCTGGCTATGTTGGCGCTATGGCTTGTGTCCCGCATCTATTTAAAACGAAAATCTTAATGCATTCCTTCCGTTTTATGCAAAGAGGTAATCTGAATGAAAAATTTTTCTTCCCCCGCCATTAAAAAATTACTGTTGACCGTCCTATCCCAGGGGATCATCCTGGGCCTTTCGGTGATCACCGGCTTCGTGCTCCCCGAACGGATGGGACCGGAAAACTTCGGTTATTGGCAGATCTATCTCTTTTATCTAACCTATCTCAACCTGTTCGGCCTGGGCTTTAACGATGGGATCGCCCTTTTTTACGGCGGATTTTATTACGACGAGCTTCCCTTTGAAAAACTGCGTTCCTCCATGCGGATCGTCTATCTTTATCAGGCGGTTCTTTGCGCAGTGGGGCTGACGCTGGTCTTTTTGCTGTTCGATCCCGGCGTATACCGCACCATCTATCTGGCGCTGGTGATCAACATCCCCTTGACCTGCCTGCAGTGTATTATTCTGACCACCTTCTTATCGGTGGGCAAGACCGAGCTTTATAATCTCTTGAACCTGATCTTGAAGGTGCTGTCCGTTGCTTTGTACCTGGCCTTGATCTTCGGCGGTTACAACGGCCCAACCCGGATGATCATTGCCGACACCGCTGTCCGTGCCTCCATTCTGCTCCTTTGCGTGATCCTGGGACGCCGGCTTCTGTTTGGTAAAAGCGAGCCTTTGAAAAGCGGTTGGCAAGAACTTTTTGAAAAAAGCAAGGCCGGATTTCTGATCACCATTGCGCTGATCGCCTCTATGCTGATGCCGGTGCTGGGCCGCTCCATTGTGGAGCGCTTTGAGCCTATCGGCACCTATGGGATCTATTCCTTTGCTATGTCGCTGCTGACCATCATCCTTTCCTTCACCAGTGTCTTGGGCACGGTGATTTTCCCCCTGCTGAAGCGAATGCCGGAGGAGGAAATGGTCAAAAGTTATTCCAAATTCTCGCTGATCTGTGATAGTTTTGTGGCGGTAGCCCTGGTATTGTACCTACCGCTGATGTTTTTGCTGCAAAACGTTATGACCAAGTATTTGCCGGCACTACAATATCTGCATTTTCTGCTGGTAATGTGCCTTCCCCTGGGGCGGGCGCAATTACTGGTGACCCCCTTCTACAAGGCCAAGCGGCTGGAAAAACAACTGTTTATCGCCAACGTGGCAGGGGTGGCCGCTATGTTCGTCGTTCTTTTAGGTTCCTACCTAATCTTCCGCAACGTGGTGGCGGTGTCCATCGGCACCACCCTGGTACTGATCCTTTGGACCCTGGCCGCCGAGCTTTACCTAAACCCCGGCGAGCTGCGGCGCGGAGTGCTGAAGCAGACTTTGGCGCAGATCATATTGACCGTAGCCTTTTGTGTGGCCGGAAGTTTCCGCTCTTATCTGATCTTTTTGATCGTTTACGTCCCAGTACTTCTCCTCTATTTCTTGATTCTCCGTAAAGAGTTGCGTGAAACCCTACGACTGTATCTCCGCAAAAAATAAAATGCTAAGGATCATTATGCTCTTATAAAAAACTCAACTTTCCCCATCGCACCGCCCTGATCCATCGGGCAAAGCGCCTTCTTCACCGATGATTTTTTAGGAGATCCAACCCATGACCTTAAATAAAAGCAACCTCTTTGCCGTATGTGGTAACGGCAAAACGCCCCTTGAGCGTTTTGCCGCCGAGGAACTAAAAAAATATCTTTCCCTTTTGAGGCTCGTTGAGGCGGAAAATGCCGGGAATCGGTTTATTTTCTCCGCTGACGAGACTCTGGGAAGCGAGGGTTTTTCCATCCGGATCGAGGAAAACACCGTCACCTTGGCCGGTAACGGCAATGGGGTACTATACGGTGTTTACGAACTCCTGGAGCGGTATTTTGGTTTTTGTTTTGCCACCTACACCGAGATCATCCCCGAAAAGGAGCAATTTGAACTGCCCCTTGGAGAATACCGCAAGGAAAAGGCCGACCTGCCCTACCGCACCGCCATCCCCCAATTCAGCGTTTGGGCGGGGGATCCCGATCGGGCTTTGACCCTGCCCTTTATCGATTGGCTGGCCAAAAACCGTTATAATCGGCTGTTGACCTGGGTCAGCGTTTTCGAGGGCTTAAAGAAGATCGGGATGCTGCCGGAACTGGAAAAACGGGGCATTAAGCTGACCGTTGGCCACCATCAAGCCATCTATACCTTCCTGCCTCCCTTCGGCAACCGCTACTTCCCGGAGCATTACCGGGAGACCCACCCCGAATATTACCGGTTGGAGGCGGACGGCTCCCGCTATGACGTGGGCGATTATAACGGCCAGTTGGTTCTTTGCTGCCACAACGAGGAATGCATCGAGACCATCGCCAACAACGCCGTCCAATGGCTGAAGGAAAACCCGGTGGTGGATTGCCTGGCCTTTTGGCCCAACGACCATACGGCGGAGCATTGCCATTGCCCGGAATGTGCACCCCTGACCAAGACCGAGAATTATCTTTATTTTGAAAATCGGCTGGCCACTAAAATCCGGGAGCAGCTCCCCCACGTGAAGATCGACGTGCTGATCTATCAGGATCTTTGGACCTGCCCGGAGAAGATCACCTCCCTTTGCGACGGCATCGTCATCGACCAGGCCACCTGGTGGACGGAAAAGCCCGGCGGTCTGCGGAACTGCGGCGCTCCGGACGGCAGCGGGATCATCGGTACCGAATATGCCAGAACCCAGCTGAGCTACCGCAAAATTTGTAAAAATACCGTTTTCTACGATTATTATATGGGTAACTATAACGCCCGGCAACGGCTGGTGCCCGCCGCCGATGAAATGCAGGCCTTAGCCAAATTTATGATCCAAGAGGGGATCAGCGGCAGCGGTACCCAGATGGAATGCTATAATCATTGGAATAATCTTTTGAATTTCTATTCCTTCGCCCGAACCATGTACGAATCCGACTTGGATTTAGAGGCGATCCTGGCGCAATTTTGCACCCTTTTCGGCAAAGGTGCCGAGCCCATCAAAGAAATTCTGCACATGCTGGAAGCCGTCTGCGATGGGCAGGACTCCATCCGTTATATGGGCATCTATACCGCCGAGCATATCGATGCAGAAAGGGTGTACGCCCTGTTCGACGAGGCGCTCTCTTTGGAGGACCGCCCTCTCTGCCGCAACCATATCCGGATGCTGCGAATGGCCTTCCGCTATTCCCAACTGATCACCCTGGACAAGACCGAGGATCCCGCCCGGGAGCCGGACCTGCCCCTCTACCTGGATCCCACCGGTGAGTTGGCTTATATGAAGTATGCCTTCGATTCCTATCACAATAAGGACTCCCGCTCCGGCATCGCCATCCCCGCAAAGAACAGCTCCGACCAAAAGCCAAATTCCATTTGGTACGATTTTGAATAACAAACAGCAGATGAGCTAAGGGCGACCCTTCGTAAGGAAGAATCGGTTTTGAGAGCACCTTTTCCGCCCAAACACAATGAAAAAATCCCGTAATGCGTCAGCATTGCGGGATTTTTGTCGTTGCGCCTGAACGAAAAATCTGTATCTCAAAACTACTTTGTACCTTAAAATTCAATCTTTTGGATGGAAAACAAGGCACAAAATGCGAGGCATCCTGTCGGATGGCGAGCATTTTTAACACAGT
>JAZQAR010000046.1:0-2164 GCA_045545315.1 Eubacteriales bacterium | reverse complement strand
TCCAAGAAGCCGATGCCCCTTATTTGGGCTCTCGCACCCTGCGGCTTTGCGATCTTTGGGGGGCAAAAGAGGCCTTTTGCTATGGAGTGCCTGCCGAAGAGATTCCCTTTACCCGCTATGATTGGGGCAACACAACGGCGGCGCCTTCCACCGTTATCACCTTCCCCGAGGAAGGGGAGGCTATTCAATATGGCGCTTATATGGGCGGAGATATCAGCCAAACGATTTTGGAGACCCATCGCCCGGAGCTTGCCGATTGCCTGATTATGGGCGATAGTTTTACCAATTTGCTGGAGGGCCTTTTATATACCGGCTTTGATGAGACCCGCTCGCTGGATTATCGCTATTATGAGGAGATGCCCCTCTCTCAGTATGTGGCGGAATATCAGCCGGAGGTGGTTCTCCTAGTGAGAGATACCGCCAATCTTTTGAATGAAACCGGCAACGGGGCGATTACATGATTGGAGATCAAGATTCTTGAAAAAAAGTGTAAAACAAGAAAAAAAGAATTGGAAAGCACCTCAGATTCTGACTGAGATTTTTTTGGCATTGCTGATCACCGTCTTTTTGTTGAGTGTTCAAAGCTATACTGAAATTTCCGTTATGAAAAAGAATCTCTTTTTCATCCTTTGCGGTGGATATGCCGTGATTATGATCATGATTTTTGCAGAAGAATTACTGAGCGGACGGCATTCTTGGCGTCAACTTTTTGACCAATGCAAACCCTCTTCTTTCACCCAGTATTTCGTGTTGGCTTATTTGGGCTTTACGGTACTCTCGGCGTGTCTGTCCGATTATCCCCAAAGTGCTTGGCTGGGCGGCACACGTGGAGAAGGGGTACTGACGATTCTGCTCTATGGCATCTGTTTCTTCGGTGTTTGCAAATTCGGAGTGCCAAAGCGATGGATGATGTATCTTTTTGGCGGGGCCGTCACTTTGTTTTCCATATTGTGTATTCTTCAGTTATTCGGATTAAATCCCTTTGGATTATATCCCGGAGAGTATAATTATTATGATGGATATAAAGCGTATGCCAGCGCCTATTTAGGGACCATTGGAAATGTGGACTTTGTGGCATCTTTTTTATGCATCGCTATTCCTCTTTTTTGGATTTATTTGGTGCGTGCGAAAGAAAAGCAACGGTTTTATCTGCTGATCCCCTTGACGCTTGCCACCTTTGTGTTGCTGCGCATGTGGGTGTTGGCCGGCCTTGTGGGCGTGTTTGGCGGAGGGGTTATTCTATTGCCCGTTGCTTTAGGGTTATCTAAAAAGCATAAGCTTTTTTATTGGATCGGATGTGGAATTTGCGCCGTCGGAGGGTTGCTGGCTCTTTATTTGCTGGATTTCGGTGGTGGGATGCTGCAGGAACTTCATCTGTTGCTCCATGGGCAGATTTCCGATACATTCGGCAGCGGTCGTTTCTACATCTGGGGAAGCGTGTTGGAGCGAGTGCCGCAGAATTTCTTTTTCGGTGCCGGTCCCGATACCATGAGCTATGCCGAAATTGAACCCTTCAAGCGATATGATGAAGAACTGGATCTGATGATTCATGGTTTGATTGATGTGGCCCATAATGAATATTTAAATGTGCTTTATCACCAAGGGATCTTTGCAATCCTTGCCTATCTGGGTGCGTTGGGAAGCGCTTTTGTACAATGGATTAAAAATAATCGCTCCCTTGAGGCGCTTTTGTTTGGCGGAGCGGTGCTTTGCTATGGCATACAAGCGTTTTTCGGCATTAGCGCTTTTTTGGTGGCACCCTTCTTCTGGCTTTGCTTCGGCTTGCTGGAGGGACATCAGCAAAAAACCTGTAAAAAAAGAATTGACAATCTGAAAAAAGTTCAACATAAAGGGGTCCTTTGATTCTTATAAAAAGTGCACCGAAAATTATACTCGCCGTTTGCAAAAAGGAACTTCTTTGGAAAAACTTGCTGTTGGGGCTTGACTTTTGGCGTCGATGGGGTTAAAATGTCCGCAAAGGAGCATTTTATGAACCGACGATTCCGAATGCGACAATCTGAGCTTCAATTCCGACAAGCAATGGCTTGCCTTAATTTCGTGATTTAATTTTTAGGCTTACCGTACAGATTTGTACGGTAAGCCTTTCGTATTTTAAAAGGAGTGCAATCAATGGCAAGAGATCTGACCCGAGGGTCCATTACAA
>JAZQAR010000045.1:0-3303 GCA_045545315.1 Eubacteriales bacterium | reverse complement strand
GAGGGTCTGGGCTTTGCCATCCCCATCGATACTGCCGATGGAATTATCGAAGATCTGATCGGCCTGGGTTACGTGTCCGGCCGTGTGGATCCCGGCTTTGAATACGTGGAGATCAACGATGCTATGACTGCAATGATGTATCGGGTCAGCGAACTGGGGCTTTATATCAAATCCGTTGAAAAGGGCTCCGATGCGGAAAAGGCCGGATTCCAAAGCGGTGACTACGTGGTGTCCGTGGACGGCACCAAGGTGACCACCGCCGCCGAAGCCAACGGCATCGTAGACGTGAAAAAGCCCGGCGAGACTGCTACTTTTATCATTAAACGGAACGGAACTGAGCAAACCGTCACCGTCACCCTGACCGAGTATAAGCCTGCTGCTCAAAAGACTGTCTCTCACTTCGGTCAATAATAAAATGCGGAAAGTCCCGGTGGACTTTCCGCATTTTTTATTCTTTCCAGATTCGCTTGAAATCAGTTCTTAAAAGCCCTTCCCGCACGCCGGGGAGCAACACTTTTTCAAACTCCAATTTGCCCTGCCGATGGAATTCGGTCATCAGCATCCAGGATACGGCATTTTTCTCGGTGCAATCGGCCTCCTCAAAGGCATCGATGAAGGCGGGGGTGAAGAACCGGGCGCCTTCCTGCAGATAGGCAGGAGCTTTTTCCCGGGCTGCGTGCATCACCTCCGGGGTGATGCAGGCCACCGTAAAGGGCGGGTTGGGCATCTTTTTGACGGTGAAGCCGTCTTTTGTTACCGTACCGGTAGAAAGGGCGGGCAACAGATGGTAATGGGGGGTATGCTCCTCAAAGGCCAGGGGCACCGTGGCCAGGCAGGTGCCGTGGTCGGCAAAGCCGACGAACATAGGGAAGTTGAGGCGGCAATAATTGATGACTTCGGGGGTGGTGACAGAGAGCATCAGCACCATATTTTCACCGCCGAGCTCCTCGTAGCTTTTTTCAAGAGCGATATGGGGCGCCAACCCCTCGTTGAAGATTTTTATGCTGACGTTTTGTGCGATCATATCGCTGACGTGATACATATTTTTGTCGTCATCGCAATGGGCAAGGTGTTTTTCTATTCCGTCGTAGACGCCCTTGCTCTTCAGCTCATAGCCGGGGGTGTTCAGAATTTCCCGGAGCTTGACGGGTAGTATGGACGCGTGCTTCTTTTCCCGACAACCGCCGATGCCGTTGAGGATCAGGGCGGTCAGAACCTCGCCGTCCTTTTCGTGAGTGAAGGGGTGAGCCCAGTTATCACCGTTGTACCCGCCGGGAGTGCGGCTATGGATAATGCCGATATTGCCGGGCAAGTCCATGGCATCGGTCTCTGCCAAAAGGCGATCCAGATTCCCCGCCAGCTTGCGGTAATGGATCTTTCCTTCGTGCAGAGTGGCAATACCGGTGTAGCAACCTGCATCAATTCCCTCGGTTTTTCGGAGCATTTCAATGATTAAGGGCGCCGCCCGCTTAGTGCCGTTATAGCCTGCAATAATACACATAAACGTTATTCCTTCCAGAGATAATTAAAGGTTGTGCGGAAAAGATCGTCCCGTACACCGGGCTTAAGTACCTTTTCAATTTCGATCTTGCCCTGTCGGTGCAGATCGGAGAGCACCGCCCAGGTGACTGCATTGGCCTGGGCGCAGTCGGCTTTTTCGAAAAGGGCAGTTACTTCTTTATTGAAGTGGCAGTCCTTTTGTTTGATCTTCTTGATGATCACTTCACGGGCATCGTGCCAGATCGTGGGCGTAATGGGAGCAACGGTGAAGGGAGGATCGGCAATGGGCTTTACCGTAAAGTGATCTCTGGTCACCGTTCCTGCAGAAAGGGGCGGAAGGCAGGTGTAATGCTCGGTATATTCCGCAAAGGCAATGGGGGCCGAGGCGATGCAAATGCCGTGATCGATCAGCCCTGCATACAAGGGAAAGTTCATCCGACACCAACTGATGATGTCCGGTGCGGTGTCCGAGAGCATCAGGAGGACGTTTTCTCCGCTCAGCTCAGTGGCGGTTTTTGCCATGGCGTCGGCAGGAGTCATTCCCTCCTCCAGAATCTTCATGCTGATCAGCTGGGTGTGGCAATCGGTTTTTTGATATATTTTTTTACCGTCCCAGGGGTGGTTCATCAGGGCAGGTTGCTCCGCAAGGGCAACACCGCTTTTTAAGGGGTATCCTGCTTGCTTGATTTTTTCAAGAGCCGGGGTGAATTGCCGGTCGTTCATTTCCTGGCAACATCCGTTTTGTCCGTTCAGAACCATGGCGGTGTGCAGAATGCCGTCCTTTTCGCAGGTAAAGGGATGGGCCCAACTGTCCAAGGGTGCCCCGCCGGGGGTACGGCTGTGGATGATACCGATGGTGCCGGGCAGCTCCATGGCATCCGTTTCCGCCAAAAGGTGATCCAGATTTCCCGCTAATTTCCGATAATGGATCTTGCCCTCATGGAGGGTGGCAATGCCGGTAAAACATCCGGCGTTCATCCCCTCGGAGCTACGTAGCATTTCAATCAGAATGGGAGCCGCTTGCTTGGTTCCGTTGTAGCCTGCAATCATACACATTTTTGTCGTCCTCCCGATTTTATTAATTTTATTATATTGATTTTTGGTTCTGAAATCAATGAAAATCTGAACTTTTCCCGTTTTATATAAAAAATCCCCGAAAGTTTTTACTTTCGGGGATCCGGTTATTCTGTTTCTTCCGGAGGAACCTCTCGAGCCAAATTGTAATTAGAGTAGCGAAGATCCTCGGTAACCTCTTTGATTACGCGGATAAAGGGGGGCAGGGTAAATTCCTCGTTTTCGCTGGAAAGCTCAATTTCCATCAAAGCCTGGCCGCTCCAAAAGGAGAAAATGTCGATCTCAAATACGTGGCCGTTGTAGGGCAGACAGTAGCGTTGCTTATGTAAGGTCTGACGGCGGGGATCCCGGGCCTTCAGCCGGCGGTTGTATTCCTCCTCGGTCAGTTCCCGTTCGATCTCCATCCGGCGCAGACTGGTCACACTGCGTTTGGCGGTTTCTGTAAAGGAAACTTGACCTTTTTCCTCCGAACGGCGCACACGAACAGAGCCCTCCGTGGCAACCAGGTAAGTTTGCGAGATGCTGATCACCCGATTACAAAGATTTGAAAGGCTCAAAAGATCCGGTTTGCGGATCAGATATTTGCGCTCGATCTCATATGGTGGCATACTTTCACCCCTCCATATCCTTATTATAGAGGTAATTTTTCAAAAAATCAAGGCTCAAACCGAAATTTGAGCCTTTTTGTCTAAAGTTTTTGAGGATTTTCAAGGAACTTTTTTCAAAAAG
>JAZQAR010000044.1:0-38446 GCA_045545315.1 Eubacteriales bacterium | reverse complement strand
GTTCCGACCGGTTCCACCACCTTGTTGGTTGCTGTTGTTAAGGGCAAGGACATCACGGTTGAGGGCATCAACGCTGCGATGAAGGCTGCTGCTTCCGATTCCTTCGGTTACACCGAGGAGGAGCTGGTTTCTTCCGATATCATCGGCATCACCTACGGTTCTCTGTTCGATGCTACCCAGACCATGGTTGCTAAGATCGACGAAGACACCTATCAGGTTCAGGTTGTTTCTTGGTACGACAACGAGAACAGCTACACCAGCCAGATGGTTCGCACCATCAAATACTTCGCTGAACTTGCCTAAGTTTTGCTAAAATCAAACAAAAACAAGCCGAGAATTCTCGGCTTGTTTTTTTATAATAAAATAATTTCTTTTCCTTGCTGTTTTGCATATCGAACAAACTTAGCTGTGTTACCAAACTCATACCACATATAAGCCGCCACGATATCTGCATGGCGAATCATCCACTGATTTCGATAAATTATAGCAAACCTCGGAAAAACTGTTTCTAATCCTTCCGGAAAAATTGTATCGCTATAATCTTCATATGGTTTTGGATTTTGCGGAAGATATGCAAGAACGACATAATAAGAAATTTGCGGGTATTTCTTTTTCAATTCACGCAGGCATCCACGGACAATGCTGTCAAACTGTCCATGGTTCCCTACATAAAAAAGTGAAACTTTTTGGTTTTCTATCAAATCAACCAGCAAATTATTTAATTTATTTTTTATATCATCGGGCACGTTATGATGCCCGAATAAGCTACACGCCTCCATCAAATACCTCCTCAAAATCCTAAATATGGGGATTATATCCCCTTAATATAAAAGATTATAATCCCCATAATAAAGATTGTCAAGGAGGGGTATTATGATCGTTTTTGATAAACTTTGGATCACCATGAAGGAAAAAGGGTTTTCTACCTATAAATTAAGAGAAGAATGTGGCATTGACAGTAAAACAGTGCGCCGGTTGCGAGCCAACGATAACATCGAAACCAAAACACTGGATCGCCTGTGTGCCGCATTGGATTGCAAGTTAGAAGATATTGCAGAATACAAACCTTGAACGTTTTTGAAGGTTCCAAGGGAACTTTTTTCAAAAAGTTCCCTTGGCGGGGTTTGGGGCTGGCCCCAATAACAGAAAAGAGCCGGAGCATTGCGCTCCGGCTCTTTTCTGTTGATAGATTTATTTGCAGAGCAGTTCTGCGATCTGCACAGCGTTAGTGGCGGCGCCCTTGCGAACCTGATCGCCGGAGCACCAGATATTCAAGCCCTTGGGATCGGTGAGATCCTTGCGGATACGGCCCACGTAGACCAGATCCTGGTCGGAGGTATCCAGGGGCATGGGATAAACGTTGTTGGCCAGATCGTCCACCAGCTTACAGCCGGGGGCGTTGGCGATGATCTCGCGAGCGGCTTCTACACTAACGGGCTCCTTGGTACGAACCACCACGCTGATGGAGTGGCTGCGAACCACGGGCACCCGCACACAGGTGCAGCTGACCAGCAGCTCGGGCAGGTGCATAATCTTGCGGCCTTCGTTTTGCATTTTCATTTCTTCGGTGGTATAACCATCGGTGCTTTCGCCGCCGATCTGGGGGATCAGGTTATAGGCGATCTGATGGGTGAAGACCTTGGGCTCCACCTTTTCGCCCTTGCCCAGGGCTTCCACCTGCTCGGCCAGTTCCACAGGACCGCCTGCACCGGCACCGGAAACTGCCTGATAGGTGGCGGCCACCATAGTCTCGATGGGGCTCAGCTTATTCAGGGCGTTCACCGCCACCAAAGTAATGATGGTGGAGCAGTTGGGGTTAGAGATAATACCCTTATTCTTCAGGGCATCCTCGGGGTTGATCTCGGGCACCACCAAGGGAACCTCGGGATCCATCCGGAAAGCGCTGGAGTTATCCACGAATACCGCACCGGCAGCAGTAATGGCGGGAGCCAGTTCCTTTGCCAGGGCATTGGTGGCGGCGCCCAGGACGATATCCATGCCCTCGAAAGCATTCTTATCGGCCAATTCTACGGTCAGCTCTTCGCCCTTAAAGGGGATCTTTTTACCCACACTTCTTTCGCTGGCCAGCAGTTTCAGCTTGCCAACGGGGAAGTTCCGTTCTTCCAAAACCTTCAGCATCTCACGGCCTACCGCACCGGTAGCGCCCAAAATTGCAACGTTCTTCAAAGCCATTTTCTATCTACTCCTTAAAATTATTCTAAAACAGCGGCCACAAAAGCGGCGGGGTCTTCTTTTTGGATCTGCTCCATTGCCTTGGTCAGCTCTGCCACGGTCATCTTGGCGGTGACCACACCGGCACCCAGGGTCTCGTTGGCCAGGGCGGCGGCTGCGGGAGCGGTGCTCCGCAGGTAGAACCGATATTCGGCGATCTCATTTTTCACGGGGGCATAGCCCTTATTCTCGGCATAAAAAGCCTTGACGCCGGCCATAATATCGGCGCAATCCTTCACCACGTTGGAGGCGGTGGGATAGCGGCCGGCACCCTGGCCATAGAAACTCATGGGGCCGGCATACTCAGCCTCATAAGAGATCATATTAAAGTTGGAACTGACCGCACCGAACAGGGCGTTCTTGCTCATAACGGTGGGGATCACGTAAGCGGCGATCTTCCCGTCCCGGGCGGCGGCGTTGCCCAACAGCTTGCAGACCATACCGGCGGCCTTAAAGCCCTCGATATCGGCGGCGCTGATATGGCGGATGCCGAAGATGGGGATCTCCTCTGCCTTCAGGGAAACATCGAAGGCCACGTTGGCGGAAAGCATTACCTTTTGCAGAACGTCCTTGCCGTCGATATCGGCGGAGGGATCGGCCTCTGCATAGCCCAGAGCCTGGGCTTCGGAAAGGGCGGTCTCGAAGGACACGCCTGCTTCGGTCATATTGGAAAGAATATAGTTGGTGGTGCCGTTCATAATGCCCCGCATCGAATGGATGCGGTCGATCCGCTTGGCGTTTTCCAAAGCGGTGAGCCAGCCGATACCACCGCCCACAGAGGCGGTCGCACGGAACGCCACGTTATATTCCTTGGCCAATTTTGTTAATTCATCATAGAAGGTCGCCACCAAAAACTTATTGGCGGTCACCAGGTTTTTGCCCGCCTTCATAGCAGCGGAGGCAAATTCAAAGGAAGGATGCAGACCGCCCATCACCTCGATGACGGTGTCTACCTCCGGATCCTCCAGGATATCCTCGAACCGATGGGTCAGCTCGGGTACCCCGACCTCACGCAGATCCAAGACGTACTTGACCTTGGCGCCGGGCAGGCCCTTCAGGATATCATATACGCCGACACCGATGGTGCCGAACCCTAAAATACCGATTACCATACTGTTTTAAACGCTCCTTCGTTCGTCCGCAGAAAAACATTGTCTTTCTGTGGTGGACAAATGGTTGTGTAATGTGAACATTATAACTGAAAACCCGCATAAAATCAAGGTTTTTTTCTTTTTGAAAAAGAAACTGTGATTTTTGACAAAAATTCCGCCAAAAGTGGAAAAATTTATGTGTAACAAGGGTTCAAAAAACGAACACCGTTCTATTATATATAATTTGTAAAAAAATTACAACCCTATAGACGAAATTGATTTTAAATGTTATAATGTAGTTTACTAACGATAAGGAGAACGCTTGATGCTGCGAAATATTTTTGCATTTATCTATATGGTCGGGTATCTGGTGGGGGCATTACCCCTGCTCTGGCGGGCCCACTATTTAAAAAAACATCGCCCGGAGGAGCTGGACGGATATATCCGACCCAAGATCGTGAACTTTGCCCGGCGGATGCTTTGGGCGGCAGGCACCAAGGTGGAGGTGACGGGGCTGGAAAACATCCCCGAGGAAGCCACCCTGACGGTCTTTAACCATCAAAGCTATTTTGACGCCTTTATCATCATCGGCTATATTCCCACCACCAAGGGTGTTGTGGCCAAAAAGGAACTGGAAAAGGTGCCCCTTTTGAGCCATTGGATGAGGGTGGGCGGTTGCCTGTTCATCGACCGTTCCTCTCCCCGGGCGGGGATGCAATGCATTATGGATGCGGTGGAGCGGCTGAAGGCCGGGGACTGCGTTTCCATTGCGCCGGAGGGTACCCGCAGTAAGAACGACAAAATGCTGGAGTTCAAGGGCGGTGCCTTTATGATGGCCACCAAGGCCGAAGCGCCGATATTACCCGTTTGTATCCACGGTGCAGCCAAGATCTTCGAGGGGAGCCATTATCGGCTGACCCCCACCACCGTAAAAGTTGAGATCCTGCCGGCGATCCCCACCCAGGGACTTGCCCGACCGGAGCAAAAGGCCTTACCGGAGCTGGTAAAGGCGAAAATGGCAGAAGTATTAGAACCCGAAAAGGAGTAATATAAAAATGAAAAAGTTTTCTTTGATCGCATTGTTCCTGACCCTGGCATTGCTGTTGACCGCCTGTGGCGGACCCGCCACCTTTGAAGAAGCCGATGCGGCCAAGCTGGTGACTCTGGGCGAATATAAGGGTCTGCCCTATTCCGGCACCGTTCAGCAGGTCAGCGATTACGAAATGACCGTTGCCCTGAATAAGGCTTTGGCCGACAAGGGCTATTCCACCGTCTCCAAGGATAAGATCACCGAGGGCACTCTGCAGATCGGTGACACCGCCAACATTGATTTTGTAGGTAAAAAGGACGGCGTTGCCTTTGACGGCGGCACCGGCAGCGGCTACTCTCTGGAGATCGGCAGCGGCTCCTTCATCGCCGGCTTTGAAGAAGGCATGGTTGGTATGAAGGTGGGCGAAAGCCGTGCCCTGAACCTGACCTTCCCCGAAAATTACGGCAGCGCAGAGCTGGCCGGCCAGGCCGTGGTCTTCGACGTGACCCTGAATTACATCGAAAGCCGTACCACCTACAACGAGCTGACCGACGCCATCGCCAACGAGCTGGACAGCAAGGTGAAGACCGCCGCCGAATACATCGCCAACAAGCGCAGCGAGCTGGAGACCACCTATAAGAACGAATTTGAAACCGAAAGAAAGAGCGCTCTTTGGACCGCTGCCGTACAAAATGCCAAGGTATCGGAGCTGCCCAAAAAATTGGTGAAGCTTACCAAGCAGGAATTCGTGGATTATTACACCGCCGTAGCCAAGCAGAATGCCTACGACACCCTGGATGCCTTTTTGAGCGCCAACAAGATCGACAAGAGCGATTTTGATGCCAACGCCACCACCTATGCGGAAAACATTGTTAATTCCCAACTGGTGGCCTACGCCATCGCTGCAGCAGAGGGCTACGCCCCCACCGAAGAAGATATTCAGACAGCCGCCACCACCTATGCCACCCAAAACGGCTATGAAAATGCCGCCGCTTACATCAAGGCTGTGGGCGAGGATGCCGCTAAGGATCAGGTGGTACTGGATTACGCCATCGACCTGGTGGTCAAGAACAGCGTTCAGAAATAATGGAACCGATTTTGATCAGCGCTTGCCTTTTGGGGCTCCCCTGCCGCTATGACGACCAATCCAAGCCCCACCCCAAGGCGACGGCGCTTGCTGAAAATGCCCGGCTGATCCCCTATTGCCCGGAGTGTATGGGTGGGTTAGCCACACCCCGTCCCCCTGCGGAAATTCAAGGAGATCGGGTCATCAACGCCGAAGGAACCGACGTGACCCTCCAATACCAAAAAGGGGCAGAAGGAGCCTTAGAGCTTTGCCGCATCTTCGGTTGCAAGAAGGCGATCCTGAAGGCCAAGAGCCCCTCCTGCGGGCACGGGCAGATCTATGACGGCAGTTTCTCTAAAAAACTGATTCCCGGAAACGGCATCACTGCCGCCTTATTGAAAGAAAACGGAATTTTGATTCGAACGGAAGAGGATTTATAAAATGAAATTTCAAGTAGACGGCAAATATTTAGTTGATTGCTTCAAGACCATCGTTCAGACCCCCAGCCCCACCGGTTTCTATCTGCGATTGAAGCCGATTTTGGAAGAATACGCCGCCCAATTGGGGCTCTCCATCACCTACGACAACAAGAGCACCGCCTATATTACCCTGGAAGGGCAGGACACCACCAAGACCGTTTTGGTGGGTGCCCACGCCGATACCATCGGCTACGTGGTGCGCCGTATTGACGGGGACGGCAAGATCCGCATCAATGCCTTGGGTGGCATCAATCATTGCAACGCCGAAAGTGCTACCGTGACCGTACACACCCGCAGCGGCAAGGATTACACCGGCCTGCTTACCTGCCAATCCCATTCCACCCACGTATACAGCGATGCCTGCTCTTTGGAGCGCACCGATGATACCATGGTGATCCTTTTGGATGCAGACGTGCACAGCAAGGCCGAGGTGGAAGCCCTGGGCATCCGTCACGGAGATATCATCTCGGTGGATCCTCAGTTTGAATATACCGAAACCGGGTATCTGAAATCCCGCTTCATCGACGATAAGGGTGCGATGGCCTGCTGCTTTACCGCCCTGAAATATCTTGCTGATAACAACCTGAAGCCGAAATACAATACCATCTTTGCCTTCCCCTTCTATGAAGAAGTGGGGTTGGGCGGTTCCTATATTCCGGCAGGAGTGGAGGAATACGTGGCGGTAGATATCGGGCTGGTGGGCCCGGACTACGACGGCGATGAGCGGAAGGTGAGCATCTGCGCCAAAGACGTGACCGGTCCCTACGATTACGAACTGACTAACCGGCTGATCGGTTATGCCGAAAAGGCCGAGCTGGATTATGCGGTGGATATCTTCTATCGCTACAGCACCGACGCCCAGGCCGCCCAAAAGGCAGGCCACGATCTGCGGATCGGCCTCTTTGGAATGGCTGTTTACTGCAGCCACGGCCGGGAACGCACCCACATCACCGGCCTGGAGGCCACAACCAATCTGCTGTTGGCCTACGTACTGGATATTTAAATGATGAAGAGGGGGACCTTTTGTAAAAGGTCCCCCTCTTAAACTCCCCCCTAAAACTTTCATACTAAAAAGTATAGACGGTTCAAATACAGACCTCATCAAACCTGCAAACTTCAAAAGAGCCGGCAGTTTTTTTAGTTTGAAAGTTTTTAGAGTTCCAAGAACCTTTTTTCAAAAAGGTTCTTGGTTATTTTTTTATCACGACTTCCCCTTGTTTTTTGTAAATGGAGTTGGCAGGGACGTAGCCCCGCACCATAGAAAGGGGGTAGATCTGGGCATTTTGACCCACCACGGAGCCGGGGTTTAAAACCGTTCCACAGCCGATCTCGGCATAGTCACCCAGGATGGCGCCGAACTTTTTCAGCCCCGTTTCCAGGCGATTTTCGCCCATTGTAACGGAGACCGTACTATGGTTCCCCTTCACGTTGGATGTAATGGCACCGGCGCCCATATGAGCCTTATAGCCCAGGATAGAATCCCCCACGTAGTTATAATGGGGCACCTGCACGCCATCGAACAAAATCACGTTTTTCAGCTCAGTGGAGTTGCCCACCACGGCGCCTTCGCCGATCAAAGCGTTTTCCCGGATAAAGGCGCAATGGCGGATCTCGGTATCACGGCCGATGATCACGTTCTCGCCGATAAATGCGGTGGGCGCCACCCTTGCGGTCTTATGGATCCAAACGGTAGGCGCAGGGTGATCGTATGCGGCGGGATCCAGGGTGGATCCCAATTCATTGATCGTGGCGGCAATGCCGCCCAGGGCTTCCCAGGGATAAACCGCCCGCTCCAAAAGGGAGCGGGCGGCGGTATGGGAAAGATCAAACAGGTTCTCTGTTTTCAGTTCTTTCATTCATTCTCCTCGGCCAGTTTACGGCCCATCAAAACACCCATCACCGATGCCATCATCAGGCCACGGGTCCAGCCGCTGGAATCCCCAAGGCAATGGAGGCCTTCCACGCTGGTATTAAAATCTTCGTCCATAGTCACCCGGTTGCTATAGAACTTCAGTTCCGGGGAATAAAGCAGGGTCTCGGTGGAGGCAAAGCCGGGCACCACGTGATCCAAAGCCTGGATAAAGTTGATGATATTCATCATCGCCCGATAGGGAATGGCGGCGGTGATATCCCCTGCCACCGCATCGGGCAGAGTGGGCTTCAAGTTGGAGCGTTCCAGTTCCTTTTGCCAGGTTCTTTTACCATCCAGAATATCCCCAAACCGCTGTACCAAAATGTGACCGTTGGCCAGCATATTGGAAAGTTCGCCTACCTTTTGTGCATAGGCGATCGGCTGATTAAAAGGCGTATTGAAGTTATGGGAAACCAGGATGGCCAGGTTGGTGTTATTGCTCTTCAGATCCTTATAGGAATGGCCGTTGACCACCGCCAGGTCGTTATCGTAGTTTTCCTGGCTCACAAATCCGCCGGGGTTCTGGCAGAAGGTTCGAACCTTATTCTTAAAGGGCTGGGGATAACCCACCAATTTAGATTCATAAAGAACCTCGTTCACCTGCTCCATCACTTCATTGCGCACTTCCACCCGCACGCCGATATCCACGGTACCGGGCATATGCTCGATATTATGCTCGGTGCAGAGGCTTTCCAGCCATTCAGCGCCCCGGCGGCCGGTGGCCACGATGGTGTGATCGGCATAAACTTCCTTGTTTTTGCCCTCTTCACTGAGATAAGCACCCAGGCAGCGGCCTTCGCCCATGATCAGGTTCGTGCACTCCACGTTAAAGCGCATCTCCACGCCTTCTTTTTGCAGATACTGCTCGATGGCGTAGTAGATATCCTGGGCCTTTTCGGTCCCCATATGGCGGATGGGACAATCCACCAGTTTCAAGCCGGCCTGAATGGCCCGCTTACGAATTTCTTTCACTTCAGTGGGGTTGCTGACACCCTCCACCTTGGTATCGGCGCCGAATTCCAGATAGATCTTATCGGCATATTCAATAGTCTCCTGGGCCCGGTCGAAGCCGATCAGGTTGGGCAGATCGCCACCCACGTCGGCGCTCAGCGAAAGCTTACCGTCGGAGAAGGCGCCCGCACCGGAAAAGCCGGTGGTGATATGGCAATAGGGCTTACAGTTGACACATTTTTTGGTTTTAGATTTGGGACAGCTACGATTCTCGATGGCTCGGCCTTTTTCCACCAATAAGATCTTTTTGGGGCTTTTGGCCTTGCGCACCAATTCCAGCGCAGTAAAGATTCCGGCAGGGCCGGCACCGATAATAAGAACGTCGTATTTCATAGTATGTTCCTCTTTCCCGAAAATATGCCGTTGTCGCGAGGACAACGGCATATTTTATTATTATTTTTTCAAGCCATTGAACATTATAACAGAAATATAGAATTTTGCAAGGCTTTTACAAAATTTTTACCGCTCCTCACGGAAATAGGGCAAGCCCAAATGTTCGGGAGGCTGATGCTCACGCTTTTTACGCATACTGGTAATGATCAGAACGATCAGGGTTACGATATAGGGCAGCATCTTAAAGAGCTCCTGGGTCTCAGTCCCCAGACCCTGCACATAGTTATTGGCATTACACAAAGCGCCGAACAGGAAGGAACCCACAATGGCCATATTGGGCTTCCACAACGCGAAAATAACCAATGCGATCGCCATCCAGCCACGGTCACCGAAGGCGTTATTGGACCATACGCCGTCGGCATAGGCCATAACGTACTGCAAACCGCCCAGGCCGGCAACGGCGCTACCGATACAGATACCCGCATACTTATAGCGGGTCACGTTGATACCGGCGGCATCGGCGGTGGCGGGGTTTTCACCCACAGCCCGCAGGTTCAAGCCCACCCGGGTTCTCTTCAGAACAAAGGAAGCAACCAGGGCAATGGCGATGGCCAAATAGGTGAGAAAATCATGGGAAAGGAAGATCTCGCCAAACCAGCCCAGGTCATCGGCAAAGGGCAGTTCTGCCTTAAAGAACTTACTGGTCTTGGTCAGGGCGATGGAGGGCAGGTCGCTCTTGACCAGCTTGGTCAGAGAGCCGCCGAAAAAGTTGCCCAAACCGATACCGAAGGTGGTGAGCGCCAAACCGGTCACGTTTTGGTTCGCCCGCAGGGTAACGGTCATAAAGCTATAGATCAGACCCATCAGCACCGCAAACAGAACGGCGGTCAGGAAGGGGATCACAACGGCCAGGAAGGGGTTCATATTCTCGGCCACGTTGCCGCAGGCATTCTCATAAAGGAATGCACCGATCACGCCGCCGATGGCACCGCCGTACATAATGCCGGGGATACCCAGGTTCAGGTGACCGGATTTTTCGGTCAAAATCTCACCGGTGGAGCCGTAAAGAAGAGGAATACTTAACAGAATTGCTCTGCTGATAAATTCAACGATCATTCTTCTACCTCCTTTTTAGCCCGACGGAGCCGAACCGAATACTGAATAAAGAATTCACAGCCTACCAACAGCAAAATAACCAATCCCACGGAAATATCCGAGAAGGAGCTGTTCAGGAAGTTTTGGTCCGCAACCTTGGCGGTACCGGTCTTCAGGAACACGATCAGAGCGGACATCAAAGCCATCACAAAGGGATTGAACTTGCCCAGCCAGGCTACCATAATGGCGGTAAAGCCCTGGCCACCAACGGTGTTGGTGTTGATAGAATGGTCGGTACCGGAGACCAACAGCATACCGGCCACACCGCAAACGGCGCCGGAGAGCATCATAGTCCGCAGTACCACCTTTTTGACGTTGATCCCGATATAGCGGGCGGTATTCTGGCTTTCGCCCACAACGGAGATCTCGTAGCCCTGCTTACTGTAGCGCAGGTATACGTACATCGCAACGGTCAGCACGGTAACGATCAGAATATTCATCAGATACTGCTTATTCCCGATCACGGGCAGAGCGCCGGTGGAAACCGGGGTGATTACATTGGAGCCACCGCCTACGATATAAACGTAGTAGGCGATCAGCTGGGTAGCCACATAGTTCATCATCAGGGTGAACAGGGTCTCGTTGGTGTTCCAGCGTGCCTTGAAGATGGCAGGGATCACGCCCCAAATGGCGCCGGCCAGGATACTGGCTACGATCACGATGGGAACCAACAGCCCTTCGGGGATCTTGCCGCCGAAGGTGATCATACAGAACATGGCCGCCAGGCCGCCCACCAGGGCTTGGCCTTCTGCACCGCAGTTCCAGAACTTCATTTTAAAGGCCGGGGCCACAGCCAGCCCCAAACACAAGAGGATCACGGTATCCTGCCCGAACTTCCAAAGCATATGGGTCTTACCCTGGAAGACACGACCGAACACCCCACGGAACATACTTTCGTATACACCGAAAAAATTATTGCCGGTCAAAAGAGAGGAGATCACACCGATCAGCAATACACCCGCCAGAATGGCGGCCACACGGATCAGCCAAGCCTGCCAGCCGGCCAGATCGTCCCGCTTGACGATATGGATCAGCGGTTCGTGATGCTTTTTGACTTTATTGCTCATTCTACGTCCCCTCCTTCGGTTTTAGTCATCAGCAGACCCACCTGCTCCTTGGTGGCGGTACGGCCGTCCACAATGCCGGTCACCTTACCGCCGCCGATCACCAGGATCCGGTCGCACAGTTCCAAAAGAACGTCCAGATCTTCGCCCACGAAGATGACCGCTACGCCCTTTTCTTTTTGCTGGTTCAGCAAATTATAAATGGTATAAGAAGAGTTGATATCAAGACCCCGCACCGGGTAAGCAGCCATCAGCACGGTGGGAGAAGCGGCGATCTCGCGGCCTACCAACACCTTCTGCACGTTACCGCCGGAAAGACGGCGAACGGGAGTAGAGGTACCGGGGGTCACCACTTCCAGTTCTTCGATGATATGCTCCGCCAGATCCTTGGGGGCTTTACGCTCCAAAAAGGCAGATTTGCCCCTGCGGTAGCTCCGCAGCATCATATTATCGGTGATATCCATATTGCCCACCAGGCCCATACCCAAGCGATCCTCGGGCACGAAGGAAAGGCGCACACCCAATTCCCGGATCTGCAAGGGGGTCTTGCCCTGCAGAAGATCCACGTTGCCGGTCTTGGGGTTATGGTACAATACGGCACCGCTATCGGTCTTTTGCAGGCCGGCGATCACTTCCAAAAGTTCACGCTGACCGCTGCCGGCGATACCGGCGATACCCAAGATCTCGCCTGCATTAGCCACGAAGGAAACGTCATCCAGCACCAGGGTACCTTCCCGGTTGGAGCAATCCACGTGGTGCACCTCCAGCCGGGGCTGGGGATCCTTGGGCTCGCTGCGCTCGATGTTCAGAGAAATCTTTTTACCCACCATCATTTCGGTGAGTTCGGATTCGTTGGTTTCAGCGGTATTCACCGTCCCCACGTATTCGCCCTTCCGCAGAACGGCCACCCGATCGGAAAGGGACAGCACTTCGTGGAGTTTATGCGTAATAATGATAATACACTTGCCGTCGTCCCGCATCCGGCGCAGAACGGCAAAGAGTTTTTGGGTTTCCTGGGGGGTCAGCACTGCGGTGGGCTCGTCCAGGATCAAGATCTCAGCGCCCCGGTAAAGCACCTTAATGATCTCAACGGTCTGCTTTTCGGAAACGGCCATAGTATAGATCTTCTTTTTGGGATCCAGATCAAAGCCATACTGCTCGCAGATGGCAGCCACCTTTTCTTCGGCATTTTTCAGGTTATAGCGCCCCTGCTGTTCCAGCCCCAGCACAATATTTTCGGTGGCGCTGAATACGTCCACCAATTTAAAATGCTGATGGATCATCCCGATCTGATAATCAAAAGCATCCTTCGGAGAGGCGATCACCGCCTCTTCCCCATCAATGAAGATCTGCCCCTCATCCGGGAAGTAGATACCGGAGATCATATTCATCAGCGTTGTTTTACCGCTGCCGTTTTCGCCCAGGATGGACAAGATCTCCCCCCGATTGGCGACCAGGTTCACGTTCTTATTGGCCACCACGCTACCGAAGGTCTTGGTAATATTTTTCAGCTCGATCGCTGCCTTTTTTTCCACCAGAGAAATCCTCCTTAATATAATGTAGTCTATAACGTTCAAGGGTACGTTGTAAAAATCACAGCGTATTCTTCAACGTTATAGAACCAATTTAGGCGGGGCGAAAGGCCCCGCCTAAGATCGGTATCAGATATTAGCCGTAATTACGATCCAACAGAGTGATGCCGTCGATCTCTACGTCGAAGTAGGGAGCGGAACGGTATTTGGATTCTTCGAAGATGCCGTTAGCAACAACTTCGGTATCCTTTTCAAAGTTGGCATCGGTATCAACGTCAGCCTTGTAGGAATCGATCTTGTTACCGCCAACGGTGAAGTTAGCAGTATCGAATACGTTGATGGTGCCATCTTTCAGGCCTTTTTCAACTTCAGCGATCTTTTCAGCAGTACCGGCGGCAACGTTCTTGCCCAGTTCGGTATAAGCAACAGCGCCGTTCTCCAGAGTACCGGCCCAGTCGGTGTCGATAGCGGCCTCGTTCTTCACCTGGGTGATCATATACTCGAAATAGGGAGTCCAGTTGATGCGGGAAGAGATCAGGAAGGTTTCGGGGCAGGCAGCAGCGGTGGAACCGTTATAGGAAACGTTGGGAACACCGGCAGTTTCGCAAGCGGTGGGAGCGCCCATGGAGTCAGCATGCTGGCTGATCAGAACGCAACCGCCGGCGATCAGAGCCTGAGCGGCTTCCTTTTCTTTCTGCTCATCGTACCAAGAACCGGTGAACTTAACGTCCATGGTAACGGTGGGGCATACGGACTTAGCGCCCAGATAGAAAGAAGAATAACCGGACATAACTTCAGCGAAGGTGAAAGCACCAACGTAGCCCATCTTAGCCTTATCAGCGGTGATCTTGCCGTTGGCGATCATTTCGTTCAGTTTCATACCGGCAACAACACCGGCCAGGTAACGACCCTGATAGATATGAGCGAAAGCGTTGTGGAAGTTCTTCAGACCGGCGGTATGAGCCTGGGTACCGGTAGCGTGGCAGAACTGCACATCGGGATATTCCTGAGCAGCCTTGATCAGGAAGTTTTCGTGGCCGAAGCTATCTGCGAAGATGATATCGCAGCCTTCGGTTTCGATCAGTTCAACGGCAGCATCGTAGCATTCGTTGGACTCGGGGATCTGGGTCTTCTGAACCATCGTTACGCCCATGTTCTTGCAGGCAGCAACTGCAGCATCAATGAAGTTCTTATCGTAGGTGGATTGTTCATCATGCAGGAAGATGAAACCAACCTTCAGATCTTCGTCGGCGCCGCCGTTGTTGCCGCAGGATGCCATGGTGAACAGCATCAGAACGGCCAAGATTGCAGCAAGCAGTCTTTTCATTTTGTTTTCCTCCAAAAAATTTTTTATGTAAAAAAATTACATACAACTTTAAGAGCGGAAGGTTACGCTATCATCGCTCATAGTATCGATCAGCGCCAAAGCCTCTACCCGGTAGCCTTCCTTCCGCAGGGCATCGCCGCCGCCCTGAAAGCCTTTTTCAATGGCTGTTAACAAGCCGGCAACTTCTGCCCCGGCTTGATTGGCGATTTCGATCAAGCCCCGCAGGGCGCAACCGTTGGCAAGAAAATCATCCACGATCAAGAGTTTTTCGCCTTCGGAAATATAATCCTTGGCGATCACGATCTCATAATCCTTATTATGGGTGTAAGAATGAACCGACGCACTATAAACCGCACCGCCCAGATTACTGGTTTGATGTTTTTTTGCAAAAACCATCGGCAGTTTCATAACCGCAGCCGCCGCAAAGGCAATGGCGATGCCGGAGGCTTCCACCGTTACCACTTTCGTTACACCTTCATTTGCAAAAAGCCGGGCGATCTCCTCCCCCATTTCCATCAGAAAGGGCACGTCCATCTGCTGATTCAGGAAGCTGCCCACTTTCAAAACATGGCCGGGCAGAACTTCGCCGTCTTTTAAAATCCGATCTTCCAAGGCTTTCATCCGTTTGTTTGTTCTCCTGTTTACGCTTTATTAACAAATACACCCTAATAATAACAAAAAAGAACGGGTTTTGTCAACATAGAAACATCAAAAATCCCGTTCTTTTTCAAAATATTTTTAATACTGATAGATACCGGCAGTCAGGCGTTCGCTCCGTCCATCGGGCAGAGTAAGTTCTGCCTCGCAGCCTTCGGGAATCTCAAACCGATAATAGATTTTTCCGTCTAACCGATATTCCCAATGGGAGAGGATCTTGCCTTGGCGGCTCTCGATAGAGGCCGTCAGATGGCCCAAGCGGGCATCAGGAACGGGCTTCAGCGTGATCTTCTGATAGCCGGCCCCGTCTTCCTTCACCTTGATCCCGGCGGCCACGCCGAAGATCCAATCATAAACGGAGCCATAAGCATAATGGTTATAGGAGTTCATTGCGTCGCTCCAGAAGGTGCCGTCTTCCTTAATGCCATCCCAATGCTCCCACATCGTAGTGGCCCCCTGTTTCACAGAGAAGAGCCAGGAGGGGAAGGTTTCCTGCAACAAAAGATCATAGGCCAGTTTTTCATAGCCGTTTTCCGCCAATACGTGGAGCAGATAGGGGGTGCCCACAAAGCCGGTGGTCAGGTGGGTTCCGTTGGCGATCACCATATCCGCCAGATCATTGGCGATGATGGGGCGTTCCTCTTCGGTACAGAGATTAAAATGCAGCATCAGCACCCGGGCAGTCTGGGTATCGGGGTTGACCACGGGCTGTTTTTCCGCATTATGGTGGTTTTTCAGCGCATCCCCTTTGCAGACCGGCTTGCCGTTTTCGATATAGCATTCACGGAACTTGGCAACGATCTTTTCATAAAGGGCTTCGTATTCTGAAACGTGCTCACGCAGAACCTTACCAGCCTTGACCACAAGGTTGCAGGAATAGGCAAAAAAGGTGGTACCGATCAGGTCGCAGGGGGTGGCCCCCATATAGTTCCCGTCGCCGGCATCCATCCCCAGCCAATCGCCGTAATGGTTGCCATCCAACCATAAAAATTCCTCGCTGCCGGTGCTGTGGATATAGTCCACCCATTTTTTCATCATCGGAAAACTATCCCGCAAAATTTCGGAATTGCCGTAAGCCAGATAAATTTCCCAGGGGCAAATGCAGGCCGCATCCCCCCAAGCGGCGGAAATACGGCTTCTTCTGCCTTTGAGGCAGAAGGGCACGATCCCTTCAACGCTGCCGTCTTCTCCCTGTTCCAGAGCCATATCGCCCAACCATTTTTTAAAGAATTTTTCCACATCGTAGTTGATGGCGGCGGTGCGAACGAAGACCTGAGCATCGCCGGTCCAGCCCAGCCGTTCATCCCGCTGGGGGCAATCCGTGGGAACGTCCAGATAGTTACTCTTCTGGCCCCAGATCACGTTATGATACAGTTGATTGATCAGAGCATTGCCGCAATGGAATTCGCCGGTGCGCTTCAGAGCGGAATGAACCACCACGGCGGTGAATTGATCGGGGTTTACCTCGGCAAAGGGATACTCCAAAAGGCGAATATAGCGGAACCCATAGAAGGTGAAATGGGGCGCCAGAGTTTCCTCTTTCCCGCTCAGAATAAATTTGGCATAGGCCTTGGCAGAGCGGTAATTCCCGTTATAAAAATTACCGTCTTTATCCAATACCTCGGCGTGATCAAAGGCGATCACATCGCCGGCCTTGCCCTGCACCTTCAGTTCCACCCAGCCGGTCATATTCTGGCCGAAATCCAGAACCTTTTCGCCCTTGGGCGTGGTAATGACCTCCACCACCTTCAGACGCTCTACCGGAACGATATCCTCGCCTACTTGGGGAACGGTATGATACTTTTTCTCCGCATAAACGGCTTTTCCCAAAAACTCCGGTTGATGGGTGCCATCCCAGATCTCACCGTTATAAATATCGGTATAAACTGCAGGATTGGTATAACAATCCCAATGGGTGCCGGTATAAACGGTTTCCGTGCCACCGTCGGCATAATAAGCCGTGATCTCGGCGGCAACCCGCACCATCTCGTCAAAGAAATGGTTGGTATGAGAAAAGCCGATGGTGCCAACAGCCCATCCCTGGCCTACTTCAAGGGCAACCAGACCGCCATCCTTCAGGGCGTCGGTCAAATCATAGGTCTGCACCTGAACCCGATACTGATATGATGTCCAGCCCGGGGCCAGCACCTGCTTGCCGATCTTCTGCCCATTGATTAGAAGATTATATGTACCGATGGCAGTTGCCTTCGCTTCTACCTTAACGGGCTCTTTTTCCCATTGGATCTCTTTTTGAAAGGTTACCGCCTGCTCGCCGGTATCCTTCGGTGAATTAATCCATACCATCATTGAACTACCTCCTGAATTAAATCTAATACATCTTTATAAATTTGAGGGGCTGCAACCAATACCGAAGAAGAGGCCTTCGGCTCCAGTTTTTCGCCCTTCCAATTGCTTACAATTGCACCGGCCTCCATGGCAATGAGGCTTCCCGCCGCATAGTCCCAGGGTTGCAAAATACCCTCCATCATGGCGCCGGTCCGTCCGGCGGCCGCATAGCAGATCGCCAAAGCGGCACTGCCGCACCGCCGCAGATCCCCGGCCTGCAGAATGATCTCCCGGGCCAGGGCACCGATGGTGGGGGCCCAATCCTTATAATAAGGCATGGTGCCCAGATCGATCAGAGCATCGGCGAAAGCCACTTGGGTATCCGCCTGAATGGGGGTGCCGTTCAAAAAGGCACCCTTCCCCCGCTCAGCAGTAAAAAGTTCATCGGTAAAGGGGTTATATACCGCCCCGAACTGCACCGCCCCATCCTTCCAGAGCGCCAGGGAAAGGCCGCTCATCTGATAATGGGTGATGAAGTTTGCGGTGCCGTCGATGGGATCCAGGATCCAAAGGGGGGTTCCAAAATCCGGGTGATTTTCCTGCTCCTCGCTGAAAAAGCCGTAGTCCGGATAAAGGTTTTTCAGACCTTGGCGCATAAATTCCTGCACCGATACGTCCACATCGGTTACAAAGTTACTGCGGCCCTTGGCCGAAACCGCTGCCCGATCGCACCCGGTCATCAGCCGGGCCGCATTCTTGATCAATTCAATCACTTCATTCATTTATACAACTCCACCTTAGGGCTGATCAGCAACCCGATCTCCTTCAGCTGATATTCATAACTCCAAAGATCCCCCTTGGTGCGCCAGCAATCGGGGCCGTACCAGGAATAGAAATCGGCGCAATTATGCACACAGCCGAAGGTATTGAACCGATGACCGAAAACGGTCACTTTTAACATATGTTTTCCCTTAGAGACCTTTTTGAAGGTGACGTTATAGGGCGAGAAGGCCATCCGTTTGCCTTCGCCCTCGTCCAAAGCGACCTTGCAAAGACCGCCCCGATACTTACCGATATGCAGTTCCAGATCGCAATCGGCCGGTACCTCAACGGGCAGTTCATAGGTGATATTGCCGCCGTAGAAGGGCATTCCCTGGTGGCAGATACCGCCAAAGCCGATCTCGTGGGAGGGTGCGACCAGTTTGGTTTCGGTGCCCTGCACCTGCACGTCGAAATCACCCACCACGAAGCAGGCCTCCAGATTGGTACGGCGGGCAAAGGGATAGGTGATCTCCAGCACGGAGGTTCCCTTTTTGATATCCGGCAAGGCAACCGTTTTAATAATTTCATCCACGTACCAGCCGGTCACCGCATTGGAAAGAGGCTTTCCGTTCCAAAGAAGGGTGGCTTTTTCGGGGGCTTCCAAGGCCAGACGGGCGCCCTTCACCTTGATATCGCTATGAATCTCATAGCGCAGGCTGACGGTATGCTCGGCGGGAACGTCGGGCACCACCCAGGGTTGGGCAAATTTTTCCCGGCGGGAGGGAAAGCCCAGTTCGTCCCGGATCTGATTATCGGCCCGCAGGATCTCTTCCCGGGGGCGCCATTCGCCGTCGTCCACCCGATATTCCGGCAGATCCAGGAGCAGAACGTTATCCTCGTCCCGATGATAGTTGATCAGTTGCTTATAATCCAGCCGGGCGATCACGTGCCGTTCCGCCGGCTGAGCGTTGAATTCGGGATAATGGGGAGCGGAAAGCTGCAACAACAGGCTATCGGAGGGGTACCGCTCGTAGCGGATCAGGGTCTTGCCATTTTGATGGCGGAAGCTGATGGGCAGGATCTTGCCGGTGAGGGTATCGTAGATATGGGGCTCGTATTCCCCGTTCACCTCGATGGTCAGTTTTTGAGACCATACCCGCCCGTCGTGGGTCCGTTGCATTTCGTTGCTTTGCCGTTTTTCTTTTTTGAAGGGCGCAATAAACAGCCATTGTACGCCGCCGTCCTGCCGCAGTTGATACAGCAGATCATCGGCAGGCAGACCGCTGGCCTCCCGGATCTCTACCCGACGGAAGGGCTCCAAAGCAGCGATCAGATCGGATTTATTAAAGGAAATGCGGGTGGATTTTTCATAAAGGTCCCGAGCACCGTTGCTTGCGATCCCATCCACGTGGGTGGGGCAGCCGCTCATAAAGATCACCTTACCGCCGGCCTTTTTAAACCGATCCAAATAATCCAACGTTGTTTGGCGCAGGGTCAGGCAATGGGGCACCACGATGGCATCGTACTCCATCAGACCCACCTTGCGGGGATCCTTTTCATCAGCCAGATCTTTCAAAAGAGATTCATTTACATAGTTGAAATCATGGTGCCCTTCCAAAAGCCAGCGGGTCACGGTCTGGAAGTTTTCGTCCAGCACCCGGCAGTTCTCGCCGGTCTGATCGTTGGGGCCGGTGCTGATCCAGTAGCTTTCTACGGGGTGGATCAAGCCCACCCGGATCTCCGGCTTACCCCGGGTCAGAACCGTATTCAACCGGGAGAAATGATCCTCCAGGTAGGGGTATTCCTTATACCAGGGGGATTGATAGAAAATGGAGGCGGGGTAATCCCGTTTGGCTTCGCCCTGCATACTCATCCAGGAAAGATGGGGCACCCGGACGGTGACGCCCAACGCGGCCTGCCAATCACCCTGGAATTTATGGCCACGGAAATCGAAGTCCCAGTTGGTAACACCGTACAGTTCGGAGAGCATCCCCTCCTTGCCCATCTGATGCACCACGGACTGGCATTGCTTGGCAGTTGTGAGTTCAACGTTATCGCAGAGCATATCGATACCGGGAATGGTGAAGGAACGGTATTGGCGCATATTATCGCCGGTGGAGAACACCTGCTGTTCCAAAGTAGGCTCCCGCAGAATATGGCCGGTCAATGCCAGGCCGTGCTCCTCGCACCAGCTGCCGCATTGATCCGCAAAGCTGATGGCGAACCGCTCCGCACAAAAATCATAGTAGCGATATTTGATCTCACTATCCTTGCCGTCTGCCCTCTTCCAGAAGAGTTCGGGGATATAGTCCACGATATCCTGACCGTAGCGCTCCTGATATTTCTCTTCAAAATAACGGCTCCAGGCCACGCCCATATCTTCGCTATCGGCAGCCCGCTTGGCCAGACCGATGGTGCGGCAATGGAAATTAGGCTCGTCGGTAAAGATGGCGGGGACGGTTTTGTCGAATTCTTCGCCTACTGCATCGTGATATGCGTTATAAGTAACCTCGATAAAGCGTTGGATAGCGCCTTCATCCATCGTATCGGGATAGGCTTGGTTATTGAACCAGGGATCATCGGGAGCGGTGCAGACGGTGGCATACCACTTGGTGCCCCGGGCATCCTCCTCCGGTTGGATCCGGCGATAGTTCTTCAGGTAGCCCTTTTCGTCCAGTTCCACGTCGAAGGCGGCGATAAAATAGGGCTTGCCCTGTTCGAAGGCTACGTCCTTTTCCAGGTATTCCGCCGGGCGGGCCAAACTCATCCGCAGGTGCTTTAACCGCAGTTTTTTATCCTTGGTCACGTAGCCGCCGGCGGCGCCGCTGGCCCAACGGTCCTCGTCGTAAAGCCAGGCCAGCATCTCCTCGCTTTTGGCCTTTTCCACACAGGCCTTGATGTGGCCCATAAATTCCTCGCCCAGGTAGGGTGTTTCCAGCCCCACACGGCAATGCATATGGAAGCCGCCGAAGCCCATTTCTTTAAAGCATTCCACCTGCCGAAGGATCTGATCCCGGTCCAGGGTACAGTTCCAGGCCCAAAAGGGGGTACCCCGATATTCGGCGGTGGGATTTTGAAATAAGTTCATATCCAGGCTTTCGCCTTTATTTTTCTTATAAAGCATCTTCAAAAACCTCCCTATTGACATCATTATAGACCTAATGATATAATAAAAACAACCGCTAAAATTGACAAAAGAGGGGGTGAATTTGTTGCCAGAGACCAAACATTTTTCGCAATTGCAGGAAGAAAAGCTGTTAATGACCACAGCCAATACGCCGGAGACTCCCTATCACGACCACGATTTTCTGGAGCTGACCTACGTGGTACAGGGCAGAGCCACCCATATTTTCGGAGAGGATACCTCTGTGATCGGCCAAGGGGACTACTTTATCGTGGATTACGGGGAGAAGCACAAATACACCCAATTGGGCGATACCCCCTTTGTGGTGATCAATTGCTTATTTTTGCCCCGGTTCATCGACGAGACTCTGCTTTCCTGCCGGCATTTTCAGGAATTGGCAGATCATTACCTGATCAAATTCAATTATCGCAGTCTGAGCGACCGCCCCACCAAGCGGATCTACCACGATACCGACGGAAACATCGGCCGGTTGATCTCTGCCCTTTCCCGGGAGTTTAACGAAAAGCGCCCCGGTTACCAGGAGATGATGCGTTGTCAATTGATTGAGATCATCATCAGCACTTTAAGAGGATTAAGGCGGCCAATGACCGATCCTTCGGAACTGGATCCGGTGGAATACGTACTCCGGGAAGTGGAGCAGAATTTTATGGAAAAGCTCTCGCTGGAAGAAATGGCGAAAAAATGCTGCTACAGCCTGGCATACGTCAGCAAGCGATTCAAGGAAAAGACCGGCTTTACCTTCCAGCATTACTTACAGTCCGTGCGGATCCGGGAAAGTTGTCGCTTACTGGCCAATTCCTCCAAGAAGGTTTCGGAGATCAGCGGGCTGGTGGGCTACTCCGACGGCAAATTCTTTAACCAGATCTTTAAAAAACACACCGGAATGACCCCCCGGGAATACAAACATCTTCATAATATGAAAGGAAACTGAACCCATGAAAAAATTCGTTGCCGCTATCCTGATCCTGATGATGCTGATCCCCGCCGTATCGGCCGCTCCCGACGGGATGGTCTTTAAGCTTTCCGGCGGTGAGGCCGCCGTGGGCGAGAACGTGACCCTGACCGCCACGGTGGAAAACGCACCCCTGTGCTCCTCCTTCCGTGTCTTTTTCACTTACGATACCGAGACCCTGGAGATCGTCAACGGCAAAAAAGCGGACGTGGGCGGTATGTTCCTGGTCAACAAGGAAGCCAAATATCAGGAGCAGCCCGCAGTTTCCGCCCTGGCTGCCGATGCCAGCAAGGTTTTTGAGGGGAATGCGACCCTCTTTACCCTGACCTTCAAGCTGAAAAAAGAGCCCGCCGACGGGGAGCTGATCAAGCTGGCCTATTCGGAATTTTTTGACGGCGATATGAAGCCGGTATCTCCTGCCTTTGAGATCGGCAAGATCACCCTGAAGACCGCCACCCAAGAGCCGGACAACGGCGCCGACCAGCCCGCCGAAAACACCCCTTCTACCCCCACCCTGCCCGAGGGCAACTGGGGCGTGGAGGATGATAAGGTGGTCGTAGAGGACGAAAACGGCAACAAGACCGATTTCACCCCCGGCGAGGATTACAAGGAGCCGGAGGCCGGCGAGACCGTCACCACCCCCATTTATGGTGAAGACAAGAACCAGGCCGGCACCGTAGTGGTGGAAAAGGATGAAAACGGCACCGTGACCGTGACCCCTATGAAGCCCCTGCCCGAAGGAAACTGGATCGTGACCGGGAATCAGGCGCTGGTAATGGATTCCGAGGGCAACGCCACCATTTACGACACCGAATACGACGAGCCCGAGGTGGGCGGAACCACCGAAGCGCCCCTATATCAGGAGGGCAAGCCCGTGGGCTCCGTCACCATCGGCAAGGATGAAGCCGGGAACCTGACCGTCACCCCCAACGACCCCGCCGACAACGGCGAGGACAAGGGCGATCAGCCCTTCTTCCCCTGGATCGTTTGGGTGGGTGCCGCCATTGCAGTGGGCTGCGGCTTGGCTGTGGCCGTTGGATCAAAGTTGAAAAAGAAAAAGAGGAATACCGTTGAGGAATAATCTCTATTTTTTAAAACCTATACCGAAGACCGCCCTATGGGGCGGTTTTCGCCTGCGACAGCACCTGAAGGAGCCGGCGCCCTTTGAAAAGATCAGCGAGCTTTGGACTCTTTCGGTCCGTCCTCAGGATCAAAGCATCATTGACCGGGGGAAATACGCCGGGGAGACCCTGGCGACCCGAGGGGTACAACAGCCCTTTCCTTTATTGATCAAGTTGATCGATGCACGGGACAAGCTTTCGGTTCAGGTTCACCCGGATGATACCTTGGCTACCCTTGAGGGAGATCAGGGTAAGACCGAAATGTGGTACATCGTGGATGCAGAACCGGGAGCTGAGCTGATTTTTGGGCTGAAGCCCGGGCTCACCAAGCGAGACCTGAAAAAGGCGATGGAGCAAGGGACTATCGGTGAGGTACTGCATCATCAGCCGGTACAAAAAGGCGAGACCTATTTTATTCCGGCCGGGATGGTGCACGGCATTGGCGCCGGAATCCTAATCGCAGAGATCCAGCAAAACAGCGATATCACCTATCGCCTTTATGATTACGACCGCACCGATGCCCAGGGCAACAAGCGACCTCTCCACCCGGAAAAGGGTCTGGAGGCAGTGAAACTGTTATCCGAAGCGGAACAGCGAGCCATCCGGTTCGCTCGGGGTGAAAAAGGTTTGGTCAATTGCCCCTATTTTTATGTAGGAGAGGAGCAGGCCCCCTATCAAAACCGGGCAGATCATTTCGTCATTCTGTTGGCCACGGAGGGCGAAGGGGCTGTGAACGGCCAACCGTTCCGGTCGGGAGAATGTTGTTATATCACCGGTGATTTTGAGGTCACCGGCAGCATAAAATTTTTAGAGATCAAGGAGTAAAGAAAATGAAGATCTGTACCACCACCGGGAGCCTGATAAAACGGGGGTTTTCCGAGGAAGAGACATTTAAACTTTTGAAGGAGGCCGGTTTCGATGCGGCGGACTATTCCTTCTTTTCCGTTATGAACGAAGAGCGCTGGAACGAAGAAAACTATAAGGATGAAGCCAAGCGGGTTAGAGAGATTGCCGAAAAGGTAGGAATTCCCATTTTGCAATCCCATGCGCCTTTTTCCTATAAGTGGAAAGAGTTAGAAAATGAAAACGACATCGTCCCCGAAGTTTACCGGGCCGTGGAGGCCGCCGGCATTATGGGATGCGAAGAGATCGTGGTGCATCCCCAGCATCATCCCGAACCCTTTGGCAGAAAGCCCTATCGGGAGGATCCGGAAGCCATCTTCCGGACTAATATGGAATACTATGCCCATTTTAAGCCTCTTTGTGAGGAATACGGTATTAAGGTCTGTACTGAAAATATGTGGAACCGCCACCCGATCCGTAAAAACATCACCCACGACGTGAACAGCACCCCCGCCGAATTCAACCGTTATTTAGACACCCTGAATGCCGACGGCAAAAACCACTTTGGCGGCTGTCTGGATCTGGGGCATACGGTTTTGGTGGATCAGGATCCCGTGGCTATGATCCGGGAGATGGGCGACCGCATCACGACTCTACATATCCACGATAACGATTATATCAACGACAGCCACACCATGCCCGGCCACGGCAAGATGCCCATGATGGACATCTTCAAAGCTCTGAAGGAGATCGGCTACCAAGGAAAGTTTACGCTGGAATCGGATAATTTCTTTGCCAATCTGGAAACAGAATTTTTGCCGGTGGCTTTGAAATATATGAACGATCTTTCCCGCTTCTATGCGGCAATGATGGAATAAGTGCATTTTAAAATAGGAGGATCAAAATTATGAAAAAAAAGATCTGGATCCCACTGGTGGCAGCAGGGGGCGTACTCCTTTTGGTAGGTGCGGCGTTGCTACTCCTTTGGTTGAATAAATTTCACATTGACCTAACCCTGAAGGGCGAGGCTGAGATCACCCAGGAATACGGCGGTGCCTATGCGGATGCGGGAGCCGAGGCCTTTTTCCGGGGCGAGCTCTTTATGAAGGAAGGCAAGGCCCTGAAGGTCACCACCGAAAATCCGGTAGATCCCGGCAAGGTTGGCTCCTACACGGTGCTGTATAAGGCCGAAAAGGGAAAGCACACCGCTACCGCTACCCGGACTGTCAAGATCGTGGATACCCAGGCCCCCACCCTGACCCTGCAAGGGGAAGTGGAAATGCGGGTGACCAGGGGCAATGAATACAAGGAGCCCGGTTTCACCGCCACCGATGGCTATGACGGCGATCTGGCCGCTAAGGTGACCGTTTCCGGGGAGGTCAACACCCAGGAGACCGGTGAATACACCCTGACCTACACTGTAACAGACAGCAGCGGGAACTCCGCCACCGCTACCCGAAAGGTGACCGTAAAGGCACCGGTGGTAAGACCCCAGAGTGTGACCCCGCCGGAGACCGGAACCGTGGCACCCGGGCCCCGAACCGTATACCTGACCTTTGACGACGGACCCGGCCCCTACACTGCAAAGCTTTTGGACGTTTTGGCAAAATACAACGCCAAAGCCACCTTCTTTGTGACCAACAATGCCCCCGGCTATAACAATCTCTTCAGCCGGATGGCGCAGGAAGGTCACGCAGTGGCCATCCATACCGCCACCCATAATTACAAGCAGATCTACGCCAGCGAGGAGGCCTTCTATGCGGATCTGAACAAAATGTCCGACATCATCGAACAGCAGACCGGCATTAAGCCCATGCTGACCCGATTCCCCGGCGGAAGTTCCAATCTGGTCAGTTCCTTTAACCCCGGGATCATGACCCGGCTGGCCGCCAGTCTGACCGCCAAGGGCTACCGCTATTTCGACTGGAACGTGGACAGCAACGATGCCGGCGGCGCCACCTCTACCGCCGAAGTGGTGCGCAACATCAAGCGCGGCATTTCTGCCAACAGCGTATCCGTTGTATTACAGCACGACATCAAGGGCTTCAGCGTCAATGCGGTGGAAGAGATCCTGCAATGGGGCCAGGCCAACGGCTATACCTTCAAAGCCCTGGATTCCACCTCGCCCACCATGCGTCACGGCATCAACAATTAACCCCTCCGATGTGTCAGCGGACACATCGTGTCCCCTTTCAAAAGGGGACAAAATAAGGAAAATATAGTAAAGCAGCAGAAAGCCGGGAGTGAACGACCTCCCGGCTTTCAATATTATACAAAAAAGCGCAAGGAGTGAACGATATATTCCTTGCGCTTTTATGTATCAGTTTGAAAGTTTTAGAAGGGAGTCCGAGGGAAACCTTTTACAAAAGGTTTCCCTCGGCTTCGTCTTCTAATTTTTTATAAGCAACTTTGCCTACTAAGGTTTTAGGCAGGTCGGTGCGGAATTCCAGTTCCCGGGGGCAGGCGTATTTTGCAATATAGCCCCGGCAATACTCCAGGAGTTCCTCCTTCAGTTGGTCGGTGGGCTCAAAGCCGGGCTTGGGTACCACGAAGGCCTTGACCCGTTGACCCCGGACCTCGTCCTTTATGCCAATGACGCAACTGATCTGCACCTTGGGGTGGCCGTCCAGCACGTTTTCGATCTGAGAAGGATAAACGTTATAGCCGTTGGTCACGATGATCCGCTTCAGCCGTTGCTTAAAGTACACGAAGCCATCTTCATCCATCCATCCGAGATCGCCGGTATGGAGCCATTTTTCGCCGTCGGCGTGGGTCTGCAGAGCCAGGGCGGTCTCCTCCGGGTGTCCCAGGTATTCCAACATCAGGCTGGGTCCCTTCAGGCAGATCTCGCCTTCCTCCCCGGCGGGCACCGGCTGGGTGGTCCCCACCCGGCAGATACAGTAATCCATATCCGGGTAGGGTAAGCCGATGCTCCCCTCCCGTTCCAGGTGATCGGGTGTCAGACAACTGGCGGTAACACATTCGGTAGTCCCGTAGCCTTCCCGGATCCTTACGGTAGCACCCCGCTCTGCCAAAAAGGCATCCATCTTCCGCTTCAGCTCCACCGAAAGGCTATCGCCCCCGGAGAACACTCCCAAAAGGAAGGAAAGATCCACTCCGTCCAGGTAATCGGTGCGGGTGATGGCCTCGTAGAGGGCGGGCACCCCGGCAATATAATTAGGTCGCTCTTTTTTAATGAGCATTGCATAATCTTTGACGTTAAAGCGGGGCACCAGAATGGAGGTAGCACCGCTGGCCAGAGCGGTATGGACACAGACCCCCAGCCCGAAGCCGTGGAACATAGGCATGGCCGCCAGGATGGTCTTTTTTCCCACCGGGCGGGCAGCCATCGCCGCCGTTTGCCTTGCCAGGGCATTAAAACTGCCGTTGGAGAGCAAGATCCCCTTACTGACCCCGGTGGTCCCGCCGGAAAAGAGGATCACCGCCCCCTGTTCGGCGGTCATCGGGCACTTTTGATAGCCCCGATCCAGCTTTAAAAAGGGCTTCCAGCGGATCACGTAGTCCCCCTTGGGCACCGGGGGCAATTTAGGCTGAATAGCCAAGCGGTAACCCCATTTTTTAAAGCCCTTCAGAGCATCGTCTACGTCGGTAACAATCAATTTGGTAAGCGGGTATTCTTTATGCACCCGCTCCAGCTTATCTCCGAACTGCCGCAGGGTCACCACCCATTGGCTTTGCACCTCTTTCAGGGCGTGCACCACCTCTTTTTCGGCAGAAAGCGGGTGCACAAGACTGACCACCGCCCCCAATTCGTTGAGGCCGTAAAGGCAAGCCACCGTTTGGGGCAGGTTGGGCATACACAGAGTGACCCGATCCCCGGGGCGGATCCCCAACCCCGCAAAGGCGCCGGCGGTGTGGCGGATCATTTGCCAAAGCTCCCCGTAGGAGATCTTCCGCCCCATAAAGGCCAGCGCCGGGACGTTAGGATCTTTTTTTGCCCAAAGAGCCACCTGATCACTCATAGAGCCCTTGGGATATTCCAAATGATGGGGCACCGCCCCGTAATGCTTAAGCCAAGGTCTTTCCATCCACTTTTCCTTCCTCCGGCACCGGCAGGCCCGGGGCCACCGTCACCGAATAATAGCCTTCGTAAACCACCATCCCCGGCCGTGCGCCGTTGGGCTTTTTCACGTGGGAGACAGGGCAATAATCCACTTCTACCTTAGGGGCGTTTTTACCCTTACTGTAATAGGCGCAGATAGCGGCGGCCTCCAAAATGGTCTGATCGTCGATCTCCCGACCGCCGCTGACCACCAGCACGTGGGCGCTATGGATATTTTTGGTATGGAGCCACAGATCGTCCTTGCGGGAAAGCTTGACGGTCAGTTGATCGTTTTGCACGTTATTACGCCCCACCAGGATGGGAAATCCACCGCTGGAGATAAACCGCCGGGGCTTGGAACTGCCCGCCGGCTTGGAGGCGTTCTTTTTACGGTTCCGGCTGAATCCGGTCTTGATCAGTTCCTCCCGGATCTGATCCACGTCGGCGGCGGTCTCGCAATCGCAAAGGGCCATAAACACGCTGTCCAGGTAGGAAAGATCCTCCTGATCTTGACGAATCAGGTCTGCCACCACCTTAGCGGAGGTTTTGGCCTTATTATATTTTTTAAAATAAAGCTGGGCGTTTTGCTGGGGGGAACGATCCACCCGCAGGGGAATCGTGAAGGGAGCGCAATTATCGTAATAGTTTTCCACCGTCACCTCACGCATCCCGGTTTGAGCCCGATGCAGGTTTGCCTGCAAAAGCTCGCCACAGATACGGTAATGATCGGCCTTTTTGCCCTCCTCCAGTTCCTTTTGGCGCACCCGCATGGTGCGCTCAATCCGGGCGGAGGTACGGGTAATGAGCTGCTCCACGTCCCGGCTTTTTTGCTTTAAGCGCAGGCTTTCGGCACTTTTTTGGTAATAATCCTCAATCAGCGCCACGGAGGTCCCATAGGAAAAGCACTCCCCTGCTCCACCGTATTGACCCACGGGAATAAAGGAAAAATCGATCCACTTATCCGTCTCCCTTTCCTTCACGGCGCAGGGGGCGGCACGTCCCTCCCCTGCCCGAAGGGCGGTCTCCTCCAGAAGGGTGGACAGCGCTGTTTTTTGATTGGGGGTCAGCCCGTTGGCGGCGGCATCGATCCGGCCGGCACTTTGATAAGCCAGTTCCCTTGCCACAATGGGCGAAATGCCGCTGTAGTGATCGATGATCGCCTTCCAAAGAGGCTTATCCGTTGCCGTAATCTCCGGCAGATCTTCGGTAGAGGCTTCGGTAAAAAGTTTTTTATCCTGGGGGGTGACCGGCTCATACTTCAGCCCGGGCAACATCTGCCGGCCGCCGGTCACGTCCACCCGACGGATGCAATCAATGATCTTACCCTGCTCGTCCATCAGCACCAGGTTGGCGGTGCGACCCAGAATTTCCAGCACCAGGATCTTTTTCTCCGGTTCGAAAAAGTCGTTCTTACCGGTCAGTTCCAGGAACACCGCCCGCTCAAATTCCGGCAGGTAGATCCGCTCCACCTTGGCGCCGGTCAGGTGCTTGCGAAGCACCATACAAAACAGGGGCGGCTGGGCGGGGTTTTCCGCCTCCTTCTCCGTCAAAGTTAAACGGGCGCAATTGGGCGCACAGGAAAAGAGCAGCCGGGTCTTGACCCCCGGCCCTCGCAAATTCAATATGATTTCGTCCTTACCGGGCTGATAGATCTTCTCCACCCGGGTGCCCGGTACGATGCCGTTGATCTCTTGTACCAGGCAATTTAAAAAACAAGCGTCTAATGCCATTTAAAACGTCTCCAGCGTTGCCTCGCAGGGCATGATCTCCACTTCCAGCTCCGGGAAGGCCTTTTGCAGAGCCGCCGCCAGGGGCGGCAGAGCGATATATTCCGTCTCGTAATGACCCAGCACCAAAAGGTTCAGCCCCAGTTCCCGGGCCAGGAGTGCCTGGTGATGCTTGACCTCACCGGTCACGAAGGTATCACAGCCCAGGGCGGCGGCCCCTTCCAAAAGACTGCCGCCGCTACCGCCCACCACGGCGATCCGCTCCACCTCTTGGCGGACACAGACCCCCTTGGCACAGGCGGCGGGCAATGCTTTTTTCAGATCCGCCGCCAATCGGTCAAAGGTGGTTTTGCAGGTACCCATCCGACCCAGCCCTTCAAAAAGTTCCGTCTGCTCCATTCCGCAGGCGGCGGCCAATTGGGTATTCACCCCGCCCTCGCAGGCATCCAGGTTGGTATGGCAGGCCAGGTGGGCGATGCCCGCCTCCGCCAGCTTCAGCACCAAGGCGGCGGTGGGATCCCCATCGTTCCATTGGCGCAAAGGCTCCATAGTCAGGGGATGGTGGGTCAGGATCAAGTTACAGCCCTTTTCCCGGGCGGTATCGATGGCGCGGCTCTCTAAATCCAAGGCCAGCAGCACCTTTTTCACTTCTCTGTCCCAATGTCCGAGATTTAGGCCGGGATTATCCCATTCCTCCGCCAGTTCAAAGGGGCAATATTCATTTAAAAAATCGTAAATTCTTTTAACGTTCGTCATTTTTCGCTCTTTCTACCGCCGCCAGCAGTTGCTCCTCCCGCAGGATCCGCTCCTGGTCAGGTGTTCGGGCGGAATGCAGCCCCTGCAGGGCGGCACGGATGCGGCGTTCTTCCTTTTCCAGATAGGCGCCCAAAAGGGGGTCGCCCTTTAATTGACCGAAGTATTCCGGCGGGCCGTCATAACCGTTTTTTTGCACCGCCAATACCCGATAAAATTTATCCTCATCCCGAGCCAAGGCGGCAGAGACGGTTTGGTACCCCCGTGCCGCCAGCTCCTCGGTCAGCTCATAGATGGCACTCATGGGCTGGAGCACCCAAAGGGGCGGCTCCGCCGGAGCCTTTTGCATAATAGCGGCGATCAGCTCGCCTCCCATCCCCGCCACCGAAACGGCGGTGACCCGCTCCAGCACCTCCAAAGGGATCTGTTGCAGGCCGTCGGACAAGAATAGGGGTACCTTCCCCGCCAGTCCGGTCTCCTTCAGTTGCTTGGCGGCCGCATCCAAGGGACCTTGGCGCAGATCCGCCCCATAAGCACCCGCCAGTTTGCCGCAAAGCAGGCCTTCGGCGGGTAATTTACAATGATCGGTTCCGATATCCAGCAGGATGCTCCCCGCCGGGATCAGTTCCAGCACCGCCGAAAGGCGGCGATCCAACAAGCTCATAGTTCCTCCAATTTTGCCAAAACGTCCCCGTAGACGGTTTCTTTATCGGCCTCGTTCAGAATTTCGTGCCGCATATTGGAATACAGTTTAAAGGTTACGGGGTAGCCTTGATTTTCCACCCCGGCCACCGCCCGGAAAAAGCGGGGCTCACCGGTATGGCAGGGATCATCCTGCCCGGAGATAAAGTGCACCCGCAGACGGGGGTTCTTACGCACCCAGCCCTCCTTGGAATAGGCTTCCTTCATCAGTTCCATCAGCCCCCGGAAGCCATCCAGGGTAAAACAGAAGCCGCAAAGGGGGTCTTCGTCGTATTTACGCACGTTCTCCGGCTCATAGGAGATCCATTGATTGGGGGAACAGGGCTTTTTGATGCCTTTATTAAAGGCACCTACCACCAAGGCGTTGACGGTGGAGGAAGTATACTGATCCCCATGGAGTTTGGTCTTGAAGCCGATATAGGCCAAGGCCGCCCCGATGGCACCGGGAGAGGCATAGGGGGCACCGCAGAGGAACAGCCCGTTGAGGTCTTCGTCAAAACGCTTCAGGTAACACCGGGCCACCAAACTGCCCATACTATGCCCGAAGAGGTACACCGGCAGGTCGGGAAGTTCCTTCCGAACCCATTGCTGCACCGCCCGGGCATCCAGCACCAGGCTTTCGCCCTTTTGTTTGCCGAAGTGCCCCTTCAGGGCGCAGTTGCCGTGACCCCGATGATTATGGATCACTGCCGCATAGCCGTGGCTGGCCAAAAATTCCATAAAATGCAGATACCGTTCCTTATGCTCGGCCATACCGTGCAGCAGTTGAACGATGCCCTGGGGCTCCTGGGGGATCAGCAACGTCCCCTCCAGTTCTACCCCATCTACCGGTGATTTGAGATTAAAATCCTTGCGTTTATACAGCATTTTCCTCGCTCCTTTCCGCAGGAACCTGTTTCTATTTTTATTTTACCAAATTTTTCGGTTGCTTTCAAGTATTTTAAATGGTATAATATGAAAGATAATAATAGATAGGCGGAGGAACAGCAATATGACCGTTTCTATTTTGGGCTTGCCCATTCAAAACGTGACCATGGAGGAGGCCATCAATGACGTCAGCGCTTTTTTCGAAAAGCGGGAAAGTCGGATGGTGGTGACCCCCAATGCGGAGATCCTGAAGGTTTACGACGAGGATCCCGAAGCGAAAAAATCCCTGGATCGGGCTGATTACGTGGTGCCCGACGGCATTGGTGTGATCCTGGCCGCCAAGATGCTCAAGACCCCCCTGAAGGAAAAGGTGGCCGGTGTGGAACTGGGCACCAATCTTTTGAAAAAATGTGCCGCCACCGGCAAGCGGGTCTACTTTTTGGGTGCCAAGCCCGGGGTGGCCGCCGCCGCCAAGGAAGAGCTTTTGAAGGATCATCCCGAAATTCAGATCGTGGGTCTTCACGACGGTTATTTTGATGCCGAGGAAGAAAAGAAGATCCTGGAGGAGATCAACGGTCTGGACGTGGATATGCTGTTCGTTTGCCTGGGTGCGCCCCGGCAGGAGCATTGGATGGCCAACCACAAGGATCAGTTGAAGGTGGGTGTGATGCTGGGTCTGGGCGGAACCCTGGATATCCTGGCCAAGACCCTGAAGCGGGCACCCAAGTGGATGATCGCCCTGGGGATCGAATGGCTGTATCGGGTGGTCAAGGAGCCCTGGCGCATCAAGCGCATCGCCCAGCTGCCCCTGTTCCTGATGAGCGTAAAAAAACGCAATAAAAAGAGAGGTTAAGATCATGGGAGAAGCAACGTTAAAGGTTCGCCTTTTGAACTACACCCCCGACGGGGAAAAGACCGTGGCCGCTGCAGCCAAGCTTTGCTATGCCCGATCGGACATCGATTCCGTGATGGACGGGCTCACCCCCGAAAAGACCGAGGCCTTTTTGGAGATGCTCAACGACCTGGGCCACGAAAGCCCCATTGAGCATATCTCCTTTACCTTTGGGATCGAAAACGTATCCCGTGCCCTGCTGGCACAGATCACCCGCCATCGGCTGGCCTCCTTCAGTGTGCAGAGCCAGCGCTATGTGGCGGAAAATAACTTTGAATACATCCTGCCCCCCGCCATTGCGGAGATCCCCGAGGCCAAGGCCCTTTACGAGGATACCATGGACGAGCTGGCCAAGCGGTACGCTAAACTGACCGAGCTGTTGACCGAGGGCACCGAGCACACCAAGGCCGATCAGAAAAAGGCCATTGAGGATGCCCGGTTCATTCTGCCCAACGGCTGTATCACCAAGATGATGGTGACAATGAACGCCCGCAGTCTTTTGAACTTTTTTAAGCTCCGCTGCTGTAGCCGGGCTCAATGGGAGATCCGGGAACTGGCCGAGCAGATGCTTTGGCAAGTAAAAGAGGTTTGCCCCACCATCTTTAAATTTGCGGGCCCGCCCTGTGTGAAGGGACGTTGCCCCGAGGGCAAGATGACCTGCGGCAAGGCCACCGAAATGAAGAAAAAATACTTAGGAGAATAACATGGGGAAATTATTGGTGATCGACGGCCTGGACGGTAGCGGAAAAGGCACCCATTCCAAGGCCATCGCCGAAAAACTGAATCAGATGGGCATTCCCGCCCAACAAATCTCTTTTCCCGACTATGAATCCCCTGCCAGCACCCTGGTACGGATGTATCTGGGGGGCGAATTCGGAAAAAATGCCGAAGACGTAAACGCCTATGCGGCCTCCATGTTCTACGCCGCCGATCGGTTCGCCGCCTTTCGGATGAAATATCAAAAATTATACGAGGAGGGGGTTCTGCTGGTGGCAGACCGCTACACCACCTCCAATATTGTACATCAGACCGGCAAGCTCCCCCAAGAAGAATGGGATGGGTTCATTGAATGGCTGGCGGATTTTGAGTACAACAAGCTGGGTCTGCCCGCTCCCGATGCGGTGCTCTACCTGGATATGCTGCCGGAGATCCCCCAAAAGCTGATGACCCAGCGTTATCAAGGGGACGACGGCAAAAAGGATATCCACGAGTTAGACGTAAATTACCTGGAAAACAGTCGCCGCTGTGCCCTTTACGTGGGGGAGCGGTTAAATTGGCAGTTTATCCCTATGTACGACGAAAGCAAAGAGCCCCGCTCCATTGAAGAAAACCATCGGCTGATCTGGGAGCAGGTGAAAAAAATATATCCGGAGATCGAGGACTGAAAAATGGTTTACGTATTATTAGCCAACGGATTTGAAGAGGTGGAGGCCCTGGCGCCGGTGGATCTTTTGCGCCGGGCAGGTGTCACCGTACAGACCCTTTCCATCGAAGAGACCGCCACCGTTACCGGCGCCCGCCAAATTCCGGTGGTTGCCGACGGGATGCTGGCAGAACTCAACTTTGAGGAAATGGAGATGCTGGTCTTACCCGGCGGATATCCCGGCTACGAGAATTTATTTAACAGCAAAGCGGTATGCGAACTGCTGAAAAAGGCCTTTGCCGCCGGCAAGGAGATCGCCGCCATCTGCGGCGCACCCGCCGTGCCCGGTCGATTAGGGCTGTTAAAGGGTTATAAAGCCACCTGCTATCCCGGGATGGAAAACGAACTGGCCGGTGCTGAATTCATAGCCGAAAAGGTGGTCTGTGACCGCAACCTGATCACCTCCCGCGGGGCGGGTACCGCCCTGGACTTCGCCCTGGCCCTGGTGGCCAAGCTGGTCTCTGCTGAAAAGGCGGAAGAATTGCGGAAGGGGATCGTTTACGGATGAGCAACCGGAAAAACATCTCTAAAAATATTTCCGGCCTGTTACTGATCGTTCTTTGCCTCTTGTTGGCCCTGAGCCTTTGCAAGCAATGGCTGCCCAAGCTGGATGCGGGGCTGACCGTTCTGATCTACCTGGTGATCTATCTGATCCCCATTCTGATCTACTGTCGGCGCCACGGCTACAAGGTCGGTGCGGCGCTACGGCTGAAGGGGATCTCGCCCAAATACTGGGTGTTCACCGTTCTGTTCGGCCTTTCGGTCTGCTTGCTTTGCACCCTGATCAATATAGGGTCTAACGCTCTGTTCCGGTCGGTGTTCCACGTGACCTTTGAAAACAGTATTGTGGATTTCAGCAGCACCAATCCCCTATCTCTGATGCTGACCTCCGTACTGCTGCCCGCCTTTTCGGAGGAGCTTTTGCTCCGGGGCATTGTGCAGAACGAATATGAAAAATACGGGGTGACCATCGGCGTATTACTGACTGCCCTGATCTTCGCCCTCTTCCACACCAACCCCAGCCATATGATCTCCCTTTTCGTGGCGGGGGTCTGCTACGGGGTGATGACGGTGCTGTTCCGCAGCATCTGGCCCGCAGTCATCGCCCACGCCATCAACAACGGTGTGGCCGTTTACTTAGCCGCCAATCAATCCTTCCTGCGCTATATTCTGCAGGACAGGCTGTTCCTGATCCTGGGGATCATCGGCTGCTTCCTGCTGTTGATCTTTACCCTGAAAATGCTGGAGACTGCCATCAGCGAACAGCTGGGCAAGAGCCGCACCCTCAAGCGGAGCACCCGCTCCCTGGCCTACGGCGAACCCCTGGCCAGTCCCTGGATCTGGGTCTTCGTTGTCCTCTGTGTGGGTAAAATGGTCTATAACGGCTTCTTTTAAGAAGGGAATATTGGGGCTCTGCCCCAACCCCCGCTCAAGAAACTTTTTGAAAAAAGTTTCTTGAGGATCTTCAAAAACTTTCAATGAAAAAAGCCTCGCAGTAGCATTAAACTACTGCGAGGCTTTTGATTATTTCAAGATCTCCAAGGGGAGGGTCAGGTCGATTTCAACTGATCGTTGCGGGTCGGCGGTTTCCCGGAATCCACCCCAAAATTTGATCTGATAAGTACCGGGGCCGAATTTTTTAAAATGGTCACCGCAATCCCAGGAAAGTTCATAGGGATGGTCGGCGGAAAAAGTAAAAAAATATTGTTCGTCGTTTATACAACTATCTTCCAGAGGAACGCCCGCATCATCACAAAGATAGTACGCAAAAAAATCGCTGGAGCCCGATACTTCCCGCTCCCCTTCTCCCGTATATTCCACCGTCAGAGTCAATTGAGCGGATTTCAGATCCCGGCGGCGATAGCTCCTGCCGGCAGAGGAAACTGTGATTTGATAATCCTTTTCCACCTGCTGTACGCTGACCGGCTCCATAGGCAAAGGTTCGGAGCAACCGCTTAAGAAACACAACAGAAGGGTTATAAATGCCATCATCCATCTCTTCATTTTGATCATATCCTTTCCTTAAGGTCTTCGGCATTATATATACGATTCATAACGAAATAATGTTGCAATTCATTTTAAAAAAAGTCCCGCATACGTTTTCATCGTTACGGGACTGATTTTATCGGCCGTATAGGAAGTTGAGTTTAGCATAGGGAGCAGGGTCGAATTGGGCCAGGGCATCGTTGACCAAACGGAAACTCCAGTTGCCGGCCGCCACCCCGGGGCGGTTCATTTTGGTATCGCCCCCATAGCCTAGAAGATCCTGGATGGGTGCCACCACCAGGCCGGCGGAGGAGGCCCAAAGAGTACGCAGTACGGCGAAAATTGCCGGATTTTGGGCACCGCCGTCCCGCCAGTTTTCGCCGGTATAGCCGCAATAGTCCAGGCACTCCCGGCGCTCTTCCGGGGTCAGCTCCCAAAGGTAGGCCAAAAGGGTGTTATTATCGTGGGTACCGGAATAGGCCACGGTCTTGGGCGTATAGCGATAGGGCAGGTGCATCCCCTGATCCTGGGCGGGAAAGGCAAACTGCAGCACCCGCATATGGGGCAGGCCGCTTTGCTCCAAAAGCTCCTCCAAGGCCTGATCCCGCACCCCAAGATCCTCGGCGATCACCGCATCGGGGTCGATCTCCCGAAAGACCCGGTCAAACAGCTTCATCCCCGGCCCCGGCTCCCAGCAGCCGTTCAGGGCGGTCTCTTCCTCTGCATCCACCGCCCAATAGGCGGCAAATCCGCGAAAATGGTCGATCCGCACCCGATCATAAAGTTTGGTAGCGTGCTTCAGCCGGGCGATCCACCAGCCGTAATCCTCTTTTTCCATTTCGTCCCAATTATATAAGGGGTTGCCCCACCGTTGCCCGGTGGCGCTGAAAAAGTCCGGCGGGACCCCCGCCACCCGGGTGGGATAGCCCTGTTCGTTCAATTCGAACAAATGGCGGTTAAGCCACACGTCCGCTCCGTCGTCGGAGACGTAAATGGGCATATCCCCAATGATAGCAATGCCCTTGGAGCGGGCGTATTGGTGAAGTTCTTCCCATTGGATGAAAAATTCATACTGCAAAAAGATCAGTTCCCGGATCCGCTCTGCCAGGCGTTTTTCTGCCTCCGCCAGGGCGGTGGGCTCCCGATCCCGTAAGGGGGCAGGCCAGGTCTGCCAATTGCCGCCCTCATCCTCCATCAGGGCGGTGAAAAGGGCAAAATCCTTGACCCAGCCCTGCTCCTCCGCCCATTGGTCGATGGTCACCTGCTGTTCCTCGGTACAGCGGTGAGCAGCCTTGGCCAGCAGAGCCAGGCGGGGCTTTCGCAAGGTCTCGAAATCCACGTAGCCCGGGTTCTCCATCCGGCAGGCGTTCAGCTCCTCGCCGGTGATCAGCCCCTTCTCAAACAGCTTGGAGGGATCGATAAACAAGGGGTTCCCCGCAAAGGCGCTGGTGCTTTTATAGGGGGAATTATATTCGTCGGTAATGGAAAAGGGCAGCACCTGCCAGGCCTTAAACCCGCCGGCCGCCAGCCGATCCGCAAAGTCCCGGGCCTCCTGCCCGAAGACCCCGATCCCAAAGGGGCCGGGCAAGGAAGAAATATGCATTAATACGCCGCTTTCGCGTTGGTTCATGGTTGTGATCATCCTATTCTGAAAAATTGATTGGTATTATTATACCTTTTTTGGGCTCCGCAATCAATGATCCTTTGAAATTTTCTTATTTTGACCGCAAAGTGTTAAAAAAAAACAACATAAGGTCATCCAACAAACGGAAAATTGATGATATAATACTATCGTATAAAACTAATTTTGAAGGTTTCTGCCCCTTGGGGCAAAGGAGGGCCTGTTATGAAGAATAAATTGATGAAAATGATCGCTTTGATCTCTTTGCTGGCTGTGGTTGCCACTATGATGGCTTCCTGTGTGACCGGCAGTACCTATGCCGACCAAGCCGGCAGCGGCAAACTTTCCGTTTCCTCCAAGGAAGAGGTTGTGGACGTTCCCTACACCGGCAAGCCCAAGATCAAGATCGTGAAG
>JAZQAR010000043.1:0-9633 GCA_045545315.1 Eubacteriales bacterium | reverse complement strand
CATAAAGAAACTACCCCTTTAGGGGTTGCCCGAAAGTGCAATGCGGTTGGCAGACTTTTCGGTGCCCCTTTAGGGGTAGTGCCTGTATTTAGCCCTTCTAGGGCTTACTCAAGCCTCCGGCTTAGCCGGAGGTTATGACTGCGCCTGAACGAAAAATCTGTATCTCAAAACTACTTTGTACCTTAAAATTCAATCTTTTGGATGGAAAACAAGGCACAAAATGCGAGGCATCCTGTCGGATGGCGAGCATTTTTAACACAGTTTTACGCCAAAAGCTTGGATTTTAAGGCGGTTATTCCTTACGAAGGGTCGCCCTTCTCTTTCCATTTCAGATAAACGTATAACCGTGCAGTAGCTTCCGCGTCACACCAAGCCCTATGGGCATCCTCTTGAGGAATTTTCAGTACCTCGGTCAAATAGGTCAGTTTATAGGTGGGCAATCCGGGCAGCACCCGTTTTGCATAGTAATAGGTATCAAAAACACCGTTATCAAAAAACATTCCACAAGGCTCTGCGGCACAGCGTAAAAAACGGCAATCAAAGGCCGCGTTATGTGCCACCATCGGCAGATCCCCAATGTATTCTCTAAAAGAGGGCAAAAGTTGTTCAATCGTAGGAGCATCCTTGACCATTTCGTTGGTAATGCCGGTAATTGCCGTAATCTGTGCGCTGATTGGTTTTTGCGGATTGACCAATGTAGAGTAACGGGACATCAGATGTCCTCTTACCACCTTAACCGCACCGATTTCTGTAATCTTTTCTTCGTTCCCCAGCCCGGTTGTTTCAAAGTCAAAGGCCACGAAGGAATCAAAGTCTGCATTTTTAAGTTTAAACATTTTTCTTCAACAAACAAACTGTATGGCAAGCCATTCCGTCACCGTTTCCGGTAAAGCCCATATGTTCCTCTGTGGTGGCCTTAAAGTTTAATTGATCCTGCTCACAGCCAATGGTTTGAGCAAGGTTCTTCAAAATCTGTTCCCGATAGGGACCGATTTTCGGCCGTTGCGCGACCAAGGTGATATCGGCATTCCCAAATACAAAGCCCTTTTCCCCAACAAAAGAAACAACGTATTCCAAAAGCTTTAAACTGCTGATTCCTTTATACTTTGCATCGGAATCAGGAAAATGCTGACCAATGTCTCCCAGCCCGGCGGCTCCTAACATCGCATCCATTAACGCATGAGTCAATACGTCTGCATCGGAATGGCCTAACAGCCCTTTTTCATAGGGAATATCCACACCGCCCAGGATCAATTTTCTGCCTTCAACCAAACGGTGAACGTCATAACCGTGACCAATTCTCATTTTCGTTCCTCCAAAATAGCCCTTAATACCGGAATATCCTCCGGAACCGTTATTTTCAAGTTATCACGATGCCCATGTACAAAGGCGACCTTTTTGCCAAAATGTTCAAAAATAGAGGCATCATCCGTAAACTCAATTTCTAAACCTGCTGCCCTTTCGGCAAGAATCAAATATTCCTTCAGTTCAAAAACCTGAGGCGTTTGAATTGCAATCAAATCATTACGAGGTACGGTTTCAACAATATCGGTCCCTAAAACTCGTTTCACCGTATCCGTTACAGGAACCCCCAACGCCGCGGCTCCGCTTTCGTGTGCAACAGAAACCGTATTTTCGATGTCCTCAGCCCGAATCAAAGGGCGTGCACCGTCTCCGATCGCAACGAAATCATAATCCTGCGGGATTGCCTGAACGGCGTTCAAAACCGATTCCATCCTGGTTGCGCCACCAGGAACAACCGCTTGCAGTTTACTGATTTTATATTTCTCAGCCAAGGAGCGGTACAACGGAAGATTTTCTTCCTTGGTGGCAACAATGATTGCATCCACGGAGGGAGCGTTTTCATAAGCAAGCAATGTATGCACAACCACAGGAATACCGCACAAATCCAAAAGCAACTTATCGGTGCAACATCCTTGCATTCTGCTACCACTGCCGGCGCAGACCAATACCGCCGCAGTCTTATTGCCCTTCATTACAATCCCTCCTGTCAAAAAGGGCTGAAACCTTTGATTTCAGCCCAACGTATGATCGATGATCTTCTGCAATTCTGCAAGAATTGCATCCTGCTCCATCTGCATTGCCATCGCAAGTTCCGAGCAGAAAATATTTTTTGCATTGACCATCATCTGACGGTCGCCGGTAGATAATCCCACCGTCCGATCCCGCAGCATTAAGGTTTTAACCACCTCTGCCGCTCTTTCGGGAATACCGGTTTTCAGCATTTCGCTGTTTTCTTTAAAACGCTTGCCCCAAGGAGCATTGGAATCAATTTCAAGTTCGGTAAAATAACACAATAAATCCGTTGCTTTTTCGGCAGACACAATTGTTCGCAGGCGAATATTCCCGGCATTGGAAACCGGGAGCGACAAACGAATATTTCCGCCCAACAGACTTACGTTATAATAATCGCGCGATTGACCGCCAATGATCTTTGCTTCTATTCCTTCGATCACGCCGGCACCGTGCATCGGATAAACCACTTTATCCCCGATACTAAACATTTTTTACCTTGCCTTCCTACTTTAACCAAAAAACCGAGGGTATTTCATGAGCAACCCTATTAATATTATAACTCAAATGTCGAGATTTGGCAAATAAAAATCTTTAACAAAAACCTTTACTTTTTCCCCGAATGTATTATAATATTTGCATATAAGGAGATTAAATATGAAGCAAGACGAACGCAAAATAATTGCAAAAAATAAAAAAGCCACTTTTGACTACTTTGTTCTCTCTACCTATGAGGCAGGTATTGTTTTATACGGAACCGAGATCAAGTCTATCCGCAACGGCAGTGTTAACCTGAAGGACAGCTATTGCGAATTCGAAGATGGCGAGCTTTTTATACGCGGAATGCATATATCACCCTATGAGAAGGGTAATATCTTTAACCGTGATCCTCTTCGGATGAAGAAGCTATTGATGCATAAGCGCGAAATTATGTCTCTCTTTGGCAAGGTGAAGCAAGACGGTCTCACACTCATTCCCCTATCGCTATATTTCAGCGGTTCAAAGGTAAAAGTTGAGGTTGGCCTTTGTCGAGGCAAAAAGAATTATGACAAGCGGGACGTTTTAGCCAAGAAGGAAGCAAACCGAGAAATTGAAAAACGCTTAAAAGCGAATAACGTTGGATATTAAGGAGACCGATTATGGACTATTTTGATTTGAAATTAGAGTTGGATTATGAAGCTTTAAACCTGGGTGGCGGACACCGTGCTACCATGTCCTGTTATATCCCCTCCAACTACCCCGAGTTCTCCGCAGATCGCAAAAGACCTGCTGTTATCGTTTGTCCCGGCGGCGGCTACTCTGGGCGTTCTAACCGAGAAGCCGAGCCCATTGCCCTTCAATATGTAGCGGCTGATATGGCCGCATTCGTCGTACATTATTCCGTTGGTGAAGATGCAGGTTTTCCCCGATCTATGCTGGAAGCACTGACTGCCGTTAAAATGGTACGTGAAAACAGCAAAAAATGGAATATCAATCCGGATCAGATCGCAATTCTCGGTTTTTCTGCCGGAGGTCATCTTGCAGCTTCGGCCTCCGCCTTCTGGCACACTGACCTGGTAAAAAATGCATTGGGCGATAATGAGAACTGTAAGATTAATGCCGCCGTACTGTGCTATCCCGTGATCACCTCCGGCGCCAAAGCACACCGCGGCTCATTCAATAAGCTTGTTGGCGAAAACGCAACTCAGGAGCAACTGGAGCAGGTTTCCATAGAAAAGCAGGTAACCGATCTGTATCCCCCCACCTTCCTGTGGCATACCGGTACTGATGCCGGCGTACCAGTAGAAAACTCTCTTTACATGGCAAATGCATTGGCAACCAATAAGATTTTGTTTGAGTTGCACGTTTATCCTACCGGTTGTCACGGGCTTTCCCTTTCCGATGAACGAACTGCAAAAATGGAAAACGGTGTTTACAGACCCGCTATGCTGGAAAAACGCCCCCGCCAATGGGTTGCCGACAGTATTCTCTTCCTGAAAGAAACTGTTTTTGCCTGATTTTTTAAAAAAAATCCTATATATTATGGCGATTTTGTGATATAATATATAGGATCCTATGGGGGCGTAAAGGTTTCGACGGGGATCTTGAATTACGATAAGCGCGTGGTGGCGCATAACCACCTTAAAATGTGCAACTTAAAAATAAACGCTAACAATAATAAATTAGCTTACGCTGCCTAATTTAGGCGCGTCATCTCTCTGCGAAGGACCACGGTCGCAGCCGAGGTGTCATTTTAGTGGTGAACGTTTTCGGCTAAGCTTTGCCCCGGAAATGTATGATGAAGCTACCGAGTTTATCAGCCTGTTTATCGGCGGGTAAATAAGGGAATCTCAATAGATAAACTAAACGCGTAGAAAGTTGTATGGATGGGTTTTCGGACAGGGGTTCGACTCCCCTCGCCTCCACCAGTGGCAAGCTGCCACACCCAATCCGTCCAAGTTTGTGCGAATCTAAAGTTTGTACCACGGGACGTGAGTTCGGGTGCTGTGCGGTATGCTCCACCAGTAATCGACAGGTTAAAACCTGTCGATTTTTTTATCCGGTTTGCTACACTTTCAAAAAAGGATGTCAACTTTAATTGACTTTTTATATTATTAGGAGTATAATAAAGTTAACATATTATTAAAAATTAATTGGAGGAGTTTATGTTAATTTTTAGCAAGAAAAACGACAAAATTTCGAAATACTTCTATGATCATCAAGAGCACGTTGCAGATTGCTTTGAGAATTTGGAAAAATTCTTCAAGATCCTGTTCTCCGAGACTCCCGATCAAAACCGTCTGGAATCCGCTAAAGTTGCCATCGATAGCTGCGAAGGTGCCGCCGATAAAGAACTGCGCGACGTTGTCGACGTAATGAGCGAGGCTTTTCTGCCCGTTACCCGTAAGAATCTGATCGCTTTGGTTCAAAGCACCGATGAGATCGCCAATACCTGCCAGGAGATCGCACGTCAGATCATGCTGGAGAAAATCGTTCTCCCTACTGCCCTGCATCACGATATCCTCGAGATCCTGGAAATCACCGATGAACAGATCCAAATCCTTTATAAGGCCGTCGATAAGATGCTCAACGACTACAAGGACATCAATAAGAACCGTAAGATTCTGGATGACGTCCGCCTTGAGGAAAGCCGCGTAGATAATATCGAAGCCATGCTTCATGCCCGCATCTTCGAATTAGATATTACCCTTTGCGAAAAAATTTATTACAAGGATCTGGTTGAAAAGATCTGTGATATCTCCGACGTAGTTGAAGACGTTGCCGATCAGATCCAGGTAATGCTCGTAGAGAGAGAGGCTTAACTTAAAAATGGAATATCTTTTACTCCTTGCCGGGGTGTTTATGGGTTGGTCTTTGGGAACCAATGATGCCGCAAACGCCTTCGGCACCGCCGTTGCAACCGGTGTTATCAAATACCGCACGGCAGTTATCATCATCTCTATTTTCGTTGTGATCGGCGCCTTTTTATCCGGTAGCGGAAACCTCACCAGTGTCTCCGAACTCGCCACCAGTAACGAGGTAATGGCCTCTCAAAACACCATTCAAGAAGCTATTAAAAACGGAACAACTGCATCTTTGGCTCTTAAATCCGCCATCAAGGCCGCCATTGTTTTTACCTGTGCCGGTATTACTGTATTTATCATGTCCTATCTCAAATTTCCGGTATCTGCAAACCAGTCCATCACCGGTGCCATTATCGGATGGGGGCTCTTCCATGCAGATTATACCGACCCTGAGATTTTGGCCATCAACCTGCCTCAGCTTGGTAAATTTGCTTCCACCTGGCTTTTGAATCCCCTTGGCGCAGCAATCATTTCCTTCCTGCTTATTACGGTTGCAAATAAGTTCCTGATCCCCAAACTTTCATCCCTTTCTCATTACGATCTGATCGTAAAGATCGGTTACCTGGTAGCCGGCGGTTTTGCTTCTTACAGTATCGGTATGAACAGCTCCGCTAACGTTACAGCCCTTTATTTTGGTCAGGAGATCGACGGTATCAAAACCAACATTTTGACAGATGCTCGTTTGACCGCAACCATTGGCGGTATCGCCATCGCCATCGGTGTACTTACTTATTCCAAAAAAGTAATGATGACCGTTGGCACCAGTATTGCCCCCCTAACCCAGATTGAAGGCTTTTTGGTTATCATCGCCATGGCCCTTACCATCGTATTAATGGGTAATACTATGGGAATTCCCGTTTCAACCTCCCAAGCTGTAGTTGGCGCAGTCGTTGGTGCCGGTATTACAAAAGGCGTTAAAAACGTGAATTTCGGTGTATTCAAGAACATTGCCATCGCATGGGTCAGTTCTCCTTTGGTGGCCGGCATTATGACTTACCTCATTGCTCTTGCTACCAAAAACGTATTAGGTTAAGCTACATAATATTTAAGCCCGTTCAGAATCTGAACGGGCTTTTATTATTCAAGATTTGGTTTAAAGGACGGCATTAACTGCAGCTTAAAAAGATTCATTTTATGAAGACGGTCGATCCGTTCCTTCTTATGGGGGTCATCAATGACACCTTCGCGAATATATCGGTCAAGTTCCGCATAGGTGAACCCTAAATTTTCCTCGTCGGTCTTTCCGCACAAACCGTCAATGGGAACCTTATCCACCAAAACATCGGGTAATCCGGCCAAACGACCGATCGCCTTGATCTCCTGTACGGTCAAATTTCCTAAGGGGCTGAAATCGCCGGCAGCATCACCGTACCGGGTGGAATAACCTACCCAATCCTCTGAAAGATTACAGGTATTCACCACACGACCGTTACAGCTCTGAGAAATCAAATATAACGTAGACATTCTGATCCTCGGTGGAAGATTGGTATTACTCTGTGCAGACACCTCCAAATCGGCGGGCAAATTCTTTTTCAATCCCTCGATGGCGTCCTTCACGTTTACCTCGTAATGCTTGATTCCAAGATGATTTACCAGCAGATACGCCATATCAATATCGTGTTGCTTACCGCAGGGCATCAAAACACCGATCACTCGATCTTTTCCCAATGCCTCAACACACAATGCAGCAGCAACGGAACTATCTTTTCCGCCGGAGATCCCAACGACAGCATTGCAATCGGGACCGTTTTCTGCAAAGAATTGGCGAATCCAAGCCACACATTCGTTTTTAACCTTTAATGCATCAAACATTTTTATCCTCCTTTTTCCACCGAAAGAACGTCGTTAATAATTTTCTTACAATCTTCTATCGAACTCATTTGACCGGCAGCTACCTTAAAAGAGGCCGCACGCTCAACACCCTTCAGATAGGAAAGCATATGCTTACGGAATTCAATACAGCCTTTTTCTTCGCCCTTATCCTCTACCGTATATTGCAATTGCCTTAAACACAATTGAAAGCGATTTTCCAGAGTTCCACTCACCAATTCTCCGCAGGACAAATAGGTCTTTATCCTTTGAAACACATCCGGCGAACCCAATGCGCCCCTTGCCAAGGCGATACCATCAGCTCCCGTTTCCTCTAAAATACGCTTTGCAGAGGGACCGTCGACCACGTCACCGTTTGCAATTACAGGGATCGAGACGGTATCTTTAATCCGTTTAATAGAAGAATAATCAGCATGTCCGGAATAAAACTCATCTCTTGTTCTACCGTGGACGGTTAAAAAGGATGCTCCGGCTTTTTCCAGTCCCTTAGCAAACACGATGATTTGTTCACTAAAAGACGAAATACCAACACGCATTTTAACACTTATCGGCAACGAACAAGCCTCTTTTGCGGCTTGAACAAGTTCACAAGCCAAGGCAGGTTCATTCAATAGAGCGCTGCCCTCGTGATTATTAAAAATTTTTGGAGCAGGACAGCCCATATTTAAATCAATACCTGCCGGATCGAAATTCGATACAATGAATTGTGTTGCCTTATAAATTGATTCGGGATCACGACCAAAAAGTTGAATCAATATCGGATACTCTTCCGGAGTATAACGGGCCAACAAAGCCGTTTTATCGGCTCCATAGCAGATTGCCTTGGCGCTGATCATCTCCGAAACCGTATAATCCGCCCCATGCTCCCGGCAAATACGACGAAAACCGCTATCGCCGGGACCAGCCATCGGTGCCAACCCTATTAAATTACACGGTGAAAATTTTTCCATAATCGATCCTTTAATCTTATTTCTATAAAATTATATATTTTACGCATGAAAAAGTCAATATAAAAACCCCGGTCAAATGACCGGGGTTTTATAGAAGAAATTAATTACTTCAGTTCAACGGTAGCGCCAGCTTCTTCCAGCTTAGCCTTAATAGCTTCAGCATCGTCCTTAGAAGCAGCTTCCTTAACAGCCTTAGGAGCATTGTCAACCAGATCCTTAGCTTCCTTCAGGCCCAGACCGGTGATTTCCTTAACAACCTTGATAACGTTGATCTTGGAAGCACCAGCGTTGGTCAGGATAACGTCGAATTCGGTCTTCTCTTCAGCAGCAGCGGCAGCGGGTGCAGCAGCAACAGCAACAGGAGCAGCAGCGGAAACGCCGAACTCTTCTTCGATAGCGTGAACCAGATCAGCCAGTTCCATAACGCTCAGGGTTTTGATTTCTTCAACAATATTCTTAATATCAGCCATTTGTTTAATCCTCCAAATTAATTATAATTTAAAAATTATGCAGTAGCTTCTTCGCTCTTCTGATCAACAACAGCCTGAAGAGCACGAGCCAAACCGGATACATTGCCATTGAGGGCATACAGCAACATGCAGAGCAAGCCTTCCTTGCTGGGCATATTGGCCAACTTTTCGATTTCTGCAACAGAAACAACTTTACCTTCTACAAAGCCACCTTTAATGGTGAAGAAATCATGATCCTTGCTGAAGTCGTTCAAAACCTTAGCAGGAGCGATGATATCATCGTTGGACAGAGCCAAAGCGGTAGTACCGTTCAGTACGTCGCTGAGTTCATCCAAGCCGGCATCTTTCACTGCAAAGCGGGTCAGGGTGTTCTTAACAACAGCATATTCAACGCCTGCTTCACGCAAAGCTGCACGCAGCTTGGTATCATCAGCAACGTTGATTCCGCTATAGTCAACCAAAACACCGGTAACTGCGTTCTGAATCTTTTCCTTCAGTTCAGCAACAACCGCTTGTTTCTGAGCAATGACTTTTTCACTTGCCATGAATCAAATTACCTCCGTTAGAATTTAAAAATGCTCCCGAGACGCAGACGCACCCGGAAGCATTTAATGCTTTTATAAAAGGGTACCTCTCGGCAGGATATTGAGCCGAATAGGCACCTGCTGTCTGCGAAGCATTTCCATTGGCAATCTTACCACATCGCAGCAAGATTGTCAAGGGATTAATTACATAAATTTAGATTGGTTGATCTTAACGCCGGGACCCATAGTAGAAGCAACAACACAGCTTCTAACGTACTGACCTTTTGCAGCAGCGGGTCTGGCCTTAATAACTGCAGCCATCAAGGTATTGAAGTTCTCGGTCAGCTTCTCAGCGCCGAAAGAAACCTTACCTACGGGGCAGTGGATGATGTTGGTTTTATCCAGACGGTATTCAATCTTACCGGCTTTGATTTCAGCAATTGCCTTAGCAACATCCATGGTAACGGTACCAGCCTTGGGG
>JAZQAR010000042.1:0-10220 GCA_045545315.1 Eubacteriales bacterium | reverse complement strand
AAACCCGTGCATCGAAGGATGGTTTTCTGCCTATTTCGGCAGTATGCCTACATATCAGGATTCTGTGTCGTGCTGCGCGGGATTTGGTAGAACTTTTGAACAAGTATCAGGGCAGAAGTATATTAAATCAGACCGCGAAATATACGATAAGTTAAATCGTTTTGGCGATGAAATGGTAGCTATCGGACTTGCTCAAAGAAAGTACGAAGAGCATAGGGCTAATTGTAAGGACAAGCCCTCAGAAATGTGTCCTTGCACAACAGTTCACCGTTTAGTCGGTGAGATTAAATCAAAGGCTTCAAAGGAGTAATATATGGCAAAAAACAAAAAAATAGAGGAAACAAAATCCAAAACACTTGAAAATCCTGCAAACAGTAAATCTACGAAGAAAGCTGTTAAAAACATTCCAGCCATGCCGTTTGAAGATGTTCTACGTTTATCGCAGGCAATTTGGGAGTGCGCATCGGGAAAGAAAGTGCGAAAAATCACATTGTTTGACTATCTTGGAAAATCACCTGATAGCGGACCGAGCAGACTTCTGATTACATCATCATCAAAGTATGGACTAACAACTGGAGGGTATCAAGCGGAACATCTCGAATTGACTGAATATGGATCGAGAGCTTCAAATCCTGATGGCTCAAAACGTGATATTTTGGAAGCGAGATTCAAATTAGCAATCCAGGATAACCAATATTTTAATCATTTGTACGAGTCTTATAAGAATATGAAGGTGCCTTCAACCAAAGTATTAGAAGATTGCATAATCGAGTTTGGTATTGAACAACACGAAGCCAAACAATGTGTTGAAACCTTTATTGTAAATGCGCAGTTTTTGGGGCTTATCAAAACATTGTCTGGCGCGCAAAGACTTCTTCCCATAGAATATTTGGTGGAGGAATTAAACAACGGCAACATAAGAACTCCTGACAAAGCGTCTTCATCAGTTACACTTTTGGAAGAGGACAACACAAAAAGTATCTCGTCACAGGATGTATCTTTCGAAAATATTTGCTTTTATATTACACCTATTGGGGAAGAAGGAACAGAACAGCGCAAACATTCTGATATGCTACTTGAATGTGTTGTGGCGCCAGTAGTAGAGGAATATGGTCTAAAAGCAGTAAGAGCGGATCAGATAGATAAGCCGGGAATTATTACAAACCAAATTCTTGATTATATTACAAAATCAAGGATGGTTATTGCAGATTTATCTTACCACAATCCCAATGTGTTTTATGAATTGGCAGTAAGACATATGAAGGGGCTTCCTGCAATCCATTTGAGCAGATCGAGTGATAAAATACCGTTTGATATTGGCAATTTCCGTACGATCACGTTAGATATGACCGATTTGTATACATTCGTCCCTCAAATAGAAACCTATAAGTCTCAAATTTCTTCTCAGTTGAGAAATCTGTTAGCCGCTAATGGGGAGGCAGATAATCCGATTAGCGCATATCTAAACAAAGGAGAGTGAAATAATCATGTTGATAAAGCAAAGCCGAATTAATAGTTTGAGATACTTTTCATCAGCAATAGAAGGAGAGTTAATTTATATAAGAGTGGACAATGTTATCAGATTCCCCAAGAAAATTAAAATCTTTGGATTTGATGACGGTGTAGAAAATGGCGACTCTATACTACCGGCTCCTTTTAATAATTACTCTAAAAAGAATTCGGAAATGTTTTTCACTATTGATGCTTCTCTGCCAATGGAAAAATATACCCAGACACTGTATTGGACTCGAAATGAATGGGCGGGAAGAGGAGAAACTCGTGAGGTTACAGAATATGTAGATATAACAAGATTTCGTAAACATAGAGATTGGCACAAACCATATTCGGTTAATTTTACGTATGTTGATGAAGGCGAAGCTTATATTATCTCTGATGGTATTATATACAACTCAGAAAATAATGAAAAATTGAAAAACACAGTAAATATGGTTCTTGGACTGTTTGGAGAATGTACAATAGATTATAAGTCTATGCCCAGCGGAATTAAAAAGAAACGACTTGATTGGGACATCCTGCCCCCAGGAAAATATCCATGGGAAAAAGTTAGGGACTCAATAGAGACTATAACCAAAAAATGCAATCGCACCCAAACTGCAATGATGTTGCGCAACTGCAAAACGATTATTGACATGGAACCCGAATTTGTTGCATACGGAAAATCAGGGTTTAGAGGATATGTTGCATTTGGTTTCCCAAAAAGAAACATGTATATTCTCGAAAGCATATTTCCCAATAATGCAACCTACGTATTTAATAATGATTGGGAAACTCTTTCTAAAATGACGAAAGCAGAAATTCTTTCAAATGATCTTCAAGAGGCACGAATAATTCATTCGGCAAACTGGGATAAAAAATTTAAAGAGTTGATGGTTGCTAAAGAATAACATCTTAACAGGATCAAAACCCACATGCGCCAAACAACGAAAAAGCCTCTGGAATCAATGATTTCAGAGGCTTTTTGGGGTCGAGGTAACAGAATTCAGCCCTGCGGTCACAAGGATAGTGAGAAAATGAGCACGGTGGAATGCGGGGTTAAAATCGGTGTTTTTTGAGCCATGAGTTATCAAATTATTCACAAAGAAATTTTCCTGTTTTAGGATTGAGATTTCCGGCTGATTTTGTTGAAAATCGGGGTGAAAAATCGTTCGAACCTATGGGGAAATTTTCGGCAGTTGAACTTGCGGTTTCTTAGGCAATTTGGCGAATTTTTGAGATTACAATCAGGTGGAAAATACATGGTCGGCAAGATCTGGCGTTTTTCGAAAGTGGCGTATAAATGACAGAAAAAGACGAAGAAATGACCGAAAGTGGAGGGCAAACCTTCATTTTCGGTCATTTTTGTGGTCGAAGTGCGGAGACTCGAACTCCGTGCCTCGTGAACCCAAATCACGCGCTCTACCAGGTGAGCTACACCTCGATGATATGAAATTTTGAAAAATATAGGGTCAAAAAATTGTGATTGCAGAAGTGGTCAAATATAGGGTCAAAACCAATTTTGAGAGAAAGTAAATCGCCAAAACTCCAGTGCTTATGCGGGTTTGCAAGGTTAGGGGTTAGCCCCGTTCACTTAGTCCCAAATGTCGCGCGCTCCCAACTGCGCCACACCCCGAAATGTGTGTATAAGTGGTCAAAAAGTGACCTATTCCATAAGTGGTCAAATAGTTGGTCAAAATGATTTTTTAACTATTAAAAAGTGTGAAAAACCCAGTGTTTATGCGGGTTTGCGAGGATAGGGCTAAAAATCAGCGACATGCTCCCAAATGTCGCGCGCTACCAACTGCGCCACACCCCGATTTTTATTCAATTTTTCTCGATTTTGCGTGGAAGTGGGACAAACTGTGGTCAAACTCAAATTCTACGCATTTTTGAGTTTCCTAAAAGTGCGGAAAGTCCGCATAAGTAAAGGCTTTTCGGGACTTTCGCGAAATCACGGTATTTTGTGCCGGGCACGCTCCCAAATGGCGTGCGCTACCAACTGCGCCACACCCCGTCAGTCGAGTGATATTATAGCAAGATTTCGGCTATTTGTCAACTGCGGGAGCGAGAAAAAGCAAGCCGCCCCTGGGCGGCTTGCTTTTTATTGAAGAATGCCTTCTGCCAGGTCGTGGAGAAAGCGGAGCCAGGACACAACGGCGCTTTTGGGAACGTTAACACGGGTCAGTTCATAGGAAAAATCGTTTTCATAGCCGATCTCCTTCAGCGCTTTGGCGATATCCTGCCAATCGGCAGAGCCAAAGAGGGGAACCAGGTGGCTGTCCTCGTTCCCGTGGTTGTCGTCGATATGGGTGGCCTTCAGTCGATTTCCAATCAATCGGATAAAGTCCCCTACGTGGATCCCCGCCTGGTGGGCGTGGCCCATATCCAAACAGATCCCCACCGCAGGATCGTTGATGGTATCCACCAGATCCAGCAGTTCGTAGGGATCCCCGCCGCAGTAACGGCGGCGGTTGCCCCGGTAGTCGATCATATTTTCAACAGCCAGGCCGATGCCCTGTTTTTTTGCTTCTTCGATCAGAGGCGCCAGGTAGGTCAGGTTGGCCTCTTTGGCATCTTTGGTGCTGTAAAGGGGTGCATGGGGCAGGTTGGTGGGGTGAACCACCATCCAATCGGCACCCAGAATCTTGCTGGCGCGGATACAGCGCAGGTTCCGCTCCTCAAAGGTGGGCAGATATTCGCAATTCGGGTCGTCCCACTGCATCCCGGTAAGGGTATAGCCGTGGGTCTGGTGAATGCCGATCCCAAGATCGTCGGCGATTCTTCGCTGTTCCTCTGCCCATTTTTCAGCCCCATCGTGGGTCATGGGTTTGTCGTCAAAGCAATAGCCCCAAAGGGGCACGTCCATATGCTCAAATCCTGCCTCCTTACACCATTGGAAGCATTGGGTCAGGTCAGTGGGATCTCCGTAATAGGGCAGCCCTGTGATCAAGCTGGTGGCAGATGAAATACGCATAGTTCCGCTCCTTTAAGTTTTTTAAAATTATACTCTTTTAGCGGAATCTTGTCAATGGATAACCCTTGCGATTTGCTGTTGGTTTTGGTATAATATAAAAAGATTCAACTAAAGGAGCACATTATGGAAATTAATCAGATCTTAGCAAAAGAATTAAATATTAAAGTGACTCAGGTAGCGGCTGCGGTAGAACTGATGGATGACGGTAACACCATCCCCTTTATCGCCCGGTATCGGAAGGAGGCCACCGGCGGGCTGGATGACCAGGTACTGCGGACCCTTTCGGAGCGGCTGAACTATCTGCGGAATCTGGAAAAACGGAAGGAAGAGGTCATCGCCGCCATCGAAGGTCAGGAAAAACTGACCGAAGAGCTGCGTGATGCCATTATGGCTGCCGAGACTTTGGCGGTGGTGGAGGATCTTTACCGTCCCTATAAACAGAAAAAACAGACCCGTGCCGGCAAGGCAAAGGCCCGTGGCCTGGAGCCCCTGGCGCTGTTGATCCTGGAGCAGGATCCCGCCACCGATCCCGTTGCCGAAGCAGAGGCCTTTGTGGATGAGGAGAAGGAGGTCCCCGACGTGGAGGCTGCCCTCCAGGGCGCCCGGGATATCATCGCAGAGACCGTTTCCGACGATGCGGAAATGCGCCGTCTGCTGCGCTCCCTTTATCAGGCTATCGGCGTGATCGCCTCCGAAAAGGCCGCCGATGCCAAGGATGAGCAGGGCGTTTACGATATGTATGCCGCCTTCGAGGAACTGGTAAAAAAGATTCCCGGCCATCGGGTATTGGCCCTGAACCGGGGCGAGACCGAAGAGATCCTGAAGGTCAAGGTACGGGTAGAGGAAGAGCGTGCCCTGAAAATTTTAGAAAATGCTTACGTAAAGAACGATTCTGCCTGTGCCCAACAGGTGAAGGAGGCCGCCGCCGATGCCTTTGATCGGTTGATCGCCCCCTCCATGGAGCGGGAGGTGCGCAGCACCCTGACCGAGCAGGCCTCGGAGCAGGCCATCGGCGTCTTTTCGGTGAATCTGCGCCATCTGTTGATGCAACCTCCGGTGAAGGGGATGGTGACCTTGGGCCTGGATCCCGCCTACCGTACCGGCTGTAAGATCGCGGTGGTGGACGAGACCGGCAAGGTGCTGGATACCACGGTGGTTTATCCCACTCCGCCCCAAAACCGCACCGAGGAGGCCAAAACCAAGCTGAAGGCGTTGATCAAAAAGCACAACGTTTCCCTGATCAGCATCGGCAACGGCACCGCATCCCGGGAGTCGGAGGCCTTCGTGGCAGAGATGATCCGGGAACTGGATCGCCCGGTGCACTACGTGATCGTCAGCGAGGCGGGCGCTTCCGTTTATTCCGCCTCCAAACTGGCGGCGGAGGAGTTCCCCCAATTCGACGTTTCTCTGCGGTCTGCGGTATCCATTGCCCGCCGCCTGCAGGATCCCCTGGCAGAACTGGTTAAGATCGATCCCCGCTCCATCGGAGTAGGGCAATATCAGCACGATATGCCCAAGACCCGCCTGGGCGAAGCTTTGGGCGGTGTGGTGGAAGACTGCGTGAACGCCGTGGGCGTGGATCTGAATACCGCCAGCGCACCCCTTTTGGCCCAGGTGGCGGGGGTCAGCAGTACCGTGGCGAAAAATATCGTTTCTTATCGGGAGGCCGAGGGTGCCTTCCGTTCCCGCAAGCAATTATTAAAAGTACCCAAGCTGGGGCCCAAGGCCTTTGAACAGTGTGCCGGCTTCCTGCGGGTCTCCGGTGGGGACGAGCCCCTGGATACCACCGCCGTTCACCCGGAAAGCTACGATGCCGCCCGCAGTCTTTTGGAAAAATGCGGCTATTCCGTGGCGGATCTGAAGAGTGGTTCTATTCGGGAGATCGGGAACTTCACAACCGGCCAAAAGGGCGAGGCCCTGGCGGAGGAGCTGGGCATTGGTCTGCCCACTTTGCAGGATATTGCAGGCTTTTTGCAAAAGCCCGGCCGTGACCCCCGTGACGAGCTGCCTAAGCCCATTCTGAAGACCGACGTTTTGAAGCTGGAGGACTTGAAGGAGGGAATGCTGCTGCAGGGTACGGTGCGGAACGTGATCGACTTTGGTGCCTTTGTGGACATCGGCGTTCACGACGACGGCCTGGTACATATTTCCCAGATCTGTGATCGCTTTATCAAGCATCCCAGCGAGGTGCTGAAGGTGGGCGACGTAGTAAAGGTCAAGGTTCTTTCGGTGGATCTGAAGAAGCATCGGGTAGGCCTGACTATGAAGATATAAGGATAAAAAATGAAGGATTCTTCCGTAACAAATCTATTTAAGATCAAGGGGCGGTTGCGCCCCTGGGTGGTGCCCTTGGTATTGATTCTGACAATCTCCTTTTTCACCGTGAACGGGATCAAGGAACTGACCTCTGCCTTTCAATACCAACGGGCGACCTTAGATCAAAGCACAGAGGCTTTGGGCATCGCCACGGAGCAGAAGGCACCCTCCGGCATCACCACGGTGGCGCTGTTCGGAGTGGATAGCCGGGAGGGCGGATTCTGCGGCCTTTCCGATTCCATTATGATCATTACCGTGGATCGGTTGCATAACAGCGTGAAGCTGGTCTCCGTTCTGCGGGACAGCCTGGTGCGGGTGGAGGATCACGGCTACCAAAAGATCAATGCCGCCTATAGCATCGGTGGAGCACAGCTGGCGGTCAAGACCCTGAACCAGACCTTCGGTCTGGCGATCCGGGATTACGCCACGGTGGATTTTAACAGTATGGCTGCCCTGGTGGATGCGGTCGGTGGGGTAGAGGTAGAATTGACCGCCTCCGAATGGGAAAGTGCCAACGGGAGCATCGTTTCGCTGTGTGAGGAGATGGGGCAAACGCCTCAACTGATCGAAGGGTCTGGTCTGCAGACCCTGAACGGCATGCAGGCGGTGGGCTATAGCCGGATCCGCAACGTAGCCACCCCCTCCGGCGCCAATAACGATTTTGGGCGCACCGAGCGGCAACGGAACGTGATGACCCAGCTGTTCCAAAGGGCCTTAAATATGAGTGTGACTCGCTATCCGGGGCTGATCCGGGCATTATTGCCCTATGTGGAAACAACCCTTGGCTATTCCGAGATATTGGATCTGGCGGGCATTTTGGGGCAAGAGGGGCTCACCTTCACCCAATGCCGGATGCCGGCGGACCGGATCATCATCGATGCCAATTTTATTCACCGGAATCTGGGCTCCTGCGTTTATTACGATCTGGAGTATGCGGCGGGGATGATGCAGGGCTTGATCTACGAAGATATCCCCTTCGAGGAATATATGCAACAGCATACCGTGACCTATCATCGCTGGTACGGCACTTAATATAACAAAAAGATCCGTCGAAGGGGCGCCCTTCGACGGATCTTTTTGTTATAGTGTTTATGCGATGTAATCCTTATGGAAGATGCTGAGCATTTTGGCAACTTCGGCCCGGGTGGCGTAGCCGCGGGGATCGAATTGATTATTGCCCTTGCCGTTTACGATACCGGCTTGCTGGCAGGTGTAAACTGCATCCTTGGCATAGGATTGGATCTTGTTATCGTCTGCAAAGGCAGCCTTATCGGTATGCTTTTGCAGGGTCACGCCGATCACGTTGGCGTACCGCAGCAGCATGACGCAGATATCCTGACGCTTGATCTGGGCGTTGGGATCGAACTTACCGTCGCCAATACCGTTGACGATGCCGTTTTCGGAGGCCCACTTCACGGCGGCGGTGTACCATTTTCCACTCTTGACGTCGGTAAAGCCGGAGGAGACGTTGTTGCTCTTGGTATCGATGCCGGCGATCCGGGCCAGAACGGTCACGAACATGGCACGGGTCATGGTGGTGCCGGGGGCGAACTTGCCTGCGCCGGTGCCTTCCATCAAGCCTGCGGAATAAACGTAGTCGGTGTATTCCTTATACCACTGGTTGGCCTTGATGTCGCTGAAGATGGCGGCGGTGTTTTTGATCTGCAGGGTCTTGAGGGGACCCATGGAAAGAATTGCGAAAAAGTAATCCATACCGCTGTCCCGGGCTTCCAGTTCAACGGGTCTGCCGTTTACCAGAACGGTTACGTCATTGCCGATGATATAGCCCTTTTTGGGGTATACTGCCAGGTCGGCCCAGTAATACTTTCCTTCATTGAACTGATCGTCGATATTGAATGCATAGTCAAATTCCGGCGTATCGGTTTCAGCCCAGGAGAAGTAATCCAGCTCATAGCCTGCATCGGGGGCAACGGAGGCCTCGTATTCGATCTCGGCTCCGGCTACGGGTTTTTCTGCGGTGATCTCGATCTTATTGATGACGTTGTGGCCGGGTGCGGAATAATCGGAAATAACGATATAATCGTAATAGCATTCTTCAAATCTGGTTACGACCTTGCCGTTGGAGGTTACCTTAACGTCTTCGGCAAACTCGTATCCTTCGTGGGGGATGGCGGAAAGCCGATACTGATAAACGCCCTTTTCGGCGAAGGTGCCGATGAATTCTCTGGTATCATAGGCGGTAACATAATACCAACGTCCCACAACGTCGTAATGGGCGCCGGCAGGTGCTACCAGCGGGGTGCGGTCTACCTTTTCGCCGGGCTTGGCGGTCAAAAGGCCGGGCAGGGCTACTTCGGTGATCTGTTTTTTGAAGGAGGTATATACGTAAAGATTCAGGCCATCTCTTCCGTAGTCGAAGGATTCAGCGGGCTGACCGTTTATGGTAATTGCCAGGTCTTCTGCAAATTCGGCTCCCTCGTTGGGGGTGATGAAGGCGTAGAAATGATACCGTTGACCATCTTCAAACAGGTCTCCGGGCTCCAGCTCGCCGCCTTCACTGTAATAGGAACTGTACCGGATGGAATACTTGGCGCCGGCGGGCAACTGCGCGTTGGCGATGGGCTGGTTCCCGACAACGGGGGCGGGCAGGGTGACCTCTACCTTGGAGATCACGTCCTTAAAGGTGAAGTGCTTGGCGTTAAAGAGGACCCCGTACATATTGGTGTCATATTCGGGAACCTCTTCACCGTTGATGGTGAACAGATTGGGATAGATCTCGTAACCGGCCTTGGGGATGACTTCTACGATCCGTTCATACCGCTTGCCGTCTTCAAAGGTGCCGGTGAACTCGCAGTCATCTTCGTCCAGCCAGGTTACCGTGGCGGTATAAAGCGCACCTGCGGGGACGGTGATCGGGCCGGAAACGGCGGTTGCACCAACGGTGGCGGTGGGCACGTTGGTCAGGGCAACGGTATCAATGTTTTCTTTGAAATAGTAATATTGGTTGATTTGATACGTATGTTCGCCGGAGTTATAGCTATCACATTCGGTTCCGTTGATGTAGATATCGGGATTTTCGAAATAATAGCCGGGCTTGGCTGTCAGGGTAATGATGGAACAATAGTTTTCCAGGGCAGAGAAGGCGCCGGTGACGGGTTCTCCGGTTTCCAACTGCCAATCAATACCTTCTACGGTATAGGGTGCATCTGCAGGGGCGACGGGGACCTGGGTGGAGATGGGCTTACCGATCTCTGCGTCCACGTATCCGGTCAAAGAAATGGTTTCGATGGGCTTTTTCAGATAAAAGTGTTCCCGCAGAATCATCAGATTATCTTGATACTCATAGACTCCCGTAGCCATACCGTTCACGTAAATGGCATCGGTATTGAAGTAATGGTGTTCATTGGGAGCCAGGGTGATCTCCAGCATATAGTCACTATTGCCGAAGGTGCCGGAGAAGGGAATGTATTCG